>DATKUX010000077.1:0-37626 GCA_035530395.1 Spirochaetia bacterium
GTTTTCGAGCTGAGGGTTGGCAAAACAAAATACGCCGTCCTGGACGATGAACATGCCGATGGGTGAGTTGTCGGAAAGGGCCTGGAATAGCACCTCGTCTTGCTTACGCTCGGTAATATCCATAAAGTAGCCCAGAACCGCCCTCTTCCCCCGGTAGGTTATGGAAGAAACGGCCTCCATGGCCCACCGGTATTCCCCGTCCTGCCTTTGGAACCGGTACTCGTAGGGAACCCTGCGTATACCCTTCAGCATTGCGATAGCGCTTTGCCTGACAACATCCCTGTCTTCGGGTACAATGAATCGCCCGAAATCGCCACCCAGCAATTCTTTACCCGGACACCCGCTAAGGTTTTCGAGCTGGGGGTTGACAAAACAAAATACGCTGTCCTGGAGGATGAAAATGCCGATGGGCGAGTTGTCGGAAAGAACCTTGAATAGATCGTCGTCGGGTGCACTTAGCATGGTTAGCCTGTTTTCTCCTTTCCTTGGCGCAACCCGGGCCGGGAGATGGTCCACAAAGTCACCCTGTTCAGATGAAGGTCACCGGCGGCAGGGTGCCCAGGCAGGCGGTGAGCTCTAACCCCGTCTTAAATCTTCTCCCCTGCTTGATGTGGTAGAAGGTGTCGGGACTCACACTAATTCTTTCTCCTTGGTCCGATTATTTCCTCTATATTGTTCAACAATTCTCATCCTCGCCGCCCGGACGGGCGCCCTTCCCGGGAAGGACTGCCAATGGCCGGGAAGGACCGGGCGGAAAAGCGAGCTGCGGCAGCGACCCGGGCGACGCCCGTATGTACCTTTTCCGGGGGGTAAAACCGCGCTACCTGAAGAATCCGGGGCGACAAAAAAAGCCGCCTGCGGAATCCCCCGGACGGATCGGTTTTTGGTAGGCTATTTAGCGTTCCAGAAGGACGCAAAGTCATCTTTGTCGCCAGTCTTGAAAGCCAACATAATGGAACAAGCACCACAATAAAGTCCACCATACGAGTAGCCATCAAAACTAGTCATAAAACACCTCCTTTCTCCATAAAAGTACGTCCTTGTGCCCGATCATACAGGTACGGTCACCGTACCTTCTATTTTCCTTCTGTTTTCATTTTGGCGAGCATCTCTTTAATCTCCCGGACGTCATCCTCCAGACGGTGCAGGTGGTCCTGGATGTCGTCCACCTCCTGCTCCGCCTTGTAGTTGATGGCGAAATCAATTACAGCCTCATGTTTATCTTGTTCGGCGTGCCTGTTCTGGCTCATCATGATGATCGGGGCCTGGAAAGCGGCGATAAAGGAAAGAATGAGGTTGAGCAGGATAAACGGCGGCCCGTCAAAATGCGTTGTAAAGCCAATTAGGTTCCAGATCAGCCACAGGGCTAGAAAGGTGGAGAAAATAATTATGAACCGCCAACTGCCGCCAAAGGCAGCTATCTTGTCGGCCAGGCGGTCTGACCAACGGGTCCTCCGCAGGTAGTCGCTGTCAATGCGGTGGATAATTTTCTGGTTGTAGTCGTCAACCAGATTGTCGATTCGCGCGTTAATAGCGTCGCAACCCGGGTCCTGCGGATCACCGGAAATCAGGTCGCACTGCAAATTGCATCACTCCATACCCATGCAAGATTGGATTAAGGGAAACAGCGTAGCAAAACGTCCGGTGTTCCCTAATGTCATATTCAAGGGAAAGCGGGAAAATCCCTTCCGGTAGCGGGTGTTGTTGTCCTGCGAGGCTGAATTATCGGAATGGCGGTAAACAATTTGCCTCGGCCGGGGTCACGATGGTATAATGTTGGCATTGATGGCCGCCCTGCCAAGTTGTGCCAAGATGGCTGGAGCGTCCTGCCATTTGGTGGTCCGGCTCGAGAATCTGTTTGGTGGGAGGGGTAACGGTGGAAGAGCAAAAGGAGGTCGTGATCCGGGAGGAACATACCAGCCTGGGTTCCATCAGGATCGCCGACGAAGTGGTGCGGATCATTGCCGGGATTGCCGCCACCGAAGTCGGGGGCGTTGCCGGTATGAGCGGCGGTCTGGCCGGCGGCATTGCCGAGATTTTGGGCCGCAAGAACCTCTCCCGCGGCGTTAAGGTAGCTGTGGGCGAGCACGAAGCCGCCATCGACATATTCGTTATCGTCAGCTACGGTTCCCGTATTCCCGATGTGGCATCCCAGATCCAGGTCAGCGTGAAAAGGGCCGTGGAGGATATGACCGGCCTGAACGCGGTGGAAGTGAACGTCAATATCCAGGGTGTGGCCTTCGGCGACGTGCGCGACGATGAAAAGGATTCTGCCAAAGCAAAGTAATACTGACTGGGCCGAATAGCGGGAAGGGTGGGGGCAGACTATCAGTGAGCCTGTTTGACCGGGTCCTTTTATTCCTCTTCGTATTGGTTGGCACCGTTCTCGCCGCGGGGTCGGGAGCGCTGACGTCCGGCTGGCAGCCGGCCTTTTCGGTGCTGAACAGGATGTTGGCTACGGCTTCCTACAGCGATGGAGTAACCATATTTCTGGGCTTGATGGTGCTGGCCGGTCTCCGCTTGTTGTGGGCTTACGCAGGTTTGGGCAGCGAGCCGCAGTCGGTGGTATTGGATGGCAGCCTGGGCGAAGTACGGATTGCCCTGGCCGCCATAGCTGATTCGGTGGAGCGTCAGGTCACTTCACTCGCCGGCGTCCGGGACGTGAAGGCCCATCTTCACCGGGCCCATGGTGGTATCGGTATCAAGCTCCGCTTGAGTCTCTCACCTGAAGTCAGCGGGCCCGCGCTATCCACCCGGGTGCAGGATGAGGTCTCCGAGCACGTCCTGCGGGTGGCCGGGGTGAAGGTGACCGAGGTCCGCGTCCTGGTAGGCAGCCTTACGGCCAAAAAACCACGGGTGGAGTGAAAACGGGGGTTGGCAGCTTGGATAGATCGACGGAGGAGTTCTTCGGCCGTCATCGCGGCAAAGTCGTGGGCGTTGTCCTGGGACTGCTTTTCGGCCTGTTGTTGGTGACCTGGGGCTTCTTTAAAACGGTGTTCGTGGCCCTGTGCGTCGTGCTGGGCTACCTGATCGGGAAGCGCCTGGATGACCATTTCGACTTCCGGGATATCCTAAACCGCTTTTTCCGGGAACACTAAGGCGGGGGTAGGTAGATGGGTAGACGGACAGCCCGGGATGCCGCTTTCAAGGCATTGTTCTGGGTGGATTGCACGGGAGGGGATCCGGAAGGGGCCCTCTCCTACTTGGGTGACGAGTTGGCCTGCTCCGGCGCCGATATGACTTTTGCCCGCGACCTGGTATACGGCGTACTGGCCAACCAGGCCCAACTCGACGGCATAATCGCTAACCTGAGCCGGGAATGGCAAGTCAGGCGCATGCCGTACGTGGACCGCAACGTGATGCGGTTGGCCCTGTTTGAGATCGTATACCGCGGCGACATCCCGGCGAGTGTCTCGGCCAACGAGGCGGTGGAACTGGCCAAGATGTACGGGGGCGAGGAATCGGGACGTTTCGTCAACGGTATCATCGGCCAGGTGGCGAAAGACGCCCAGGCCTACGGCCGGGAGGATGGTGCTGACCACCCGTAACCGGCGCGTATATTCCTGCGGAATATTTCGGGGTCCCATTATGATGTTTTTCGCTGTTATACACCGACGGTTGCCGCGCACGTTGAGGTAGCTAATTTTAGTCTGATCAAGGTAAGAGATGTAACTGTCCAGTTTTACGATTGGGATACAGCACCTCCTACATTGATTGCTTCGTTTCCTATAGAACTTCCACCTAGCTCAAATACGCCGCTTGATGTAGACATTGATTCGAATCACTACGAGGTAAGGATCGTATTCGATGATAAAGATGATGCAGACGATGTAATTGTGACTTGTTATGGTCGGGATGTCGACTTTGAATTCCAAGAAGGAAATACGGTCTTATTTACGGAATTAGTCGAATTGGAAGTTAAACATCATCATGTTGATCCTTAAAATGTCCAGTCAAGGGCTCGTTTTCAAGTAATCCGCTTCAACTAATCCGCATTTTGCGGATTAGTTTTGTTATAGGCCGCAGAATTATGATACAATGCCCTGGATGTCAGTCCGGGGAGACCGGCTGAGACGGGCGCTGCCGCCAGTGGTAAACGGCCAGGATGACGGCGCCTATGCCCAGACAGGCCACGGCCAGACTGATGAGAAAGCCGGCCACCGGGATCTTGCCCAGCAGGATTAAAGCCACCAACCCGGCCAGGAAGGACACGACGCGTGAGAAGGGCCTTACCCAGCCGAAGCGGGCGGCCAGCAGACGGCCGGTCAAGTCGGCGACATAGATGAGTGCGATGTAGGCCGCCAGAAGCGTCAGGGAGAGGGGGATGCCTATGACGGTGATCAGGAGGAGAAGGATCAAAGGCGGGACAGCCACCAGGCCGACCAAGCCCCAGCCCAGGGCGG
Source organism: Spirochaetia bacterium (assembly GCA_035530395.1). Taxonomy (GTDB): domain Bacteria; phylum Bacillota; class Desulfotomaculia; order Desulfotomaculales; family JAJYZD01; genus JAJYZD01. The sequence goes on from DATKUX010000077.1 coordinate 4,404, forward strand.
GCCAGGGAGACCGTCGAACCGTCTGACTGAGACCGCCCCAAAGGCCGGGAAAGAGCAGTGCCAATAGACCCCAGACCAGAGCCCCGGCGGCAAAGGAGATCAGGAGCCACCACCAGTTGAACCTGTGGTGGCGCGGTGCAGCCGTTTGGCTGACCGGAAGCGGCTGCCAGTTAATCTTGCCGGTGATTTTAGCCCCGGGGTCCACCAAGGCGTTTGCCGGCGACCTGTAATCCACATTTCCCGTGATATCGGCCCCCGGTCCCAGGTCGAGCCGGTTCACCGACCAGAGCTGGATGCCACCGCCGACCGGACCGTTCAGGCTGATGCTTGAGCCGGCACCGAGGACCTGGCGTCCCACTGTTCCGGAAAGGACTGTGTTCTGGGTGAGCGCCACCACGTCCCGGGTTACCGTTGAGCCCGGCAGTTGTTCGAGGTTCCGGGCTACGGCCGTCAGGCTTTGCCCTAGCTTGGCCTGGACCGTTATTTGGTTTGCCAGGCAACGCGCGCTACCTGTCACGGTACCGTTAATAAGAATGGTCTGTCCGGCCGCCAGAAGGTCGCCATCAATCTTCCCGTTGACGACGATAGTGCGACCGGCGGCAAAGACATCCCCATCGACGTTGCCGTTGATCACCACATCCTGCCCCGCTATGAAGAGCGGCCCCAGGATTTCGCCCGGCGGCACGGTGACCGTTTGACCGCTGAGCCGCTCCACGGCACCGGCCGGTGCGGCCCAAGCCAGGAGAAACAATACGGAGGCCAAGAGGAACAATAGTCTCCGGCGGTTGAACATTGGCGTTAAACTCCCCTCCGGTTGGCCGGAACAGCGGATACCAAGGGAAAAAACCCCGTACCGGGAATACTTAGATACGAAGTATCAGTTCTCCGAGATTTTACCACGGATCGGACGTGGGAGCAAATGGCGGAACTCTCCCGTACCAGCCGGTTATCCGGGCGGGCGGCCTCTTCCAGGATCCATGCCGGCTGTCGCCGGACGAACTGATGCAATTACCGGTGGAAGGCGGCCCCTTGCGCGCGGGGAAAGAGGCGAGGAGGCCGTTTTTTTGCTTGGCGGTGCAGGAAATGCCGCTAGTGGGCGCGAATAAACACTAAAGTTTTTGTGTTTCTATTATATGGAGGGGGGAAGGAGAGAGTCTATGTACAGAATAGTGGAGAAGGAAGTGCTGGCGCCTACTTTGGACCTCTTTGTGGTGGAGGCTCCCAAGATTGCGGCCAAGGCCCGGGCCGGTCAGTTCATCATCCTGCGGATCGATGACCTGGGTGAGCGGATTCCGCTCACCATCGGGGATTTCGACCGGGAGAAAGGTACCATCACTCTGGTATTCCAGGAAGTGGGTAAAACTACCAAACAGCTCGGCGCCATGAAGGAAGGGGATTCCATCCTGGATTTTGTGGGGCCGCTGGGCGAACCGACCCACATCGAGAAATACGGCCGGGTGGCCATGGTGGGGGGCGGCGTAGGTGTGGCCCCTGTGCATCCCATTGCCCGGGCCCTCAAGGAAGCCGGCAACGAGGTCATCGGCATCATCGGCGCGCGTACCAAGGATCTGCTTTTCTGGGAAGACAAGATGAGCAAGGCCTGCACCGAGCTTCTGGTCACCACCGACGACGGGTCTTACGTGCGCAAGGGCTTCGTCACCGATGTACTGAAGGAAGTCATGGATGCGAAAAAGGTCGACCTGGTCGTAGCCATCGGCCCGCAGCCCATGATGCGGGCGGTCTGCAACCTGACCAAGGAATACGGTGTCAAGACGGTGGTGAGCCTCAATTCCACCATGGTTGACGGCACGGGTATGTGCGGTTGCTGTCGGGTCACGGTGGGGGGCAAGACCAAGTTCGCGTGCGTGGACGGTCCCGATTTCGACGGGCACGAGGTCGATTTCGCGGAACTGGCCCGCCGGTCGGGGATATACCGGGAGCAGGAAAAGGATTCCCTGGACCGTTACACGCATAAGTGCCAATGTCAGGGGGGTGATCACTGATGGCTGAAGAAAAGAAGAAAAAAGTCATCATTCCCAAGAAGACGGCCATGCCCGCCCAAGACCCCCTGGTCAGGGCCCGTAACTTTCAGGAGGTGGCTCTCGGCTACGGTGAAGATGACGCCCGCCTGGAGGCCAGCCGTTGCCTGCAGTGCAAGAAGGAGCCCTGCCGCCAGGGTTGCCCGGTGGAAGTGAACATCCCCGCCTTTATCAAACTGATCCAGGAAGGCGATTTGGACGGAGCCATCGGCAAGATTAAGGAGAAGAATGCCCTGCCCGCGGTGTGCGGCCGGGTTTGTCCCCAGGAGGCCCAGTGCGAGAAGTACTGCACCCTGGGGGTCAAGAATGAGCCGGTAGGCATCGGCCGGTTGGAGCGTTTTCTGGCTGACCGTGAACTGGGCCTGGGGGCCAAGATCCCGGCCAAGGCGGCGCCGACCGTCAAAAAGGTGGCCGTGGTGGGATCCGGTCCGTCCGGTCTGACCTGCGCCTCCGACCTGGCCAAACTGGGTCACCAGGTGACTGTCTTTGAGGCCCTGCACGTGGCGGGCGGCGTGCTCATGTACGGCATTCCGGAGTTCCGCCTGCCCAAGCGAGTGGTGCAGGCCGAGGTGGAGAACCTTAAGAAACTGGGCGTGGACGTTCAGGTCAACGCCGTCATCGGCAAGATCGACACCGTGGACGAGCTCCTGGAGAACGGCTATGACGCGGTGTACCTCGGGACAGGTGCCGGACTTCCCTACTTCATGAACATTCCCGGTGAAAACGCCTGCGGCGTCTATTCGGCCAACGAGTTTCTCACCCGGACCAACCTGATGAAAGCCTACATGTTCCCCGAATGCGATACACCCATCCGGGTGGGCAGCAAGGTGGCCGTCCTGGGCGGCGGCAATGTGGCCATGGACGCGGCCCGCACAGCGCTGCGGCTGGGAGCGGCGGAGTCATGGATTGTCTACCGCCGTTCGGAAGCCGAACTGCCGGCCCGCCACGAGGAAGCGGAACACGCCATGGAGGAGGGCGTCAAATTCTCCTTCCTGACCGCGCCCACCCGCATCCTGCAGGACGATAAGGGTTGGGTGACCGGCATGGAATGCCTGCGTTGCGAACTGGGCGAACCGGATGCGTCCGGGCGCCGCTCGCCGGTAACGGTCTGCGGTTCGGAGTTTGTCCTCCCGGTGGACGTGGTGGTGGTGGCCATCGGTCAGGGGCCCAACCCGCTGGTGCCGCGTACGACCAAGGGTTTGGAACTGACCAAGCGGGGCAATATTGTGGCCGATCCCGTCACGGGAGCCACCTCGAAGCCGGGGGTTTACGCCGGCGGCGACGTGGTCACCGGGGCGGCCACGGTTATCCTGGCCATGGGCGCCGGCAAGGTGGCGGCCCGCAGTATTCATCAGTACCTGACCGGAGAGACGGTCGGCTAGGATACCCATGACCCGGAGGAACGATGGACGTACGTTTTGTAACCGTTAGTGAACTTACCGCCCGCATTCGCGCGCTGATCGAGGGCGATGCCTTTCTGGGCGGGTTGTGGGTACGGGGGGAGGTCTCCAATTTTCGGCGGGCCTCCTCCGGCCACTCTTACTTTACGCTGAAGGATAGCTCCTGCGCCGTTCGGACGGTGTTGTTCCGCTCGCGCAGCCGCTTTCTAAGCTTCAGCCCGGAAAACGGCATGGCGGTGCGGGTGCGCGGATATGTGTCCGTCTTCGACAAGGACGGGACCTATCAACTGTACGCGGAGGAGATCGAGCCGGATGGGGCGGGAGCTATGCACCAGGCTTTGGAGCAGCTGAAAGCCCGTCTGTCCGCGGAAGGACTCTTCGACGCGGCGCGCAAGCGGCCGCTGCCCCTGTTTCCAGCCTGTATCGGCGTGGTGACCTCGGCTTCCGGCGCGGCCCTGCGGGATATCCTCCGCATTACCGGCCGGCGGTGGCCCCTGGCCGCGGTGGTGTTGGCCCCGGCAACCGTGCAGGGTTCGGCGGCCCCGGAGGAGATAGCCCGGGGCATCGGCCTGCTGAACGGCTTGCCGGAGGTGGATGTGATTGTGGTCGGCCGGGGGGGCGGCAGCGTGGAGGAACTGTGGGCCTTCAACAGCGAGTTGGTGGCCAGGGCCGTTTACGCCTCGCGGGTGCCGGTCGTGGCGGCGGTGGGGCACGAGACGGACTGGACCCTCGCTGATTTTGTCGCCGACGTGCGGGCCTCCACTCCTTCGGCGGCGGCCGAACTGGTCACTCCAGACCGTAGCGAGCTGGGCCTTTTTTTGGCCCGCCTGCGGGAGCGGCTGGCAGGAGCGGTCCGGCGCAGCCTGGAACAGCGGCAAAAACGGCTGGTGGATCTGGGCGGCCGGCGGATCTTCCGGGATCCGGCCGGTGTGGTCTGCGGGCGGCGCAGCGAAATCCTGGACCACCTGGCGGCCCGCCTGGTTATGGCGTCCCAGTTGACCCTGCAACAGGGTGCGGCCCGGCAAAGCACCCTGGCCGGCCGGCTGGAGAGCCTTAACCCGCGGGCCGTTTTGGCGCGGGGTTACAGCATCTGCACGCGGGCGGGTACGGGCGAGATAATCGATTCGGCCGACCGGTTGGCCCCGGGCGAAAGGGTGGACGTGACCTTTCACCGTGGTCAGGCCGGGTGCACGGTGGACGAGGTTAGGGGTTTACCCACTTTTGAAACCGGGGGTTTCGGGGAAGTGGAATTATCCTCAAATACCCCCGACTAAAGTCGGGGGTATGACGGGGTTCAACGCTGTTAGTTACCAATTCGGCTAAATATGATTTAAAGGAGTGAGGAGAATGGCGGCAGAGTTGATCGACGGCAAAAAGGTGGCAGCCGGAATCCGGGAGGAAGTCAAGAACGAGGTGGCCGCTTACCGGGCAGCTGGGATAGCTCCCCGGCTGGCCGTTATCCTCGCCGGCGACGATCCGGCCTCGGTGGTTTATGCCCGGTCCAAGGAAAAGGCTTGCAACAACGTGGGAATTGACTTTGAACTGTTTGCCATGCCGTCGGCTATCGCCGAGGAAGAGATTCTGGCCCTGATTCAAAAGCTGAATGACGATTCCCGGGTGCACGGGATCATGATCGAACTTCCCCTGCCCAAACATATCAAGAAACAGCGGGTGCTGGAAGCGGTGCGTCCCGACAAGGACGTGGACGGGGTGCACCCGGTCAACCGCGGTTACATCCTGAGCGGTACGGACGGCCTGTTCCCGGCCACGCCGCAGAGCGTGATCGAGATCATGCTCCGCTCGGGCATTGAGATCCAGGGCAAGCACGCCGTGTTAGTCGGCCGCGGGGAAACCGTGGGCAAGCCGCTGGTATTCATGTTGCTGAACAAAAACGCTACGATTACCATCTGCCACACTAAGACCAAGGATCTGGGTTACCACACCCGGCAGGCCGACATCCTGGTGGCGGCGGTAGGCAGGGCCAAAATGATTACCGCGGACATGGTCAAGCCGGGTGCGATCGTAGTGGACGCCGGCATCAACGCGGTCGAGGGCGGCGGTATTTGCGGCGACGTGGACTTCGCGGCGGTGCAGGAGGTGGCCGGGGCCATTTCGCCGGTGCCGGGCGGCGTGGGTAGCCTTACCACCGTCCTGATCCAGAAGAACTTGCTCAAGGCAGTGCGCATGCAGACCGGCAAGTAGCCCGGAGAAAACAGTTTTGATCAGGGGAAAGGAGAGTTTCGCCCGTGTCCGATATTTTCGCCCAATCCTTCAACGATGTACTGCAGATCAGCGCTTCATCTTCTCCCACGCCGGGCGGCGGTAGTGTGTCGGCCATGGTGGCCTGCTTCGGGGCGGCCATGGCGGCCATGGTAGCCAACTTGACTGTGGGTAAGGAAAAGTTTAAAGACGTGGAACCGGAAGTAAAGGAAATTCTGGCCGGGGCCGAAAAGATCATGGCCGAGCTCAAGACGCTGGTGGCGGAGGACATGGCCGGTTTCGACAAGTTCATGCAGGCCTTCCGTCTACCGAAAGGGACCGACGAGGAGAAGGCCAATCGCGAAGTGGTTATGCAGGCGGCGCTGAAAGCGGCTACCGAGACGCCGCTGGCAATCGCCCGCACCTGCGTGGCCGGCCTGGAGTTGGCTGACCGCCTGGCCCCGCTGGGGAACAAGATGGCTATCAGCGACGACGGAGTGGCGGCTTATGTCCTGGAGGCTTGCGTGGGAGCGGTCCTTCTGTCGGCGGATATCAACCTGCCGATGGTCAAGGACCCCGCCTTCGTCCAGAAGGTGGTCGCGGAAAAAGAACAGCTGAAGATGAAAGCGCAGGAGTTGCGGGCAAAGACCCTGCAGGTGGTTCTGGAGCGGATGGCTTAAGCGGAGGGTTTGTAAGTGGCCTTTGAAGAGGACCTGGCTCGCCTGGAAGAACTGGTCCGTTGCCTGGAAGAGGGGCGGCTGACCCTGGAAGAGTCCTTGCGTGCCTTCGACGAGGGTATGGCTCTGGCCACGCGACTGGGGAACCAGCTCAAGGAGGCGGAGCAAAAGATCCTGGTGGTCACTGCTGAGGCGGGACACGCGCCCCAGTTGCGGCCGGCGCCCGCGCTGAAACCGGAAGTGACGGAGGGGTGAACTTCCAGGCGCTTTTGGCCGAAAAGGCCTGTATGGTGGACCAGGCCCTGGATAAGGCCCTGCCGGGGGAGGAAACCTATCCCGACGTCATTCACCGGGCCATGCGCTACAGCGTTTTTGCCGGCGGTAAGAGACTGCGGCCGGCGCTGGCCCTGGGGGCCGCGGAAAGCGTCGGCGGCCGGGCTGAGGATGCCCTGCCGGCGGCGGTGGCCCTGGAAATGGTGCACACCTATTCCCTGATCCACGATGACCTGCCGGCCATGGACAACGATGACCTGCGGCGCGGCCGGCCTACCAGTCACCGCGTCTTCGGGGAAGCGGTGGCCGTCCTGGCGGGGGACGCCCTTTTGACCCACGCTTTCGAGCACCTCGCCACGTGCGGGGCCGCGCCGGAGGTGATCTGCCGGGTCATCGGCGAGTTGGCCCGGGCGGCCGGCACGGACGGCATGATCGGCGGGCAGGTGGTGGATACAGCCTCCCCGGCCGCGGAGGCGGCAACGGTCCGTTATATCCACACCCACAAGACCGGGGCCCTGATTATCGCCGCGGTACGCATGGGGGCCGTTCTGGGCGGCGGTTCACCAGAGGACGTGGCAATCCTCACGGATTACGGTAATAATCTGGGCCTGGCCTTTCAAATCGTGGACGACATTTTGGGCGAGGTCGGCGATCCGGCGAAAACGGGTAAACCGGCCGGCCGGGATAGGACCCTGGCCAAGGCCACCTATCCGGCTGTTTTCGGCCTTGAAGGGTCCCGGCGGGAGGCGGCGCGGCACCTAGCTGCAGCGCGGGCCGCTCTGGCTCCGTTCGGGGAGCGGGCGGCATTTCTCGGGGCCCTGGCCGATTTCACGGGCGAGCGGGACCGGTGAGGCATGGGCTGGCGCGACGGCGGGGCCGGGCTCCCGTCTGGTCCCTTTGACGGAATTTGCGCCGGCAGGAGCCGCGATTCGCCGGCAGGAGATTTGCATGACGGGTTGGTTACTGCTATAATTGTAGTTACAAACCTTTAGTCACTTGTAGTGGCGATGGGTGACATAGTATCCTAGTCGAGAATTCCCTTTTGAGGGCGGGCCTAAAAATCCGTCAAGGGCACAGCGATGAAGTTCCTGGTGCTGGCCTGCGATGCCCAATCGCGGGCTGGTACTGGGAGTTAAGGGATTGGGGCAGCCTGCAATGGCATGCGGGTGTTGACCCTGGTCCCGTGGAGACCCAAGTACGTGGGAAACCGCTAACCGGCGTACTATGGCTTGGGGTTAAACCTGCATGTGGCCGGATGCTGCGTGCAGCGTAGCCTGCCTTGAGTGATACGGGTAGAGGAAAGTGAAACCGGCCGGAAAAACCCTTTGGGCCCTGAGTTTTCCGGCCGGGGCTCTGAAACCCGTGTTGCAAAAGAGGCTAGGAAGGGAAATTCTCGTCGGGGAAATCCCCTAGGCTATCCGGTTATTGAGACCGGGGCCGGCCGGGGATTACAGTGTGGACTGAGTGGTAATCCAGCCTCGCCTTACGGCAACGTGGCGACCGCACGCTTGAAGGGGAACCGCCGCCGCGGCGACGGGCGGTGCGTGCCGGGGGAAAACCTGCTGGACCTAAGCCACAATATTAAACCGGCCGGCTGTCACTCATCAGCCATTTTTTTTCTTCCCTTGCAAAGTATGAGGGGGAGCGGTTTGGGTAACAATAAATCTGCCGTTACACTAAAGCACGTCTTGATGGTAGCGGCAATGACATTCCTTCTAGCGATAGGTTTTGCGTTGGTGTCGGAAATTCTGACCAAGCGCATGCATAGCCTTACGCTTTCCTTTATTTTTTTACTTTTTATCATAATTATACATATTGCCTTTGACATAGTTGGTATCGCCGCCACGGCCGCTTCGGAAAGTCCCTTTCATGCCCAATCAGCCAAGAGGGTCACGGGTGCCCAGGAGGGCTACCTGCTGATTAGGCATGCCGACCGCGTGGCTAATTTTGCTAACGACGTAATCGGTGACATTACCGCGACGGTGAGTGGGGCGCTGGGGATAGCCATCGCCCTGCAGCTTGTTCTCTTGCGGCCTGGATTGCCCGACCTGGAACTCAATGTTCTCATCACGTCGGCTATCGCCGCGGTCAGCGTGGCCGGCAAGGCCGTGGGCAAGCGGTACGCTATCGACAACGCCAACCAGGTTGTTTTTGCAGCCGGACGCTTTCTGGCGCGCTGGGAACATCTGACCGGCATGAGGATTTTCAGGAAACAGCGCGGCCGTAAGGCAAACCGAACCTAAAGAGGTGTAGACGCGTGGGGCGCTGGCTGGACACGATCAATTCGCCGGACGACCTGAAGAGGCTGGGCTGGCCCCAGTTGGATCAACTGGCAGCGGAAATACGGGAAGAACTGGTCGATACTGTTTCCACGACCGGGGGCCACTTGGCCCCCAATCTGGGTGTGGTGGAATTGACCTTGGCCCTGCACATGGTGTTTGACGCTCCCCGGGACCGGATCGTCTGGGATGTGGGACACCAGAGTTACGTTCACAAGCTGGTTACCGGGCGCGGCGGGGAGTTTAAGAAATTGCGCCGGTATGGTGGGCTCTCGGGGTTTCCGTGTCCCGCCGAGAGCCAGCATGACCATTTTACGGTGGGGCACGCCTCCACCTCCATTTCCACCGCCCTGGGTCTGGCCCTGGCCCGCGACCTCTCGCAGGAGAAGCACGCCGTGGTAGCCGTCATCGGGGACGGGGCCATGACCGGGGGACTGGCTTTCGAGGCTTTGAACCATGCCGGTAATCTGCGGTCCAACCTGATCGTGGTTTTGAACGACAACGAGATGTCCATCTCCCGCAACGTGGGCGCGCTGTCCGGCTATCTGGGCCGTTTGCGCACCGATCCCAAGTACACGCACGGGAAAGATGAACTGGAGGTCCTGCTCAAGCGGATCCCGGCCATCGGTCCGGCCGTCTTGCGGGTGGCCGACCGGCTCAAAGACAGTTTGAAATACCTGGTCGTACCGGGCATGTTTTTCGAGGAGTTGGGTTTTCTATACCTGGGTCCGGTGGATGGTCACAACCTTCCTTCGGTGGCGGAGGTGTTGCGCCGGGCCAAGGGCCTTTCCGGGCCGGTTCTCGTGCATGTTCTTACGCGCAAGGGCAGGGGTTACCCACCGGCTGAAAAGGATCCGGACAAGTTCCACGGTCCCGGTCCCTTCGACCGGGAGACAGGGGTCTTCAAGGCCGCCGCGGCTCCGCCCACCTACACCGCCGTATTCGGTCGTACCCTGGTGGAACTGGCCGCATCCGACCCGCGCATCGTGGCCATCACCGCCGCCATGCCTACTGGTACCGGACTGAACGAATTTGCCCGGGCTTATCCCGACCGGTTTTTTGACGTAGGCATTGCCGAGGCCCACGCCGTAACCATGGCGGCCGGACTGGCCAGGGGCGGCGCCAGGCCTGTGGTGGCCGTCTATTCCACCTTCCTGCAAAGAGCCTTCGACAGCGTCATGCATGATGTTTGCTTAAACCGCCTGCCGGTAGTCTTGTGCGTCGACCGGGCCGGCATCGTGGGCGAGGATGGTCCCACGCACCACGGCCTCTTTGAGCTTTCCTACCTGCGGGCCCTGCCCGGTCTTACCATCATGGCCCCGGCCGACGAGAACGAGTTGCGCCAGATGTTAAAAACCGCCCTGAGCCTGGACGGTCCGGCGGTCATCCGGTACCCGCGCGGCGCGGGCCGCGGTGCGGCCATGGAGGAAGCGCCGAAGGTTCTGGAGGTGGGGCGGGCCCGCCTTTTACAAAAAGGGAAGGATCTGACCATGGTAGCCCTGGGCACCATGCTGTGGCCCGCCCTAGAGGCTGCGGCCCTGCTGGCGGAAGACGGCATAACGGCGGATGTCATCAACGCCCGGTTCGTCAAGCCTCTGGACCGGGAGACAATACTGGCTCGCGCTGTAGCCACCGGCTGCCTGGTTACCGTGGAGGAGCACGTTTTGGCCGGGGGATTCGGCAGCGCGGTGCTTGAGGCCGTCAAAGACCGGCAGTTGAACGTCAAGGTCCTGCGGCTGGGCATCGGCGACCAGTTCGTGGAGCATGGCAGCCAGGCCGTGCTGCGGGAGAAGTACGGCCTGACGGGGCCGGGCATCGCCGATGCCGCGCGTGACCTTTTGCAGGTCAAACCGCGCCGGCCCAAGTTGAGAATGGTTAGAGAGTAGCGCCGGCTTTTCTTGCGGAGGGGGGACCAGGGTGGCCAAAGGGGTGCGGCTCGATACCCTGCTGGTAAGCGAGGGTTTTTTCCCCAGCCGGGAGCGGGCGCAGGCAGCCATCCTGGCGGGGCGTGTCTTTCTGGACGGGGAGAACCAGCTCAAGGCAGGCCAAAACGTCCGGGACAAGGCCGGCCTGGAGGTGCGGGGGGAAGACCCGCCCTATGCCTCCAGGGGTGGACTCAAGCTGGCCGGGGCGGTGCAGTCTTTCGGCCTCTCGTTTCAGGATGTTGTGCTTGTGGACGTGGGCGCCTCCACCGGCGGATTCACCGATCTGGCCCTGCAAAACGGTGCACGGCTGGTCTACGCCGTGGATGTCGGCTACGGCCAGCTGGCCTGGCAACTGCGGCAGGATCCGCGGGTGCGGGTGATGGAGCGGACCAACATTCGCCACCTGGGGCCCGTCCGGCTGGATCCCCAGCCGGACGCGTTCACGGTGGATGTTTCATTTATCTCGCTGGCGCTGGTGCTGCCGCCGCTGACCGATCTGGTGACCCGGGAGGCCTGGGGGGTATGCCTGGTCAAACCGCAGTTTGAGGCCGGTCGGGAAAAGGTGGGCCGGGGCGGCGTGGTGCGCGACCCCGCGGTGCACCGGGAGGTTATCGAAAGGGTGGCCGGCACGGCTGCCGCTTTGGGTTTTGGTGTCCTGGGGGTGGCCTATTCACCCCTGACCGGTCCCGCCGGCAATATAGAGTACTGGCTGCATCTGCGCCAACACGGGTCGGATCGGCTGGAGGACGGGGCCGTCACCGGCGTGGTGGCCGCGGCCCATGCCCTCCTGGGACGGCGCTAGCGGGAGTTTTGTGGTCAGTTAGTCTTTTGGCGGCAAAAGTGGAGGAATGGAATTGAAGTCCTTCGTGCTAACCCTGAACATGGAGAAGGAGGGTGTCCTCACTCTGGCCCGACGGGTGAAGGACGACCTGGAGTCCCGCGGCTGCACGGTGGAGATGTTGGGCGACTGCGCCGCCCTCCTGCAGGACCAGGACCGGCCGTCTCTATGCGGCCTGCCGGCGGCGGACTGCCTTCTGGTGCTGGGCGGTGACGGCACCATTTTGAACGGGGCCCGCCTGGCCGCTCCCTACGGTCTGCCGCTCCTGGGGATCAACCTGGGCCAGGTGGGTTTCCTCACCGAAGTGGATGTACCGGAAATCAAGGAGGCCATGGAAGCCTTACTGGCGGGAAGTTATGCCATTGAAGAACGGATGATGCTGGAAGCGGCCGTGTACCGGGGGACCGAGCGGGTGGCCAGCTTCATCGGGCTCAACGACGCCGTGATCTCCAAGGGCGCCTTTGCCCGGCTCATCAGTCTGGAGACGTACATAAACGAGGAATACGTGAACACCTACCGGGCGGACGGCCTTATCGTGGCCGTGCCGACCGGCTCCACCGCCTATTCCCTGTCGGCCGGGGGGCCGTTGGTTGCTCCCGGCCTCGAACTCCTGCTCATCACCCCCATCTGCCCCCACAGCCTTTCGTCGCGGCCGGTGGTTATCGGGCCCGAGAATACGGTGCGGGTGTCCCTGCCGAGTGTGCACGGCGAGGCGGCCCTGACCATCGACGGGCAGCGCGGTTTTCCCCTGCAGCAAAATGACGTGGTGGTGGTCCGCCGGTCCGGCCACCGGGCCCGGCTGATCAAGCTGAAAAACACCAGTTTCTTCGGCCTCTTACGCCAGAAACTGAACCAGGCTTAGGAGGAAGGGCATTGAAGTCCGAGCGGCAAGAAGCCGTGTTGCGGCTGGTCCGCACCGGTACCTTCAAGACCCAGGAAGAACTGGTCGACGCGCTTGCCGCGGCCGGTTTTGCCGCGGGCCAGGCCACCGTTTCCCGGGACATACGGGAACTGGGTCTCGTCAAGATTCCCGGCCCCGACGGGGAGAAATATTTCGCCCCGCCCACGGCCGTTTCCGCGCCGGATGGGGAAAACCGCCTGCGCAAATGGTTCCGGGAGTCCGCCCTCAGTTGGGAAGCCAGTGGTCCCCTGGTTGTTATCCGTACCCCGCCCGGAGAGGCCCCGGTGCTGGCCCATGCCCTGGATCAGGCCGCCTGGCCGCAGGTGCTGGCCGCCCTCACCGGCAACGACGTGGTTATGGTGGTGTCACGGGAGGGGCAGGTGCATACCCTGCTGGAGAGGCTGGCCGAACTGGGCGGGGGAAGGTAATGCGTAGAATTTGTAACGGCGCTCTGGCCAAATGGCCAGGGTGCTTTTTTGGTGCGCCCGCAGCCTTCGGGCGGCCCATGCTGCGTTCCTGCGGATCGGGCCTATACTTGTTTTCGTAGTCTGCGGATGAAATAAGTGAAAATGTTGCGCCGGGGATTAATGGGTCAAGAGCCCATGTCAGCCCGGCAGTTGGGCTATGAAACAACAGCGGAGGGGGTAGCATTTCGGCGAAAGAAGGCTGGTTGGTAGCAACATTCGGTTGTGAGGAATGACTAATTGGGAAGGAATTTCGGTGCGGGGCGCTCTGGCGGGACGGTCAGGGCGTTTTTGCTTCGGAGGTTGGTATGAATGTGAGGTCGGTCAAGCCCTGTTTGGGCCCTGGTAACCGAATACGTTTGGCTGCGAAGCTGCCGGGGAAAGCGGGGCCGAGATGGTTCAAGGGGCCTGACAGTCCGATTGCGCCTGTCGCGCCGGGATGTTTCCGAAAAAGATAGCGCAGCAGTGGCCATAGTTGTGAATAAGTCCGTAATTTGCCATAAAGAGATGTACTCTGATGCCTTTTCATAAATGTGGACATAGGTTATAATGTTCTTGGATTAGGCTGAAATGACCTCATGGCACAGCAAAAGAAGGAATATCAAGTAAACAGATGGGCGTATTCTCAGTAATTGGCTATGATCCGCAAGTACTAAATTGCATCGATGAACATCACGGTATAATGCGTTTATCCTTTATAGCCAGGAGTCTATATTCAGGATATACAGCCGCCAATGGGCTATAAGTAGTAGGTGTTTAGGCGGGCTGGATAGTAATTGGGCAAAGGACATTAGCATAGTGCAACATCAACCAATCAACGAACTAAAAACCTTCGGTGGGTGGGGAAATTTCCTGGGCCGTTTTGGTCTGTGATCTGAATATGTCAAACCAACCTTTAGAGGAAATAAAAGTATTATCTGCTCCTATTAGAAGCAGGTTCTATATTCCCGTGAAATACAAATTTGTACTCGCCAATTCAATGGCCACGTTGTGGCTATTGTTTTCGCTGTATTTTAGTTACCCATGGGTTAAGGGATTATCCCAGCATATTGGGTTGGATCCTGCCTGGTACACAGTGATATTCATCGCGATCGTTCCTGGTTTTCTTAAATATGTTCCTGTTGGTTAGCTTACTTCTGGATAGGCCACCGAGATTGAATCTAAATAACAGTTTCCCTCCTGTGTCTTTGTTAATCGCTGCCTACAACGAGGAAAAATGTATAGCTGAAACCCTTCGGTCGCTACGACAGCAAGACTATCAGGGAATGCTGGAAATAATTGTCGTAGATGATGGTTCTACTGACAGTACTAGAGAAGCGGTCTTGAATTCAGGAATGTCAAATATTAAGTTAATTCAAGCTGATCACCGTGGGAAGGCAGGTGCTTTGAATAAGGGCCTTGAATATGTCTCCCATGGTTATACTATTTCGATAGATGCTGATACCTTTTTGCATCCGGAAGCCATTACCAGAATAATGTCCAGAATGTTGAGTGATCCTCCGCATACCGCAGCAGTGGCTGGCTGTGTTATGGTGAAGAATTCCAGGCAATCCTTTATGACCAGAATGCAGGAATGGGATTATTTCTTAGCCATATCTTCAGTAAAACGCCAGCAGGCATTGTACCAGGGAACATTGGTGGCACAAGGGGCATTCAGCCTTTACAAAACTGAGGTAATTAGGACGATAAATGGTTGGCCTGCTTGTATTGGAGAGGATATCGTTCTTACCTGGGCGATGATTAAAGCTGGCTACCGAATTGGATTTGAATCCACGGCAGTGGGGTTTACCGAGGCGCCCGCGACCTTCAAGGGTTTTGCCCGTCAGCGGAGACGCTGGGCCCGTGGCATGATCGAGGGATTCAAGGTTCATCACGATTTGCTTTACAAGAATTTTTCCCTTACAACGATCCTTATTGCCCAGGATCTGCTTTTCTTGACGTAACCTATACTTTCATTTATATTCCCGGTATAATATTGGCCTTTACTGGGCGCTTTTGGATAGTTGGTCCGATGACGTTGGCAGTTTTACCACTTACTTTGTTAATTTGTTATGTCATGTATAGATACCAACGTGGTGTTTTTTTTGAATTAGGTTTAAAAATACGTAAAAACAACCTTGGATTTGTTTTTTATACCATATCCTATCAGATGCTGATGTCTCCGGTATGCGTTTGGGGATATTCAGAAGAAGTCTTTGGGTATGCTAAAAAATGGTAGGTTGAGAGCCCGGCCTTCAACCACTGCTGCGACTGCGGCCTGTTACGGACTGACGACACCATCACCAGGGCGGAAGAAACCGTGGTTCTACTGAGGCTGTTCCGGACCCTCGGCTGGTAAGGATATTAAAAAATCCGGGTGAGCTTAGAACTTATATGTCTGGGGTAGCCCTGACGTTAGGCGCCCCGAGAAGACAAGAAAGCCAAACATGACAAGATGCACTGTGACTAACACTGCGAGACTATCCCAGAAGGGTCCTTTACCCCAAAACACCCAGTCCCTACCCTCGCTATCTTTAGGCTTCTTGTTCTTGCGCTCAAGGAACTCAAAGCCGGACAAAAGCGTTCCGTGATAGATCCCGTAGATTATATATTGGGGCTGAAGGCCATGCCAGAAGCCCATAAGTAAAAAGGTAATGAAATAAGCCACATATGATGCCGTGTACCGGCTCTTAAACCGTTTCTTTTTAATTGAGTCCAACATAAACCGCATATAGACAAAATCACGGAACCAATAAGATAGAGTCATGAACCAGCGGTTCCAAAAATCCTTTATGTTTGTGGCCAGGAAAGGCCGATTGAAGTTCTCCGGGCTTCTGATCCCCAGGAAGTAACTGATCCCCACCGCAAAAGCAGTGTAACCGGCAAAATCAAAGAACAAATAGGCGCTGTAGGCATACATGTATTTTACGGTAGCAACGAACCCGTGGGCGTGGGTTAGCGGAGCCAGCCAGTACCTGTTCACCAGGTAGGCCAGGATGAACTTGTACAGGAACCCGGTGAAAACATGTTCCAGCCCGTCGATCAGCAGGACGGCATACTCCCTGGTTGAAAGGGGCTTGTTCAGGTCCTCCAGAAACCGGCGATAACGGTCGATCGGCCCTGATGAAAACGTGGGAAAGAAGAGAACGAAGCAAAAGAAGTCCAGAATCCCGACCTGCTTAATCAAACTGTCCCTGATTTCCAGGACCATCCCGACGGTTCGGAAGGTTAGGTAAGATATGCCCAGAAAGCCAAGGGGCGTGTTCAGGAGGGTGTGCAGGTACAGCATTGGACTCAGTTTTACCACAAGTAAAGGCAGGATGGAGGCGAATACTACGAGGTAATATACCCATTGACTTTCTTTACCGGCCGACTGGCGGTAGGTCAGGTAGCCCCGCACCAGGTGCCATTGGAAAAGAAAGAAAGCAGCAATTTCGACGAGGGTACCCGTGGAACCGGCGATTAAATAGATGATGATGGCGGTCGACAGCAGGATCAGGTATTTGCGGAAACGCTCCGACCGTCCGGTCAATCCCAGAATGACCGCGGGCACTAGCGGGAGAAGAAGCCACAAGAAGAAGACCGGGGTCTCATAAGGTGTCATTGGGGTCCTCCCAGCAGCCTGCGCCGGTCGATTTTTCCGTTCGGGGTCACCGGCATCCGGTCGATAAAGGCAAAACTCCGGGGGACCATATACCCGGGCAGCCTCTGCTCCAGACTTTGTCTGAGTTCCAGGCGGGCGGCAAATTCGTCGGTTACCGGCTCGCCGGTGGTAACGAAGGCCTTAAGGTAGGCGATCCTGCCGTTTTGCTCCACCCCGAGAACCACGGCGTTTTCTACCCCCGGAACCTGGCGCAGGTTCTCTTCGATATCTCCCAACTCGATCCGGTAGCCGTGCAGTTTGACCTGAAAATCGAGCCTTCCCTGGTAGAACAACAGCCCGTTTCTCCAGAAGCCGCCATCACCCGTGCGGTATGCCCGCCAGACCCGGCCGTCTTCCTCCCAGGCGAAAAAGGACCTCTGGGTTTGCCCGGGGTCGTTCAAGTAGCCGGTGCTTACGCTGGGCTCGGCAATGACGATCTCGCCCCGTTCACCGTCCGGGACTGATTCCGGGGGTCCGGACAAAGGGCCGGTCCCTTCCACGACGACCTGGTCCAGTTTTTCCGGCCGGCAGACGATAAGGCGGCAGTCGGGCTTGGCAACCCCGACCGGCAGGGGATCGTAGACCTCCAGAAGGTCCGTGGTTACGGTGATATTCGTGACGCATACCGTCGCCTCGGTCGGGCCGTACGTGTTTTCCACCCGGGTCCCCGGAAAGCGGTTCTTTAATCTGGCCGCGGTATCGTTGGTCAAGACCTCCCCGCAGAACAGAAAATACTTTACTGCCGGCAGCAGAACGGCGTTGAAACCCCGGTCCGCCAGGCACATCTCGGCGAAAGACGGGGTCGAAACCCAGTAGGTGACCTTGGACTCGCCCAGCGAAATGAAAAGTTCCCTGAGATTGGCGGCCTGCTCCCGGTCGATACTGTGTAAAGTGGCGCCGCTGAGCAAGGACATGTACAGGTCCATCACGGAAAGGTCGAAGGAAAACGGCGCCTGGTTCAAAAACACTTCCACCCTTTCCCGGGGCGTGTACAGGTTATTAACCCAGTTCAGAAAACTTTCCAGGGATCGCAGGGTTATCTGAACCCCTTTGGGCGCTCCGGTGCTGCCCGAAGTGTAGATGATGTAAAAAACGTCGTCTGCCTGCAGTTGCCAATCCTGCGGGGGGACCTGGCCCAGGCAGGTTGCGTAACAGGGGGAGTCCGGCGAGACATCCTTTACGCACCTGAGCAGGGAACTATCCAGGGTATCCGGTACGGTTTCCGTCGCAAGCAGTAGCCTCGACCCGGATGATTCGATGATTTGCCGCAGACGCTCCGGGGGCACCGACACATCGACCGGGACGTAGGGATGACCGGCCTTGCTGCAGGCCAGGAAGCTCGTTATCATCCCGGGTCGTTTGTGGCCGTAGACAATCACCGGGCTCTTGGGCGGGATCCCGCCTGCCACGACTTGTTCGTGGAGCCAAAGGCACAGGGCATCGGAATGAGTTCTCAAGGTCTGGTAGGTCATCCGTATATCCCGGTATTGATGGGCGATCCGGTCCGGACAACGCTCCGACCAGCCGTCGATTTTGGCAATGAGCAAGATCCTGACCTTCTTTCAAATCAGAACTTATCGTAGATAAACGGAGGGGGAGTATGCTGTTTCTGCACCATGTAGATATAGAACAGCGCCATAAGAATAGCGTAATAGTAAAGGACCTTTAGGACGATTTTGCCAGGCTCATAGTACCTGCTTGTTGTGATAGAAATTATCCAGGATTTCATCAATATCAACCCACCCTCTCCCGGAAAGATGAACCGAGTCGTTGAAATAATACGGTACATATGCACGGGACGAAAGGTCGGCGAAAGGGAAACCGTATTGGGATACGAGTTGTCTCAGCCGCTGATAGTGGAGCTGCCTTTCACCGGCCGGAAAACCTGTAAAGTCTCTATAGGGTCCGTTGTACGGGAGGATCACAAACAGCGGCATCGCTCCCTTGGCTTTCAGGACCTTGAGGAGTAGCTCCAGATCGTAGTATTCCGGCGACTTGTCAATTCTTGCTTTACTCTGGGAGTCCTTACGCTGGGCATCGACAAAATTGGCCAATCTCCTGTTATCGACACCATATTGGTTAGTAATGGCGGACTTGCCCTGTTTCGTGGCCTGGACCCTGAATTGGTTCCAGGGAAGCGGTCTTTCGCCAGCTGAAGTGAGACTGTTTC
This sequence comes from Spirochaetia bacterium, assembly GCA_035530395.1. Taxonomy (GTDB): domain Bacteria; phylum Bacillota; class Desulfotomaculia; order Desulfotomaculales; family JAJYZD01; genus JAJYZD01. The sequence continues at coordinate 23,191 of DATKUX010000077.1, forward strand.
TGGCAACCATTTTGGGATTGAGCTTCTTCATATTTTGTATGGTCATTATGGCGTCTTGCAGTTGCATGGAGGCGAAGTCGAGCCGGGCGATAGGCCATAGGGCCAAATGAGTGATTGATGCTTTCCAGCCGGTATTCTCATAAGATTTCAAAAAAGAATCCAAAATATGGTATTTATTTAAAACCTGGGGATATTGCAGAATGCGCTTTATGATGGCCTGCCTCAACGGCGCGGGAAGCGAAGGGCTGAACAGCATCTGATAGACTTGCAGAGATGAAAAATTCTTGGCAAAAGGCGGAGCTGCCAGGCCGGAAAAAAACCAATCGGACGGTAATAAGATAACGAGCTTTCTATTGTTCAAATCATCCTGCCCGGTCAGGTTGATGGCGTGGGGAAGACGCTGGAATACTGCGCCGCCAACATAAAAGGTGGTAAATCCCGTAGGTTTGCCCGCAAAAACCACTCCCGGGGCGAAACCACCGCCGCTTCTCAATTCCGACGAACCGAAGAGGGGGAGGATGTCCCGCGACAACATCGCTTGATGCTGGACGGTAGAACTCTGGGTGATTTGCACCTGCGGAAGTAGGCCGATGGTTTCGGCGACCCCGGGCCGGAGCCAAAATGAGTCAAGCAGGGATTGAGTCAAAGGGCCCATAAAGTAAGTTGTAAAAGAGAATAGGATAAGGGCTGCCAAAACGGGTATCAGGCGCTTGGAAATCATCAGCCGATGCGCTCCTCCAGGTAAGCGATAATCTTATTAGGAGTATCCCATATTTCCCGGGAGATTTCGGTAGGCGCAACATCGACATTTAGTTGTCCGGAAACAGCGGCCAGGAGCTGGACTGTGCCAAATGAATCCAAGAGGCCTGTATCAAACAGGTCTACGTTGGGGTTGCGGATAACTTCATCCGTATCACAAATCTCCGCCAACAGTTCCAGGATCTTTTCCCTGATCATTTTTGGTTACCCACCTCACCCGGCCATTGGGCCGCACAGCATAATCCCGGTCGATGGGGAAAGTCAGGTTATTACACGTCCAAAGTCTTTTCTATCAGGGGGGGGAAACATCTTCCGGGGGGGCGGCGAAGCGGCGGCGTTGCGACCAACCGCAAGTGGATGCTCCCGGGCGCCCCGGCCCGCATAAGGCAAAGCATGCCCGCCCGGCTTTGCCTTACTTCGAGAGGACAGAAGGAATTCCTCTATTCCAGCGATTGGCTGGGAGCGGGCCGGTTCCCGCCAAGACAAGGCAGAGCAGGCTGTCCCATCCCGGCGCCGTCTGTGCTTGACCCCCAAAAACAGAACGGATACAATTCAGGTAGGCAGATTTCGCACCCGGCCCCCAGCCGGGTGATCCGGATCCGGAAGGTGGGCTGCACTACAAATGCTCGCTGAATTACATATCAGGAACGTGGGTCTGGTTGAACAGGTCACGATCTCCTTGTCGCCGGGGCTGAACGTTCTTACCGGCGAAACGGGTGCCGGCAAGTCAATCATCATTGAGGCGCTGGATTTGGCTCTGGGCGGCCGGGCCAGTGCGGAGGTCATCCGCACCGGGGAGGAAAAGGGCTCGGTCAGCGCCTTTTTCAGCGGCCTGGGCGGCGTGGCCGAACGCTTACGCGAGGCCGGGGTGGAAATGGAGGAGGACGACCTTCTCCTGCAGCGGGAACTGGCCAGAAACGGCCGCAACGTCTGCCGGCTCAACGGCCAGATGGTTCCTCTGGCCCTTTACAGGGAGGCCGGCCGGGTTTTGGTGGACATGCATGGGCAGCATGAACAGCACCACCTGGCGGTAGCCGAAAAGCGGCTGCATCTGTGCGACCGTTTTGGCGGCCCGGTCCTGGGCGAGCGGGTGGCCGCTCTGCGGCAGGCTTTCGCCGGATGGCAGGAGGCGGCAGCGGCCTTGACCCGCCTGACGGCGGAGGAAAAGGATACGCAAGAGCGGATGGCCGAATTGGAGCAATTCCTGGCGGACGTGGACCGGCTGGCGCCCCAAATCGGCGAGGAAAAAGAGTTGGAAGCGGAGCGGCTTTACCTGGGCAGCCGGGAGAAGATCGCCTCCCTGCTTTTTGGTTCCTGCCAGGTTTTATACGGGGACGGTCTGCATAGTCCAGCCGTCACCGACTTGGTTGGGCGCGTGGTAAACGATCTGGGTGCCCTGGCCGGTCTTGACGTGCGGGTCGTGCCTCTCAAGGAGGCCATGGCCGAAGCGCTCTGCCTGATTGAGGAAACGGCCCTGGAACTGGCCTCCCTGCGGGATCATCTGGAATTTGATCCGGGGCGCCTGGCCATGATAGAGGAGAGACTGGATCTTTATACCCGGTTGCGCCGGCGTTACGGGCATGACGGCGACGCCTTGGTGGCGCAGGCGCAAGACGCGCGCGGGGAATTGTCGTCCCTGCGGGAGATGCTGACCGGCCGGGAAGAAGCAGCCCGGCGGGAGGAGAAGCTGCGCCGGGAATTTGAGACAACGGCAGCCACCGTGAGCAGGCTGAGACGCGAGGCGGCTGTTGGTCTGGAGAATGAGGTTACCGGTCGCCTGTGGGCCCTGGAAATGGCGAAAGTGGTCTTCAAGGTGGATTTTACGGAGGTCCCTGCCGGCCCCCGCGGCTTGGACGCGGTGGACTTCCTTATTGCGCCCAACCCTGGAGAGCCCCTGCGTTCGTTAAACCGCATCGCATCCGGGGGGGAGCTTTCCCGGATCATGCTGGCCTTGAAGACGGTTTTGGCCGACGCCGACGAAACGCCCAGCCTGATTTTCGACGAGGTCGATGCCGGCATCGGCGGGCGGGCCCTGACAGCGGTGGCCGACAGTCTGGCCGCTCTGGCCCTTGCCTGCCAGGTTATTGTGGTTACCCATGCCGCCCAGGTGGCCAGTAGGGCCGACAGCCACGTTCAGGTGCACAAGGAGGAACATGCCGGGCGCACCCGTACCCTGGCCCTGGTTTTGGACGAGGGCCAGCGGGTCGTGGAACTGACCCGGATGCTGGGCGGGCGCGACGGGGGAACGGCGGCCCGCGACCACGCGCTGGCGCTGAGGGCAGCCGCCAAAACCGGGTAAATATTGTGGTAAAACCGTTAAACAATGGTGACTAGGCGCCATACTGCCGGCTTAACATTAGCTTGGGGGTGAGTAATATGTTTCCATGGGCTTATTTCGGATACGGTGGCAACTTTGGCATAGGTTGGTGGTTGCTTATGTTTGGGGGCATGCTTATCCCCCTGGCCATCGTGGTGTTGGTGGTCTGGCTCCTGTTCCGCGGCTTCAAGACGTGGCAGGGAACGCCGGGGACTTCTCAAACGGAGGATCCTCTGAATATCCTCAAGGTCCGCTACGCCAAGGGGGAAATAACCCGCGAGGAATACGAGAAGATCAAGAAAGAACTGAAAACGTGACCGTGTGAGCGGCACCCGCCCGAGAAGGCGGGTGCGTTGTTTTTAGGGCAGGATTTTTTTGTTTAACGGAGAATTCACCATTCAACGATCGCCCGTTCGGAGCACATATTTATTTGAAAGGGGACGTGACCTGATGAGCCACAAGTCCACGACCTTCTACGAGCCCCTGAGTCCTTTGAGCTTTCTGCGGCGTAGCGCCGCAGTCTTTCCTGACAAGATAGCGGTGGTGAACCGGGACAAGCGCTATTCATACAGCGAGTTTTATGCCCGGGTGAACCGCCTGGCCAGCGCCCTGCGCAAGGAAGGCATCAACCGGGGGGACAAGGTGGCCTTCATCTGTCCGAACATACCGCCCATGCTGGAGGCGCACTATGGGGTGCCCCTGCTGGGAGCGGTCCTGGTGAGCGTCAACATACGCCTGGCCCCTGGGGAGATCGCCTATATCCTCAATCATTCCGACTCCAAGATAGTCTTCGTCGACAGCGAGTTTGCCCCCCTGGTAGCCGGCATCCGGGATCAACTGACCGGTGTGCGGATGGTGGTCAACATCCGGGACATTGACGGCGGCGGGTCCGTTGAGGGTCCCGAATACGAGGAATTCCTCGCCGGCGGTTCGCCCGATCCGATTCCCGGAGCCATCGAAGACGAAATGGAGAACATGACCGTCAACTATACCAGCGGGACCACCGGACTGCCTAAGGGGGTCATGTATCACCACCGGGGAGCGTATTTAAATGCCCTCGGCGAGGCCCTGGAGCACAAGATGGACTCCAACTCGGTCTATCTCTGGACCCTGCCCATGTTTCACTGCAACGGCTGGTGCTTTACCTGGGCAGTAACTGCTGTGGCGGGCACCCACGTCTGTCTGCGGCGGGTGATACCCGAGGAGATTTACCGTTTGATGCAGGAGGAGGGTATTACCCACCTCTGTGCGGCCCCCACCGTTTTGGTGTCCATGGCCAACTTCCCGAAGGCCAGGGAGTTCGAGATGAAGACGCAGCTGAAGGTGATTACGGCTGGTGCTCCGCCTGCCCCGACGGTGATCAAGAACATGGAAGCTCTGGGGGCCGAGGTGACGCAGGTATACGGACTGACCGAGGTTTACGGTCCGCATACCATCTGTGAGTGGCACAGTGAGTGGAACGAGCTTGCCGTGGATGAGAGGGTGACCATCAAGGCCAGGCAGGGCATGGCGTATATCACGGCTGAATTCGCCCAGGTGGTCGATCCACAGAGCATGGAGGAAGTGCCTCACGACGGGCGGACCATCGGCGAGATAGTCATGCGGGGCAACAACGTCATGCTGGGCTATTACAAACAGCCGGAGGATACGGACAAAGCCTTCAAAGGCGGCTGGTTCCACAGCGGTGACCTGGCCGTGACCCATCCCAACGGCTACATTGAAATCAAGGACCGGATGAAGGATATCATTATCAGCGGCGGCGAAAACATTTCCACGGTGGAAGTGGAAAACTGCATTTACCAGCATCCCGACGTGCTGGAAGTGGCCGTTATAGCCGTGCCGGACGAAAAATGGGGCGAGGTGGCCAAGGCTTTCGTGGTGCCCAAGGCCGGCACCACTCCAAAGGCGGAAGACATCATCAATTTCTGCCGGGAGCGCATAGCCCGCTTTAAGGTGCCTAAAGCCGTGGAGTTCGGCGAACTGCCCAAAACCTCCACGGGCAAAATTATGAAATACGTTTTGCGGAACAAGGAATGGGCCGGCCGGGAGAAGAAGGTCAACTGAATTAGGACCCGGTGGACACGGGCTCACCGCCCCATGAAGGCGGGGGCCTGGTTTCACTGTCTTGGTGGGATGTCGGTAGGGCGCCGGATTGGTCCGGCGCCCTACCGGTATATTTGTCCGGGCAAGGTCAAAGAGCTTTAGCCGAAAGGCCAGTCAGCATTTTTACCATGCTGCCACGGTCGATGGAGGTCGGGGGATGAACAGCATTAGTAGAGGAATTCTACTCGTTCTACTGTCTGCTGCCGGGTTTGGCTTAATGCCGATTTTTGCCTCGTATGCGTATGAGAGCGGGCTGAACGTGCCCACCCTCCTTTTTCTGCGCTTTGCCTTTGCTGCCGTAATTTTGTTCGGATATTTGTTCGTTAAGAATAAGCAATGGGGCTTAACAAGGAAGCAAATTGCCCTTCTCCTGTTACTGGGGGGAGTCCTTTATACGTTGCAATCATTTTTCTATTTCTCCTCCGTTAAATATGTGCCGGTTCCCTTGGCGGTGCTATTGCTCGATCTATATCCAGTTTTCGTGGCGATTCTTTCTTCCTTTGTCAACAGGGAAAGGCCATCGAAAAGCGTCGTTTTCTCGATCGTCCTTTCCCTGCTCGGGATAGTCCTGGTGGTCGGTCGTCCGAGTGGTAGTGTGAGCTTGGCCGGGGTATTGTATGCTATCGGTGCAGCGGTAGTATACTCGCTTTATATTGTTATTGCTAGCCGGGTGGCCTTGCAGACGCCTCCAATTGTAACCAGTTCCTTTGTGGTTCTATTCGCTTCCCTATCGTTTCTTGTCTCTGGAGCTTTGACCGGTACGCTTCAATTTCGATTTGCCACCAGTGGTTGGTTGCCGGCTTTCGGAGTGGCCTTTTTCTCCACGTCCCTGGCTATTTTCAGCTTTTTGACGGGGATGAATACCACGGGACCCACAAGAGCTTCGATCATCAGCATGTTAGAACCAGTTGTCAGCATTATGGCTTCTGCGATTTTGTTGAATGAACAAATGACTTTTAGTCAGATCGGAGGAGGATTGCTGGTCCTGGCAGGAGCAGTTTCGGTTGTCTTGGCCAGAAATAGGGCTAAGAGCGAAGAGCACTGCTAGGGTGCAGGGACGTCGGCTTCCGGCCAAAGAGAGTGACGATCCTACGGTAAACTTCTGACGTTGTAAGAATTATCATCGTCAGCGAGGTAATCGATACCGCCCATCTGGTGTTTCTTGACCGCGAACGTATCTGTTCCTTCGTCGTTTAATGGCCATTTTTCCTTTTGAAACAAGCTTAAAGCGGTGGCCTTATTGCGGTCGTCCAAGTGCGTGACGGCTTTTCATTATTTCCAGGCAAATTCCACCACCATTTTAGGCAAAGGAAGAAAATCAAATGATTTCCGCCCTTAAGATTTGTAATTGACAGAAACTCCAACATCTTTGCAGGATACGCGGACTTTTGTCTGGGTATCTTAATAATGCTCCAGTTTACAAGGCCAATCAAGTTTTTAAAAAGTTCGCGGTATATTTTTCGAGGGGGGTTGATTGCCAGGAAATTGGTTAAGAAAGTATTGGCGGGCCTGTTCCTGGCCCTGTTTCTGGCGGCCGGCTCGGTGGTCGGATATGACCCCGGAGCGGCTAAGGTGCCTGACCTTCGTCTCGCGGCGGGCCAGACCGGTTTGGCGAGCCTGCCATGGTTCCATCACGTAATTTACCGGTGGCGGGAAGCGGGGAGCGTTGAGAGATGGCATTCGTCACCGGATCCACCCCGTATTGACCACCCGGGGCGCTACACGGTCCAGATGAGCGTGTTCGGCGTACCGGTCCGGGAGATGATGGTGGAGGCGGTGGAACCGGTCCAGGTTTATCCGGGTGGAGATTCGATCGGTGTCCTTTGGAAAACCGGCCGTCTGGCCGTGAGCGGCTACGCCCCTTTGCGCGAAGACAGCGGTCGCTATGTTTGCCCGGCAGCCGAGGCCGGTATAACGCCCGGTGACATTCTCCTCTCAGTAAACAGTGAAAGGGTACAGGACCTGAAAACGGCCATAGCCCTGATCGACCGTAGCGGCAGTCAGGGTGCAGAGGTCAGACTGGAACTGCAGCGGGGGAAGAGGGTGGTGAAGGCCGTCGTTAAACCGGTGCGCTGCCAATCCACCTCCCGGTACAGGGTCGGCCTGGTCCTGCGGGACGGGGCGGCGGGAATCGGTACCCTTACCTTCTTCGATGCCAAAACCCACCGTTACGCGGCTGTCGGTCATCCGCTCACCGCCGACGGAGAGAGTTTGGCCGGTGTGGATAGCGGGTGGCTTCTGGAAACCAGTATCGAGGGCATAGTAGCCGGCCAAAAAGGGCGGCCGGGGGAAAAGGTCGGTCTGTTCCTATCCCATAAAGCAAAGTTGGGTAATATAGAAGGAAGTAACCGCTACGGTATATTCGGCCATTTGGGCCGTCTGCCCGATGTTTTGGGGGCGCCGTTGCCGGTGGCGCTGGCATCTCAGGTGCATGCCGGGCCTTGTGAGGTACTCACGGTCGTGCACGGGCAAAAAGTTGAGCGCTTTGCCGCTGAGATTCTCTGGGTTCACCCGGGGGCGGGCTCCAGTGGCCGGGGCCTGGGCCTGAGAATAACCGATCCGCGTCTCCTGTCACTGGCGGGCGGCATCGTGCAGGGGATGAGCGGCAGTCCTATCGTACAGGACGGGCGATTGGCCGGAGCGGTTTCCCACGTTTTTCTCCATGATCCCACCCGTGGTTTCGGAGTGCTGGCCGAGTGGATGCTCCAATCGGCCAGCTTTTTTTGTATTTTTTTCCGGGCGGCTCCATGGATGCGACAGAGCATGTTCCAGCAATTTTGGGAGAGTTGCGCCGACCCTTTCACTATTTTGACTCCCGTGTAATTAGAAGGAGTTTCCTTTTTTGTGGCGAAAACTCTAGTGGACAATATAGATAAGGGGTAGATAAGATGGCTAAGCGAGTGATCAAAGTTTTAATTGCTGATGACAACCGGGAATTTTGTGAACTCTTGAGGGAGTTTTTCTCCCACCAAGACGGTCTCAGCCTCTGTGGTACGGCATACAACGGTTTGGACGCGCTGGAAATGATCAGGGAGCAGGGCCCTGACGTTCTGGTCCTTGACATAATTATGCCGCATCTGGACGGCATCGGGGTGCTCGAGAAGCTGGTTATGTCCGGCTTGCCCCGGCCCAAGGTCATCATGCTTACCGCTTTCGGGCAGGAGACCGTAACCCAGAGGGCGGTGGAACTGGGTGCCGACTACTACATACTCAAGCCCTTCGACTTCACCGTCCTGGCCAGCCGGATCCGTCAACTAGCGGACGGGATGTCGGTGGCCCAATATATCACCGGGGTAAAGCCGAAGAACCTCGATGTGGCCGTTACCAACCTCATTCACGAGATGGGTGTGCCGGCCCACATCAAGGGGTACAATTACCTGCGGGACGCCATCCTGATGGTAGTGGACGAAGTTACACTATTGGGCGCCGTCACCAAGGAACTCTACCCTATGATTGCCATGAAATATCAGACCACGCCCAGCCGGGTGGAGAGGGCCATACGGCATGCCATTGAGCTGGCCTGGGATAGGGGAAACGTCGACATGATGACCAAGTTTTTTGGCTATACTATCAATCTGGAAAGGGGAAAACCCACCAATTCGGAATTCATTGCCATGGTGGCGGACAAGCTGCGCATCGAAGCAAAGGTGAGTTAGCCGCCGGGCTCCAAAGGAGCATGCACCTTGGCCGTCAAGGGAAAGGCCAGAGTAGACCGGTGCACCAAAAGACTACTCTGGCGCCTGGAGAGCGGGGAAATTGCGGTAATCAGTCATCAGGACCTCGACAGTCTGGCGGCGCGGCAGCTGGTGGAAGCCGGCGCGCGTGCGGTGGTAAACGCGGATTGCTCTTTTACCGGTACGTTTCCGGGCGAAGGAGCAATCTTTCTTTTGCGAAAAGGCATCCCCCTGATCGACAACGTCGGCAGCGCCATCTTGGATTTGGTGCGCGAAGGGGATGAGTTGATCATAGCGGGACGAACCGTTTACCGGGGCGGTATTCCTTTGGCCTGCGGGGAACGTCCACACGCCGCGCTGCTGGAAGAGCGTCTGACCGTGGCTAACCAACGCTTTGCCGGTGTCCTGAACGGTTTTGTCGACAATACTATTCACCATGCCTTGTTAGAAATGAAGGCAATCATGGACCGCGTGGAGCCGCCCCCCATAGCCGTGCGGCTGGCCGGAAGGCCGGCTGTCGTGGTGGTTCGGGGCCGCGGGTACCGGGAGGATCTGGCAGCGCTTGTCCCCTACATAAGGGTCAACCGGCCGGCCTTGATCGCCGTTGACGGCGCAGCCGACCTTCTTCTGGAACTTGGTTTGCAACCGGACCTCATCTTCGGCGACATGGACAGTGTCAGCGATCGGGGCCTGTTGGCCGGTTGCCGTCTCCTGGTGCATGGCTATCCGGACGGCCGGGCTCCGGGGGGGGGCCGTCTTCAAGAGTTGGGCCTTACGCCCGCTGTTTTCGCCTGCCCCGGTACCAGTGAAGATGCCGCCCTCTTGCTGGCTCACTCCGCTGGAGCGGCACCGGTTGTGCTGGTGGGTTCGCACTCGACACCGCTGGACTTTTTGGAAAAGGGCCGTGCCGGGATGGCCAGTACCTTGCTGGTGCGCCTGAAGCTGGGCCATGTCCTGATTGATGCGCAGGGGCTGCATAAGCTCTCGTCGCCGCGCAAAGACTTTAGGCAGACGGTGCGAACCGGTGCTCCGGCCGGTTATCCAGCCGGATTGGTGGCGCCGGTCCGTCATTTTTGGCATCTGCTCCTGTTGCAACTGCGTTCCCGGGTCGCGGGTTAGGATCGTGGTCATGACGCTGGAAGGCCCGGGATAAAATGGACGTAAGCGTGGTCATTCCGGCCCGCAACGAGGAAAAGGCCGTGGTCCGGACGGTGTTGGCGGCGGCCGGCCTGCCCGGGGTAGGGGAAATCATCGTGGTGGATGACGGTTCTACGGACTGTACCGCCCCGGCGAGCCGGCAAGCCGGCGCCCGGGTTTTGTGTCATGCCCGACCGCGGGGCAAGGGGGATGCTCTCCAGACCGGCGCCCGGGCGGCTCTCGGCAAATGCCTGCTTTTTTTAGACGCCGATTTGGGGGATACGGCTGCGGGGGCTGTCAGGCTTTTGGAACCGCTGGTGCGGGGCGATGCGGACGTCGTGGTGGGAGCCTGGCCCGGGCGTAAAGGCCGGGGCGGCTTTGGCCTCGTGGTGGGACTGGCCCGCTGGGGTCTGCGTTTCCTGACGGGCCGGTCCCTGGTATCCCCGCTCTGCGGTCAGCGGGCTCTGACCAGGGGGGCTTTTGAGCACCTGCAGCCGCTGGCCGGAGGCTGGGGTGCCGAGATGGGCATGAATATTGATGCCTTTCTGCGGGGGCTGGCCGTGGTGGAAGTGCCGGTGGATATGACTCATCGCTCCCTGGGCCGTTCCCTGGCCGGTTTTATCCACCGGGGCGGCCAGTTTTGCGGTGTCCTACTGGTTATCGTCCGCCGGTGTGGTCCGGCCCTCCGGTGGAAAATCGCGGGGCCGAAGTGAGGGGATGCGGGCTTGTCTCCTGCCATGTTGCCGGGTGCGCTGGGCTACTTTCTGACCCGGTTCCTGCTGCCCGGCCTGATTTCCCTGCTGACCAGCCACGGTGGTCTGGTCCGTAACTACCACGGCCATCTGACGCCGATGCCGGCCGGTCTGGTCTTTACCCTGGTCGGGTTGGCCGGGGCCCTGTTCTTACCGGACGACACCAACCCGGCGCAATTTGCTCTGGTCTTGGCCGGATTTTCGTGCCTGGGCCTGGTTGACGATTTTCTTGGTTCCCCGGGTGTGCGGGGTGTGCGGGGTCACTGGCGGGCCCTGGTACGGGGAGAGTTGTCCACCGGCCTGATCAAGATATGGCTGGCTATCTGCCTGGCGGCCCTGGCGGTTAAAGGGCCACCATTCCCGGCCGTAGTTGTCGACGCTCTGGTGGTGGCCCTGGCGGCCAACGCCGCCAACTTGATGGATACCCGCCCCGGGCGGGCCGGCAAGGCCTTTATTCTGGCCTCCCTGCCGTTCCTGTTTGCCGGGCACGGCCCTCCCTGGCTGGCCCTGCTCGTGGGTGCCGCGCTGGCTTACCTGCCCGCCGACCTGCGGCGGCGGGCCATGCTGGGCGACACTGGGGCCAATGCCCTGGGAGCCGTCCTGGGCCTGGCCATAACCACCTCCTTGCCGGTTGCCGGCCGGCAGGCGGCCTTGGCCGTATTACTCCTATTACACCTGTTGGCCGAGAGACGGTCCCTGTCCGAACGTATTGCCGGCCAAAGGCTGCTGGCCGCGCTTGACCGGTGGGGACGGCAGGACTATGATTAGGACCGGGGTGATTTTTCCTTGATTAACGAAAACAGGCTCTTGGAATGCTTTATCCAATTGGTGGAGGTGGCAAGCCCGTCGGGCGGGGAGAGGCAGTTGGCCGACTTCCTGACCGGACGGCTCACGGCTGCGGGACTGGCCGTCCAGGAGGACGACGCCGGGCAGCGGGCCGGGGGAACGGCCGGCAACCTGATCGTCCGGGTGCCCGGCAGCGGGCCGCCGCTACTGCTGGCCGCCCACATGGATACCGTGGGGCCCTGCTGCGGGGTGAGGCCCATCGTAGCGGACGGGGTGGTGCGATCCAGCGGCGACACCGTTTTGGGGGGTGACGACAAGGCTGGGATTGCCGCTATCCTGGAAATGCTCGCGGTGCTGCGCGAGAACGGGCTGCCCCATCCCGCGCTGGAGATTGTCTTCACTATCTGGGAGGAGGGCGGCCTGCGGGGGGCCGGTCTGTTGGATCCCTCTCTTTTGACGGCGCGGTACGGCTTCACCCTGGACTCGGAGGGGTCGCCCGGGACCATCGTCACCCGTGCTCCCTCCCAGGAGAAGCTGGTCTTTACGGTCAGAGGCCGCGCCGCCCACGCCGGCATCAGCCCTGAAGAGGGAATCAATGCCATCCAGGTGGCCGCGCGGGGCCTCGCGGCCATGCAACTGGGCCGCCTCGATGCTCAAACCACGGCCAACATCGGGATAATCGCCGGCGGCCAGGCCACCAACATCGTGCCGGAGAGCGTCCGCGTGGAAGGCGAGGCGCGCAGTCTGGACCGGGAGAAGCGGCAGCGCCAGAGCCGCCATATGGTCGAGGCCATGGAAGCGGCCAGCAAGGCGATGGGGGCCGTTCTGGAGAAGGAGGTTTCGTTGCTCTACCCGGATTTTCATCTGGGTGAGGACAGCATCCCGGTTCAAATAGCCACCCGGGCCATAAAGGAGCTGGGTCTCTCAACCAGCCTGGTCTCCTCCGGCGGCGGTAGCGACGCCAACATTTTCAACGGCCGGGGGATTGCCACGGCAAACCTGGGCATCGGTATGCGTAAGGTACATACTACGGAGGAGCACATCCGGGTGGCCGACCTGGTAACGGTGGCCCGCATCCTGGTGCAGATCGCCGCGCAGGCTGTCCTGCTTCCGGGGGACGGCCTTTGATCCGGAGGCGTACCGGCCGGGTTCTATCCGTCACCGGAACGGGACCGGGTCTGGAAAAACTCCTGGTCCGGGTGGACGGCGCCTTCGCTCAGGCCATTAACTATCCGGCCCTCACCGGTCCGGCGCATCCCGGAGACGCCGTGCTCCTGAATACGGGGGCCGTTCACCTCGGACTGGGTACGGGTGGCTATCACTTTGTGCAAGCGGTCTGGCCCGGCGCGGCAACCGGTCCCTCGCCCAAGCTGGTCAAGCCTGGTCCAAGCGGGTCCGATCCGCCCGGCCCCGGGCACATCATGAAGCTTCGCTACACTCCGGCGCAGCTTAGGGTTCTGGCCGTCGAGGAAGAGGCCCACCCCAGAGCCGGGCAGTACCGGGAGGCGACCGGCCTGGACGGCATACCGGTCATAATCGGTTCGGTGCACAGCATGGTCGCTCCGGCGGCGGCCACCCTGCACTATCTCACCGGGGGAAGGGTGCGGCTGGTCTACCTGATGACCGACGCGGCGGCCCTGCCGCTGTGGTTTTCCGAAACGGTGGCGGACTTGCGCCGGCAGGGACTGGTGGCAGGAACCGTTACCTGCGGCCACGCCTTCGGCGGCGACCTGGAGGCGGTCAACGTGTACAGCGGTCTCCTCGCCGCCCGCGCGGTACTGGGGGCGGATGCCGTTATTGCGGCAATGGGGCCCGGCCTGGTGGGCACCGGCACCAAGTATGGACATACCGCCCTGGAGCAGGGTCAACTGGTCGACGCGGTCAACCTCCTGGGCGGTCTGCCTGTTGCCCAGTTGCGTCTAAGCTTTGCCGATCCCCGGTTCCGCCACCGGGGGGTCAGCCACCACAGCCTGACTGCCCTGGGTGAAATTGCCCGGACTGCTGCCCTGGTGGCCTTGCCCTGTCTGCCCGCTCCTTGCCGGAAGGTCGTGTTGTCCCAGTTGAAAAAGGCCGGGCTTCTGCGTAAGCACCGGGTGCAGTTGGTCCGGACGGACGCGGTGACCAGAGCCATGGGTTGCTACCGGCTGGACTATCGTACCATGGGCCGGGCCCCGGCGCAGGACCCCTTCTTTTTTCAGGCCGCGGGCGCAGCGGCCGTCCTGGCCGCCGGTCACCTGCAGGCATAAGCTGTCCCTGTCCCGCATATCAATGGCCCTGAGAAGGCCTATGACAGGCCGATGGGGGTGGATAGGGCATGTTCGTGGTATTGATTGACCGGCTGCGGCAGCGCGTCATGACCGCTGTGCGGATACTCTTCCTGCTGGCCCTGGTGGCGGTGCTGACCAGCCAGCTATGGGGGCTTTTCAGGACCAGCCTTGCTTTGCGCTCCGGCCAGGGGCTGCAGGTATCCAATCCGTCCCAGAGTCAAAGGGCGGGCGGCATTATAGACACGCTGACCAGAGACCTCCAGCATTTCTACCAGGGGCGTTAAGCGTCCTTCCGCCAAGGGGGCCCAAGGCACGGGGCTTCTACCAGCAGAAAACTTACGGCGCTTTCAGCCCACGGGTGAGCCCATGGGCTTAATTCCGTTATCATCCTTTGGAGCGATTGACTCGGGCGGCCCGAAAATCTAGAATTTTCTCAAAGTGTCCGGTAGGCCAACCATTTTCCATACCGGGGGCGGACAAAGGGAGGATTAACATTTGAACCTTTCCAGCATTTTGGACGAGAACGCCAGGAGGATTCCCACGTCGCCGGCGGTGGTCTGCAGTGAAGACGGGTCGGTGATGACGCACGCCGGTTTCCGGAGCGCGGTTGACCGCTTTGCCAACGCCCTGCTGGGGCTCGG
>DATKUX010000078.1:0-11109 GCA_035530395.1 Spirochaetia bacterium
TATCCGCCCCCCCAACTACCACGACATCCGCCGTACCCCTAAATGCCAAAGTAGGCCTTCCGCACGTCTTCCTCGGCTAACTCCCGCGATTTTCCCGCTAACACGACTCTTCCTTCGAGTAGTATGTAACTGAAATCGGAGTTCCTCAGACTTCTCCTGAAGTCCTGATCCACCAGTACTACCGTGACTCCCTCCTGGTTGATCTGTTTGATCCGCTGATAAATATCCTTGACCACCAGCGGCGCCAACCCCAGGTACGTCTCATCGAAAAAAATCAGCTGCGGCCTGGACATGAGCGACCTGCCGATGGCCAGCATCTGCCGTTCGCCCCCGCTGAGGGAGTTGGCCAACTGGTTCGACCTCTCGCCCAAAACAGGGAACAGTTCGTAAACTTTTTGGAGAACCTTGGATCTTTCGCGCCGGGCCCGCCCCACATAGGAGCCGATGATCAAATTCTCCAGCACGGTCAGCCGGGAAAAAATCCTCGCCCCTTCCGGCACCATGGAGATGCCGGCCGAGACGATGTCATGGGCCGCCAACCCGCTGATATCGCGCCCCGCAAAGCGTACCGCCCCAGCCGTCGGCCTCAGCACACCCGCTAAAGCCTTCAACAGCGTCGATTTGCCCGCCCCGTTCGCCCCCATAATGGATACCACGGATTGTTCGGCAATATCCAGGGACAGTGAGCGCAGGACATGAAAATCGCCGTAGTGAACATCCAGGTCCCTGACCGTCAGAATAGCGTTATCGGTAGTCAATTCTCTTCAACCCCTAAATAACACTGCTGCACTTCCGGGCTTTCTATCGTTTCCCTCGGCTCACCGCACATGATCTTCTGTCCCATGGCCATGCACATTATCCTGTCCACCCCTTCCAGCATCATCTGGAGGACGTGCTCGATCCAGATGATCGTGACCCCTCTTTCCCGGACGGCCTTTATGTCGGCTATAATCTTCTCCATTTCTCTCTCGGTGAGGCCGGCGGCCACTTCGTCCAGGAGGAGAACCGACGGGTTGGTGGCAAGGGCCCGCGCCACTTCCAGCGCCTTCCGGTCCAGGAGGTCCAGCCTCCCCGCCCGCAGATCCCTCTTCTCCCACAGCCCGACCAGGGCCAATATTTCCAGGGTTCTTTTCCGGGCCTCCCTTTCCCGCATCAACGCCCCATGCACACCGCCCACCAGCACGTTTTCAAAAACGGTCATGTTGACAAACGGCCTGGGAATCTGGTAGGTCCGGCCGATGCCCAGGCCGCACTTCTGAGCGGGCGACAAATGCGTTATATCCCTGCCCTTGAGGTGGATGCGTCCGGATTCGAGCTTCAAGACGCCCGACAAGGCGTTCATGAGCGTGCTCTTGCCGGCCCCGTTGGGGCCTATCACCCCCAGGATCTCGCCCTCCCGGAGTTCGAAAGACAGCGCATTCACCGCCTTGAACCGGCCGAACGATATGGTCAGGTCAACCGCTGTCAATAGATCCTGCATGTTACGTCACCTGTTTTCATTTCCTCCCCGGGACGGGGCCGGACGGCCCCCCCTGGGAAAGAAAATACTCCGCCGGTAGCGACCGTTAGTGGGGAATCGGAACGACCAGCTTGGCTGTGGCCGGTATCTGCGGGAAATTAGGATCCGCGTAGAACGCAACCCACTTCCATGGGAAGCTGCCGCCGCCTGCCCCCTGGTATACCCATTGGGCCTGGAGTACGGGAGTCCTCGACCACTGCTCCGCATTGAACTTGACCGGGGCCAGGACGGTATTCAGGTTGGTGGCAATGATGGCGTCGCGGATCGTGTTGGGGTCCAGGTCCTGGGCCCGGGTCAGTACATCGTTGACGACCTCCCAGCCGGCCTCATAGAACCCCAAGGCTGCGGTGGGTGGCTTGCTGGTCGCCTGCGTGTACGCGTCGCCCAGTTGCTGGGCGGTTTGTCCGGTGAGGGACGACTTGAACGGCCAGTCGGGACTCCAGGTGATGGACGCCGACACGTAGTTGGCGAGGGTTCCGCCGAGGGCGGTCACGCCGCTGGGGTAATCGACCGCTTTACCTACATCCACGAAGGCCGGGTAATACCCCTGTTGCTTGGCCTGCCGCCAGAAGGTGGCGAACGTATTGGTCGGCAAGGTACCGGTTATCATTTCTACTTTGTTCTGCTTGAAGGTGTTGATCAGGGAAGTGAAATCGTTCGTATCGTCGGGGAACCGGCCGGGATCGACTATCTTGATGCCCGCCCCGGTGAGGGTTTTGTCATTATCCATCATGTGCGAAGCTCCGACGCCATCGGGGTCGTTGGGAAACAGCAGACCGACAACCTTGCCGGTTTTCGGCGATAAGTCAATAAACTCCTGATCGATTTCGCCGACGGTGTCGGCGATCGGCATGGCCACGTCAAACGACCAGTGGTACGGACCGCCCGACATCCAGGGTTCGATGGGAGCGTTGAAGCCGAGAACCGGTACCTTGTAACGCTCGCCGATAGCGCTGACCGGGTTGACGATATCCGGCGTCTGGGCGGCCACGAGCAGATCGACATTGTCCTTGGTAATCATCTCGGTGGCCACCTGGGCGGCAATGGTGGGGCTGCTCTGGGTGTCCTTCATATCGTACTTGACCGGGAGCTTCTTGTTCAGTGATTTGATAAAGATGCCGCCGTCCTTGTTAATGGCCTGCAGGGCCTGGTCGGCCACCCACTGGGCCGATTCGCCCATTACGGCATAATTACCGGTGACGGGCACCGGATAACCAATGAGAATATAACCCCGCTGGGCAGCTGTTTGTGTTGCCGCCGACGTGTTCGTAGCGGTACTCTGACCGCAACCCGTCAGCAACACGGAACCAACCATCAGCAGAGCCACGACGATCGCTACGGATCCCTGCCACCGTCTGGTCCTTATCTTTGACATGCTTTTCCCTCCTTCAACCTCTTTAGTATTGTCCCTAAACCGTTCTCCATGAACCATTGGCAACCTGCCGTGGGATACACCCTTTAT
Organism: Spirochaetia bacterium; assembly: GCA_035530395.1. Taxonomy (GTDB): domain Bacteria; phylum Bacillota; class Desulfotomaculia; order Desulfotomaculales; family JAJYZD01; genus JAJYZD01. The sequence continues at coordinate 2,982 of DATKUX010000078.1, forward strand.
GGAAAATAACAACAATTTTTGGTAGTGACGGGCGCGCGATCCCCAACCGTACCAGACTCGAAGAGACTCACCTCCCATCCGGTTACTCATCTCCGCGATAGCGAATATTCTGGTTCCCCAGCCTGGGCGAGAGACCCGGAGTTCCCGGGCGATCCGAACCGCGACTGGCTTCGTTAAATCCACTGATGGGACAATTTGGCAACAACTCGAACCGGTTGCGGCAATTTACAAAAGATTCGGATTTTTCATTTTGTGCAGCAATAACCATGCCTGCCGGCAACCCTTTAAAGCCACGTTTCCCAGGTGCCGCGATCCGGGAAGCCGATACGTCCCTGTATCGATTGATCTGTCCCAGGAGAAGGGACCCGGAGGTAGTCCTTTCCGGTCGAAACACTTGCGAATCGATCATGATGCAAATGCGAATCGGCCCGGCTCAACCATCGGCGAACCCACAAAGCCCGGCAGGTGCTACGCCTGGTTTTCAAGACCAGTTGATTGTCAACAGCGCTCCAAAATTGTGGCCACCCCCTGACCGCCGCCGCAACAGGCCGTAACCAGCGCATAACGCCCACCCCGCCTCTGGAGTTCATACACCGCCTTGACCACCAGGATGGCCAGGGAAGCGGCGATTGGATGCCCCAGGGCGATGGCCCCGCCGTTGGGATTGAGTTTCTCCTCGTCCCGCCAGTCGATGCCCAGATCCCGGCAGCAGGCGATGGCCTGGGCGGCAAAGGCCTCGTTCAGCTCTATGACATCGATATCCTCGATGGTCAGGCCGGGCCCCGCTCAAGGGCCTTACGGCTGGCCGGTACGGGACCCATGCCCATGATGTTGGGATCGACGCCGGCACAAGCCTGGGACCGGACGACGGCCAGCGGCTGAGCCTGCAGCCTCTCCGCGGCCTCCCGGCTCATAAGCACCAGTGCGCCGGCACCGTCGTTGATGCCGGAGGAATTGCCGGCGGTGACGGTACCGCCCGGCTTGAAGGCAGGCTTCAGTTTCGCCAGGCCCTCCGGGGTGGTCGACCGCGGATGCTCGTCCGTATCGAATGCATACGCCTCCCCTTTTTTGGGTGGTATGATCACGGGCACGATCTGTGGTTGGAAACGCCCCTCCCTGATCGCCACGGCCGCTTTCCGCTGGCTCAGGTAAGCGAACTCATCCTGCTGGCTCCGGCTGATCCCCCAGCGTTCGGCCACGTTTTCGGCCGTAATGCCCATCGGTGGGTCCCCGGTCTCCGCGGGCGCCAGGTGGCGGCGTTCCAGTATCCGCGGCGGCACCCGCTGGTAATCGACGGGGGCCTTCTCCAGGAGATAGGGCTGCCTGGTCATGCTCTCCGTACCACCGGCCACGTAAATATCCCCCACCCCGGCGATTATGCTTGCCGCAGCCAGGTTGACGGCCGTGGAACCCGAGCCGCACTGCCGGTCCACGGTCAAACCCGGTACGGACAGCGGCAAACCGGCTTTCAAGGCCGCCACCCGGGCCATGCATCCCACGTCAGCCAGGCAGTTGCCGAAAATCACCTCGTCGATGGTTTCCCAGTCCCCGATACCGCTCCGTTTTACCGCTTCCCCGATCACCAGGGCACCGTATTCCTCCGGGGGAATGTCTTTCAGAGCCCCCCTCTCCCTGGCAATGGCGGTACGGACGGCGCTCACAATCACTGCATCCCTGGTCGGCACGTCTTTCTTCCCTTCCTCCCGCACGACAGTTCCTTTTGCCGGTCCTCAGATCTCCATGGCGGCGTCGAACCCGCCGGTGGTCGCATGCCACAGATTACCCCGCTGTCTGCCGCAATCGCCGACTACGTAAACCGCCGGAGCCAGACCGGCGAGCGCTCTTACCATCTCCGTCCGGGGCTTGAACCCCAAAGATAAAACTACGGTATCACAAGGAATTTCCGTCCGCTCCCAATTCCCGTCGATGATAACCGCGCCGGTGCCGGTAATACTCTCCAGTTTTACCCGGGTCTTGATAGCAACATCATGGGCTCGCAGCATACCCGACAACGCGATCATGTTGTTCAGCGTAGCCTCTTCCGCTACCCGCGACAACATATCAACCAGAGTGACTTTCTTGCCCTGGCCTGCCAGATACAACGCGGTTTCACATCCCGTGACCCCGGCTCCGGCCACGACTACCCGGTCGCCCGCCTCGACCTTGCCCAGGAGCACATCACCCGCCCAAAAAACGTTAGGGCCAGCGGCCCCCGGCAGATCGGGAAGCCAGGGAGTTGCCCCCACCGCCACGACGAGGGCGTCCGGCATCTCCGCCCTGATGGATTCGGGCGTGGCCTCGGTGTTCAGTTTGACGGTCACCCCGGAGGTATTCATGGTCGTGCGGACCGCCCAATCGAGGTAATCCTTCATATCCCCTTTCAAGGGCGCCGCCGCCGCGACGATGAGCGCGCCGCCCAGCCGGACGTCCCTTTCGAATAAGACCACTTCATGCCCGCGCCCGGCGGCCGTGCGGGCAGCTTCCATCCCGGCCGGCCCCCCGCCTGCCACCACGACTTTCTTTTGGCCGAGCGGCCGGGCCGCGTCTTTGAACTCCAGTTCCCGGCCGGCGACGGGGTTCACGGCACAGCGGATCGGCAGCGACTGATTAACCAACTGGCCGCAGGTATCGCAACGGATACAAGGCCTGACGCTGTCCACCTCACCCCGCTGAACCTTCCGGGCGGCATCCGGATCGGCGATGAACGCGCGCCCCATGGCTACCATGTCGGCTTTGCCCCCGGCTATGATGTCCTGTGCCATGGCAAACGTGATGGAACCGACGGTGGTAATGGGAACCTTGAGCTGTTTTTTGAACAATTCGGCGTAATGAACGTTGATACCATGTGGGACGTATGTGGGCTGAATCATCCGGGGAATGGTCTCAGGCTCGGCCAACAGGCCTACCGATACATGCAACAGGTCGATCTTATCCTGAATCATCTTGGCAAATTCGAGGGTTTCCTCTACAGTCATGCCGCCCGGCACCAGTTCTTCCGCACTGATACGGTATTCAAGCGCAACCCGGTCACCGACTTTCCTCCTGACGGCGTCCAGAACTTCCAGCGCGAGTCTGGCCCGGTTCGCCAGGCTGCCGCCGTAACGGTCAGTCCGCTTGTTGGTCAAAGGAGACACAAACTGGGCTAACAGGTGGCCGTGGCCACCATGGATCAGAACCATTTCCATGCCGGCCTGCTGGCAACGATACACGGCGTCCGCAAAGCGGCCGACGACTGTATCGATGTGCGCCTGGGTCATCTCGGTGGGCACGTAATCGAGTTTTTTACCTTCCAGTTCGGCCACCAGGATTTCGGTGGCGGACGGCAGGGGAGAAGGCGCCAAAGGGGCCCGGCCGCCTATGAACCGGGGCGGGGAAATGCGACCGCCGTGATTGAGTTCGATAGACAATTTGGCGCCGTACCTGTGGACAGCTTCCACCAGGGTGAACAGGCCGGAAATTACCCGGTCATCGCCCAGGTTAAGCCCAAACTCGTGAGTTTTAGCATATTCATAGTCAATGCCCGTGTCGCCGACGGTAACTATTCCGGCTCCCCCCCGGGCCCGGGCCCTGGTCCACTCAATCATTTCCCGGGTCACAAAACCATCGGGGGAACCCAGCGTGGAATCCACCGGGGAACACTCAAGGCGGTTCTTGACCGTTACCCGGCCGAATTGGAGCGGCGAAAACAAGCCGGCCAAATTACTCAAACGGACACCTCCCCAGTATTGGTATCTGCCGGCCCCTCCGGCCGGCCCTTGTGGCTAAAACGTACCGTACTTGTATTGCCTGGTCCCGACACCGGGATTGATTTCGTCTTCGTCGATAAAAGCCACCATCCGGACCATGGAGCCGTCACCCTGGTACCACCGCAGGGGAAAGGCCGAGATGGTGCAGCGCTTGCCGACGACCATTTCGATATCTCCGCCGACGTTTTCGAACCCCATGATGTTGTTGGACAGGAGCAGGGTGTGCACCGGCTCCCAGTCGGGATGGTCCTCCTTGGGGGACCGCCCGGTTTCCTTCTTGTACTCCTCGATCAACCGGGGCACAAAGGGGCCCACCCCGTGGTCGATCATATAGGTGGCGCACGGATGGTCCAGGGCCTGCATATCGACGCCCAGGGCCTTGATGCCTTTTTGGACCAGCCATTCCCCGGCTGCCTTACTAAGTCCCGGTCCGTTCATGAAATAGTCGTCATTGTGACCCCAGTGCCGGTGGCTGCCGGTATGGATGATAACTATATCGCCCTTTTCAATCCTGGGGGTGGCCTTTTCCAAATCTTCCGGGGTGATGATCTCCCATTTTCCCTTGGGGATGTCGACCACGACGGCGGTCCCGTAGAAGTTTTCCAGCGCCAGCTCGTCGGTGTAGGCCCCGCCCTGGACCACGTGGGCCGGGGAATCGGAATGGGTACCGATGTGCATGCACAAACCAAAAAACAACTGGGTCAACCGGTTGGCCTTGGACATGTACTGGACTTTCTGGATGGAGAACTCCTCTCCCGCCGGCCATATCGGCGTACCATAGCCCCAGGGATGGGTCAAGTCCACCAGCCTCATCTTGCCCATGACGCAAACCTCCTTTATCCATTATCCATCCTGTTATTACCCTTGCCCCCTGTGTTCCGCGGCCTTCCGGCGCACATATTCCATCCAGGGTACGTCTTCCGCGGCCATACGCTCCCGGACATTGTCCGGTGGACCGGTCTGTTCCTGCCGGTCGACTATCGCCCAAACCACCGACGGTTCGCCGGGCGGACAGCCCTTGATCCAGATGCCCTTGTCTCTATGTTTGGCCAGGCAGGTCCCGCAAAGAATAAGGTTCTTGGGCTCGACCCCTTCAGGCAAACTGTCTTTCCGGCCCAGAACAATAACGGCCTCCTTGTTCTTTTCATATTCCCCCAAAGCCTTCATCTTTTCCAGCGAAAAGGCCACGAGCGCCTGGCAGCTACTGCAGGCATTCTCAGCATAGATGTCATATTCCGGCCAGGTATGGAAACCGTCCAGGTAGGGAAACCACATCTTCTTATAGACTTCGCCGATCTGTTTACCGACCACCTCGATCCGGTCTTCCTCCCACACACCCAGTCCACGCTCCGCCGCAGCCTTAAGGTATGGCACCGCATCAATATCGAGTCCGACCATGCGGCAGGCCGTGGCGTCCACCGCCACCGGATCCCGGCCGCCGACAATACAACCGAAATCGAAAGGCACGGGGGTGTGCGGCCCAAAACCTTCGGCCGGACGTACCATGTCACCGATGACCAGATCAGCCTTGATAACCGTCCATAGATCGAGCAGGGCATCCGTCAGGACAGTCTGGTGCATTTCCGCATGAACCCGGTCCTGGACAACTCCCTTCAGGTTCTTCAAGGCATTGGTGAACACCATGCTGGCGTGGGATTTAAAGACCGGGATATCGATAATAAAGTCTGCTTCCAACAGGAAGCGGGGCAGTTTAACCTTGGTCATGGCCGACCGTGCCCCCCTGATGGGAATGGCCAGCAAATCCTTGTCCCGCTTTATATCGATGATCCTGTCCGCCCCGGCCTCCTGCGCGGCCTGGCTGATGCCGCTCATTGCCAGGCATTCCATGGTATCACACCCGATGGCCGCCGCTTCCGCCACAATGATTTCTTTGGGCTTGGCCCGGCGCACCTCCCTGATTACGGCGGCCACCACCGCCGGGCTGGTGTTGACGCTGCTTTCCGGTCCGCCCCTATGACCGGCATTGGGTTTGAGAACCACGGTCGACCCGGGCCTTATCATCTGCAGAACCCCGCCTAGGAGCGAAAAGACCTCCGACACCATGTCTTGGACATCATCATCCCGGGCAATGGCTACGACAGATTTGGGCACGCTCTTCATCACCTTCGCCTCCCAGATATAGTGTCGCCCTTATGCCAATCAACCGCCCAGTTGAACGTTTAACCCATGCCCCTCAAAAAGTGCCTTGATCTCGCCCAGGCGTTCCTGTCCAAGGGGTTGGACTTTCAATTTGTATTCCATGCCCAGCTGCTCGTATTTGACCTTCCCATATTCGTGGACAGCCAAAAGGTCGACTCTCTCCACATGCTTCAGCCCGGCCAGAAAACCAGCAACTGATTTCAGGCCTTCCTGGGAGTCTGTGTAGCCGGGGATTACAGGTACCCTTATTATTAACGGCTTACCTATAACATCAAGGTGTTTAAGGTTTTGCAAGATTATTTCGTTTGCTGCACCGGTACTCCGGACATGTTCCGCCGTATCCATGCCTTTAATATCGAACAATACCAGGTCCGCTTCTTCAAGCACCCTGACCCCGGCACGCGTTGCCGTATACCCGCAAGTATCCAGCGCGGTATGGATATAGTTGGCCCGGCACTTTTTGATGAATTCCAGGGTAAAGGATGGCTGATAGGTTGGTTCCCCACCACCGATGGTAACCCCGCCACCTGACGCCCGATAGAACTGCTCATCCTTCTTCACCACATCGAACAGCTCATCCACGGTAAAATATTTACCGAAGCACTCCAAGGCGCCCGTGTAACATACCTCAGTACACCTTCCGCAATTTGTACACAATTCCCTGTCGATTGTAACTCTGTTATCGCCGGGTTCCCGACCGATCTGAATGGCCTGAACGGGACAACTTTGAACACATCTTCCACAGCCATCACACTTCGAAACGGTAAATTTAACTTCGGCATGCACCTGCTGGCCCTCGGGATTACAGCACCATACGCAGCGCAGAGGACAACCCTTGAGAAAGATCGTGGTTCTAATGCCATAGCCATCAACGAACGACCCACGAATAACATGAAAGATGAGCCCCCTGTTATTATCCATGCCCCTTATCCTTTCCTCCGCCGCAAGGGTTCCCCTGATTCTAAACTTCCTGGAATTCCATCCTGGCTATAATATCGTCCTGGAGCTCCGGACTCAGCTCGACAAAGTAAGCACTATACGTCGCCACTCTAACCAGCAGGTCTTTGTATTTTTCAGGATGTCTTTGCGCCTCCTTGAGCATATCGGTGCTCACAATATTGAATTGAACAAGGGCGCCTCCTGTTTCGCAAAAAGTCCGAATAAGGAACGCAAATTTCCTTATCTTTGACTCATCCTTCAAGGCATCGGGGTTAAATCTCATATTCAGTACAGAACCGTCACTGAGCTTTACGTGATCCAATTTTGCCACCGATCTCATGGTCGCTGTCGGCCCACTGAGGTTTCTTCCCTGGTGCGGAGATATGCCGCCTTCCGACAAAGGTTCGCCGGACCTTCGTCCGTCCGGCAATGCTCCTACTATGTAGCCCAGGGGTATATTGGCCGTTATCGTCGCCGCAGCCACATTGGATATCGCTCCGGCAATACCCTTGATCTTGCCGGCTTCATTAGCCGCATGAATAAGGACGTCATTCACTATGGAATCGACATAATCATCATCGTTGCCGAATTTGGGAGCACCTTGGAGTAAGTGCAATACTTCCCCTTCGCTTTCGAAATTTCCGTCCAATGAATTGATTAACCTATCCATGGAAATCTTCTTATCCTCGAACACAACTTTTCTGATTGCCGCGAGCGAGTCCCCGACGTTGGGTGCCCCGCCGAGCGATACGGCATGAGAGATATAGGGAGCCGTTCCTCCATTGGTGATGTCGAGGCCCTTTTCAATACAACCGTAATAGAGAGCAGATTGAAACGGGGAAGGCGCATATGCGGCAAAGAGTTTTTTGTCAGCGTTTTTAAACAGAAGGGCAATGGGTATGAGAGCTTCTACCTGTTTCTTATAGGCACCCCATACTTGATCATAGGAAGTGAATTGCCTGGGATCGCCCGTTGTGGGCCCAAGTTGCTCACCAGTCAACCTGGATACACCGTTATTCAGTGCCAGCTCCAGCATTAGCGGCAGATTGACAATCCCCCCGGGGATATCCTGAGAGAAACCAGGGACAGTGGGGGTGTGGCAGCCGGTTATGCCATAATCTCGCGCATATTCCACCGGCTTTCCATCATTCATCAATTGTTGAATGATGGTCTCATCGCTCACGAATTTTAGTTTCCCACTTAACAATTTGGCAACTTCGCACGCTTTTATCAAGAAAGCATCCGGCGTGGTTTTGTGAACTCGAACTACAATATCTTCTGAA
>DATKUX010000079.1:0-6978 GCA_035530395.1 Spirochaetia bacterium
TTTATTAGCGTTTTCAGCCACTCGGTGATCTCACCGGCGTCATCACTATTTAGTGCCTTGGCCACTGTCACTTCCCGTGGATAAAGCGTAATCAGCCTCTCATCTTTGGTAAAGGAGAGAACATTCCCTTCATGATTGTAAATGCCATTCTTTATAACAGCATTAAGATAGGGCATTACCTCGCAAATATCGTCCGAAAAGCGGGCTCTGAACCTTATCCTATCGGGAACCACCACGCATGGTGCAGTACTTACTATCTTGACATCCTCAAGAAACATATGTTCCTCTCCTTACCGTGCGGTGCTATTACTTTAAAAACCTCGTGCAACACTTGCACTATTGGACCATACCTCACTTACGCCTTCGTATTTCGTTCTCCGCAATTAACAACAATCTCGCCGGGTCCATGGCTTTACCGTCTTCAAATAATGGCTTGACAAAGTAAGCACAGCCTTCGTATAGTTTTCTGTTTTCCGGTTCTATTTTTACGCCGGTAACAACACAACTATTGCTAATCATAAGCCCGCAATGTTCACAACCCTGCAAAAGGACAACCCCCCTCTGACGATATATTGTTACCGGCACCGGACCGGGCATCGTCTGTGGCCATGCCTGAGCTTTATAATATATATATGTATGTATGTATGTATGTGTAAACATCTGCATATGTTACGTTAAAAAAAGGCCTTTACCCAGGATTCCTGCTATCTTTATTGCCTGGGAGCACCTCTTTCCCGGAATCCATTCTATTTATAAGCATATCGATGGAAATCCTGGAATTCATCATCACCGTTTCCTTTATCGTCTCACCAATATCAATCGCTTCTCTAATTTCCTCATCATTTGCGCCTGCCTCACGGGCAGAATTATAATGCCATTCCAGTCAAGGTTGACAGTTGGCAGCTATACTTGCCCCGATGGCTACCAGTTGTTGGCTCTTTGGCCCAAGCTCACTCAGGTTAACCACCTCCTCTTGTAGAATCATCGCCCTGAATATGCTGCGTGTTAAGCGTCGTTTCCCAGCATGCACTTCCCATCGACCCTTAAAGCCAGTCGATCCTTGAATAAAGCCAAGTCTCTGACAAGGAGTTCCTCTTGAAGATGATCCCCGATGAGATGCAGTAATTCATCTAGAAAGCTATCTGCTTTAGGATTGATGGAGTAATAGCGCCAAGCCCCCTCACGCCTGTCGCTCACGATGCCGGCATGCCTCAGAATCGAGAGGTGGCGGGACACCGAATACTGGGGCACCTGAAGGGCATCCACCAGTTCACACACCGTTGCCTCTCCGGCGATGAACAATAACCTCGCCACCCGGAGACGCGTCCGGTCCGCAAGCGCACGAAACATCGCTTCGGTGTCCATGAGTGATTGATAAGTGATATGTGCCATATTACATATGGTAGCATGGGTCTTTATTCTTGTCAAGGGGTCCGCCGCTGCCAGACGAAGATGTCTGGGCCGTAAAAGAACTAAGTCCCTTTCGCGCCACCTGGAGGAAAGGAGACCGACCGGCATCCCTCCCGGCTATGTGTGTTTAGCCCATGAGCCACTGTTACCGCCCTTTCAGGTGGTAATCCTTTATCCTCCGGTACAGGGTGTTCCGGCCCATGCCCAGCTTTTTGGCCGCCACGGTTATATTACCGTCGTAATACCGGAGCGCCTCGGCAATGACCCGGGCCTCGATTTCTTCCAGCGCAGGAGGCTCGGCCTCGATCCTTATGCCCTTTTCCTTCATGTTTTCGCTGACCATCGGCTCCAACCGGCGCAACAGGGCCAGCAACCTGTTCAGCTCCGGCCCGTCCGCCCTCTCCAGCCAACCAGGGTCGTTTTCCAACTGCTCCAGAACCGGCAGCAGTTCCTGCCGATACGCCCCGGACGGCAGGCCACTCCTTGTTGGAGGACATCCCGCCCCGGCGGTCCCGTACGGGGGAACCGGCCAGCAGGTGTGGAATTTACTGCTGAGCTGCCCGGGCCCGATAATGTGGCCGTCACACAGTGCCGCTGCCTGGCTTATACTGTTGGCCAGTTCGCGCACATTGCCCGGCCAGGAATAGGCGCTCATCATCTGAAGAGCTTCAACCGAAACGTGCATGGAGGGGTCAATTTTTTGCAAAACATATTCCGCCAGCATGGGTATATCCTCGCGATGGACCCGCAGGGGGGGCAGGTCAAGCCGTACCACATCGAGGCGGTAAAACAGATCCTCCCGGAAGGCCTTCTCCCGCACCGCCTGATCCAGATCGACATTTGTGGCGGCAATGACCCGGACGTCCACGTTTATGCTCGTCTCGCCGCCGATCCGCAGGAACTCCCCCGTTTCGAGTACGCGCAGGAGCTTGACCTGAATGGCGCTGGTGGCCTCCCCTATCTCGTCGAGAAAAAGGGTCCCGTGGTTGGCCATTTCAAAAAATCCGCGGCGCATGTTGTTGGCACCGGTAAACGCTCCTTTTTCGTGGCCGAAGAGTTCGCTTTCGAGAAGGTTTTCCGGCAGCGCCCCGCAGTTGACCGGAATGAAGACACTGCCGACCCGGTTGCTGGCGGCGTGGATAAACCTGGCGAGAACTTCCTTGCCGGTGCCGGTTTCACCCTGAATGAGCACGTTGATGTCCTTCGCGGCGATCTTGTAAGCGACCGAGGCCAGCCAGCGCATGGCCGCCGATGAGCCGACCCTGAACCCTGCCTTTTCCGCCGCAGACGACCATTCCTCGTCGGCCGGCTGACCATGGCAGCTCCCGTAGGAGGCGGCCCTGCCGATCAACTCCTCGACCTTGGCGATGTCGTCGAATGGCTTTTCGATATAATCGTAAGCACCCAGTTGGATGGCCTTTACCGCCGTCCGGGTGGTACTGTAGCCGGTCATGATAATGACCTCGCAAGCGGGCTGGGCCGTTTTGATCTGGCGGAGGAGAGACAGCCCGTCGGTGTCCGGGAGTTTCAAGTCGACCATGGCCACGTCGAACGTATTGTCCTTGATCAGTTGTTGCACTTGGGCCCCGTTTACAGCCACGCTCACGCTGTATTTCTTTTGGAGCAGCCGCTTAAAGAAGTGGCCGACGTCCACCTCGTCGTCTATGATCAGAATCCGCCCGTCTGGCATACCATCACCACCGCAAAGAAAATGATTAGTGCCGTTTCGTCCGCCCTCACGCCGGTGCCCCGGTATCGCGGCCGATCAACCCGTTGCCCGGCTCCACCGGCAGGTACATGGAAAACACGCTGCCCTGCCCGGGCGTACTTTCCACCTCGATGGTGCCGCCGTGCTTTTCGGCGATGCCCAGGCTCACCGAAAGGCCTAAACCCGTTCCCTTAGTGGCTTCCTTGCTCGTATAAAAAGGATTGAATATCCGGGTCAGGTTGTCCGGCGTTATGCCTATCCCGTTGTCCCGTACGGTTACGACAACCCAATCCCGTCCATCCCTGGTCCGGACCACTGTTTCCAGACCGATGCGGCGGTCGCCCTCCACCATTTCCAGGGCGTCCCGCGCGTTGAGCAGTAAATTGATCATTACTTGCTCCAGTTGCTGCCCGTTGGCGTTGATCCGGGGCAGGGCGGGATCCAGTTTTTTAATTATTTCGATATTACAACCCTTTACTTGGTACTGAATCAGGCTTAAGGCCCGCTCAACCTCCTCGTTCACATCGGTCGGGGCAAAAGGACATTGATCCTGCCTGGAAAACGTCAAAAGGTTCTGAATAATTTTCTTACACCGCAACCCGCTGCTAGCGATACTTTCCAAGGTTTCGACATCCGGCCCTTTACCGCCGGTTTCCCTGAGCATCATCTGGGCCGTGCCGATGATAACGGTCATCGGGTTGTTGAGTTCGTGGGCCACACCCGCCGCCATCTCCCCGATGGCCGCCAGCTTGGCCGACTGCACCAGTTTGGCCTCCATCTTGGTTTTTTCCGTAACGTCCTTCATATGCAGCGTTACTGCCGTAATGGCGTTCCGCTCATTGAAGACCGGGAAATAAGAGATGTCGAGCACCAGCCCGGAATCCGTCTGAAACCTCCTGTGGACCGGCTTTCCCGTCTGCCTAACCTCATCCATCGGACAATCGTCACACGGCTGGTCCCTTTCCCACAGCACGTGGTAGCACTTCTCTCTTTCCGATTTGCGGCCTTTATAACCCATGCCGGGCGGCAGTCGGTCATTGCAGCGGAGGACGACATAGCGTTCGTCGATCAGCAGGATCGGCTCCGTAACAGCCTGGAAGGTTTCCTCCCATTGACTTTTGGCACGGGATACCTGCTCGTAAAGCTGCCGGTTTTGAATACAGATGGCAAGCTGGTCGGCCAGTTGGTGGATAAAATTCAGTTCCGCGCCGGCATAAGCCGAAGGGCGCACGCTTCCCGCTATCAAGAGACCCTTGGCCTCCCCCCTCGCGCAAAGCGGTACCACCGCCAGAGAGCTGATCTCGCCGGACAGGAGCGGGTTACCCGCCAACGGGTCGTAGTCGGAACCGATGCGGTAGTAGCCGTGCTCCCCGAGATGTCCGGCCACGATGTTGCTGAGAAAGGAGTCGTATTTGGAACCGGGGTCGAAAACGCAAGTCTCCCTGGCGTTGATACACTGCCACAGGCAGGAATCTGCCGGGACCGGGTCGAGCATACAGAAATTGTAGGGCATCATAGCGGTCAGGTACAGTTTGTCCCGTTTCAGCATCGCCAGCCCCAGAAAATCGCAGGGAACCACCAGGGGGAGTTGGCCGTAGACTCTCTCGATAATGTCTTCGATAGACATATCGATGTTGATATCCCTGGCCAACTGCCGGATAATCTCCAGGCGGTTGTTTTGCTTGACGATCTCCTCGTTGCGTTTTTTCAGCTCCACGTAGTAATTGAGCTTCGATGAATTTACACCGGTCAGGTTTTCGATTAGTTTAGCCTTTTGGTCAAACACGGTCTCCCTCCTCTCAGACCCGGGGAAAACAAAAATTAGTCTCTTTCTCCCAGAACCTACATAGCCCTGAGATAGATCCCGGCCAGGTCGTTTTCATCGGCGTCCCGCGGGTTGGTAATCAAACAGGCATCGTTCATGGCATTCTTGCACAACCTCGGGATGGATTCCTCCGCGAGTCCCACCTCGCGCAGTCCCCGGACCAGGCCGACGTCCGCGGTGAGACGCCTGACCGCCTCCACAGCCTTTTCCGCCGCATGCCGCGGGCTCATACCGGTTACGTTTTCACCCATCGCCTCAGCGATCACTTGGAATTTGCCGGGGCAGGCGATCAGGTTAAACTCCATGACGTAGGGTAGAACCGAGGCGTTCGTTTCCCCGTGATGCGTGTCCAGCAGACCGTCCACCTGGTGCGTCAGGGCGTGGGCCGCCCCCAGGATGGCGTTGGAAAACGCCATCGCCGCGTTGATGCTGGCCATGGCCATGTTGACCTTCGCTTCCATGTTGGTCCGGCACGCTACCGATTCCCGCAGATTACCCGTGATCAGCCTGATGGCGTTTAAAGCGTGAATGTCGGTCAGCGGGGTGGCGGCTAGGGAAACGAAGGCCTCAATGGCGTGGCAGAGCGCGTCCATGCCGGTAGCCGCGGTAAGCCGGGCACTCTTGGTCTGGAGCACTTCCGGATCGATGATGGCGATGTCCGGCACCAGCGACTTGGAGATGATAGCCATCTTCAGCTTGCGGTTCCTGTCCACTATTATGGCAAACTGGGAAACCTCCGAACCGGAACCTCCCGTCGAGGGCACGGCGATCATGGGTGGCAGGGGCCTGGTCACCTTGTTGACTCCCTCGTAGTCATGGATGCTCCCCCCGTTGGTAGCCAGCATGGCAATCGCCTTGGTGACGTCGGTCGGACTACTGCCACCTACCGACATAAGTACATCGCAGCCCGAGGCCTGATATTTTGCCAGTCCACTGGCCACTTCATTGTCCTTGGGATTGCTGGTAAGGTCGGCAAAGACCTCATATCCGAGGCCGGCTGCCTTGAGATGACCAAGGGCCCTGTCCACCCAACCGGCGTTTATGACACCCTCGTCGCTAACCACAAAAACCTTGTTCGCCCCGATCCGGAGGGCGCTATCCCCGATCTGGCTCAGAGCCCCCCGCCCGAAAATAATCTCCGGAGAGACAAACTTGCTGATATTCATGAGAAAATCCACCTATCTTATTTGGCTTGTCAGGCTGGTTGGTATCGAAGCGGGACGGCCGATATCTATAGAGATAGGCCGATGGTCCGGCCTGGATAAGGGCTACCCTTCAGGTTTCACCCCAGTAGCGCTATATATATTATAACAGGTTGCCGCGGTCAACGGTAGACCCGCCGTACTCAGGATCCGGACAGCAGGCGTACCTCATCCCCCACCCGCACCAGGCCTCCTGCCAGCACGCGGACGAAAATACCTTCGCGCGGCATGATACAGTCGCCGGTACGTTGAAATATGGCGCAGCCGGCATGACACTTCTTGCCGATCTGGGTCACTTCCGCCACCGCCTCCTCTCCCAGGGCCAGCCTGGTGCCCACCGGCAGTTCGTGCAGAACCATGCCCTCCACGGTCAGGTTCTCGGCAAAGTCACCCGGCCCCACATCCAGGCCCTGCTCGCGCATCCGGGCGATGCTCTCCACGGCCAGCAGGCTGACCTGGCGGTGCCAGGGCCCGGCGGGGGGCATCACCCGAAAGGCCCCAATCCGGCACCAGGTATCCCTCACCCACGTTTTCCTTGGGAACCCCTTTTTCCCGGCTGGTACACACCGCAATTATCCTGGCCACAGTTCTTCCCCCTCACCGGTTCAATATTCACCGCCGGGCTGTCACCCGGAGGTCATCACGACCGTTATGGGCATTGGCCTCGACGGTCTCCCTCTCCTTAAATTACATCCAGCATGGCCATGAGCTGCTCGTCGGTGCATCCCTTCAGGTTCAGGGCACCGGAGCGGCAGGACGCCACGCAGGCGCCGCAGCCCTTGCACAGGGCCTCGTTGACCACCGACACCCGCTGTTCCAGGTCGACGGTAATC
>DATKUX010000080.1:0-11200 GCA_035530395.1 Spirochaetia bacterium
GCTCACGTATTCCTCGCCCAACTCCGTGGTCAGGAGACGCTCCTCGGACCAGGCCTTCCACCACATCCCCAACGCACCGGCTGTCAACGCCACCAGCCAAAACGTGGCGCCCTCCAGGAGGAAACTGCCCACCAGAGCCAACAAGATGCCGGAATAGATCGCTTCCGCTTCACCTACCGATCCACTACCTTTTTTTCACATTGCGAAAAAACAAACCCCTCTGTACTCCGTTTCAAAGTATTATCAATCATTTGATCATTTCATGGATGCCCTCCATGTCAAGAGTTCCAACAGAACATTTTCCCGCGGGGAATCCAGAATGTGCCAGCCGATCGCCTCCCCCTTATCTTCCTTCCAAAAGCGCCCGTCGCCCCGGATGAGGCAGCCCGGAGAAGCGGAGCCCTAGCCGCGTCTGCCTCGCGATCACGCTTGCCACCGGTCCTACGCTACGGTACAATGTCCGTAAAGGAATAGCCTATCGGTTGATCCAGACGCGGGACGGTTTAGCCGGTCCGAAAGGGGTGTTATGGGCGTGCAGAGATTTGCGGTTATTGTGGAGCAATCAGACGACGAGTATTTTGCCTATGTGCCGGCCCTTCCAGGTTGTACGAGCGGGGGGAAGACCCTCGGAGAGACCATAGAAAATGTCAAGGAAGCCATCCGGCTTACCCTGGACTACATGATGGAGAATGGATTAATGCAACCGCAGCGGGTAGAAATGGTGGCGGAGGTGGTGGTCTAATGCCGTCACTGCCGCGGATCACGGCACCTGAACTACGGCGTAAACTTATCCGCCTCGGTTTTGTTGAGGACAGGCAGCGTGGAAGCCACCTTGTGTTACGTTACAAGGATAACCCTGCGAGATTCGCGGTAGTTGCCATGCACAGTAGGGGCGCCATTCCCCCTGGAACGCTAAGCCACATTCTGGCGACGGCGCAGGTCTCAGTGGAGGAACTCAATGAGGCCTAAACGGCAAGGTGTAGGCCTCTCCGCGGGGCCAGCGTAGACGAGTCAAAGCTCGTTAGCAGCGGCTCGCCTATCCGGCGCGTTGCCTCCCGCACATATCGCAGCCGTTTGGTAGCTTTCTTGCTGATAAGGGCGCCGGTGTCCAAGTAGTCGAAAATGACCGTACTTCCCGCGGGAGAGACATCCGCGGTGGCCCGTAGCGTAGTGAACACCGCCTGGGGGGGCAGGTACATAGTTACGCCCAGCCAACTGAAAAAGGTCGGGACACTCGGATCATGAGACGAACGCGCCAGCGCCTGGCCATGCCTTCCCGCGTAAAATCCACCGGCACGAAGTGCAGCTCTACCGGGATTTCCCAACCCAGTTCGGCGAGGCGGCGGCGCTTAAGGGCTTGCGTTGCGGGATGGTCGACCTCGAAAACCTGGCGCCGTCCCAGCATATCCGGGCGCCTGAACGCAAAGGTATCCAGCCCCGCCCCCAGGATTACATACTGCCGTACTCCCTGCCGGACAGCATCCTCAAGGCTGTCTTCCGTATACCGCGCGCGACTGATGACAAGGGATGTCGCCGCCCAGTCCCGCATCCACCAGGCGAGGGCGGTCTCCTGGTCCGGGCAGGAGGCGGCCCGTTCCGGGTCAAGCAACAGAAGTTTCCTCGCCCGCCGTTGTTCGATGGAGGCACGGAACCCCTCGGGAAGTAAACTGTAGGCCATAAAGTCGTTAAAGGCCTTGGGCTCATCGTGCCTGGCATGGTAACCGCGGGCGTAGACGGCCCCCAGGGCGGTGCGGCTGAATCGGCTCTCTTCCATCGTTCTTCTCCCGGGTTAATTCTCTTTGACTTAATTATAGAGCATTTTCCTTGGCCAAACCACCGTAAAACCGGTCAAAGCAACCAGGGTATCAGCATGCGGGTACGCTGCCGGTAGCTCACGTATTCCTCGCCCAACTCCGTGGTCAGGAGACGCTCCTCGGACCAGGCCTTCCACCACATCCCCAACGCACCGGCTGTCAACGCCACCAGCCAAAACGTGGCGCCCTCCATGAGGAAACTGCCCACCAGAGCCAACAAGATGCCGGAATAGATCGGGTGCCTGACCAGGCGGTAGGGGCCGGTGTCCACCACTTTGTGCCCCTCGCGCAGAACCACCGATCCACTCCAGAAGCTGCCGAGGTAGTAGCGCGCCCAGACGGCCACGGCCAGACCCAGCAGTTCCAGCAGCAAACCCGCAATGACCGTGGTAAGGTTGCCGGGCCACAGGGCCGACCCCAGAAAATGGGTAAGGAAATAGCGCCTGAATAAGATGACCGCCAGGACGATTGCCCACACCGGGAGTGTGCCTCCCCGCTGCCCCTTGACCACCCGCCGCTGCCGGGTGGTGATCATGCCCCAGACCAGCCAGAGCACCCAGAAGGCTAACCATAACCCACTGGACACCAGGTACAAATCCCGTATCACGTTAACCCCGTAAAAACTACTCATAACAGTACCTCCCCTCACCGCCCTATTTTACCCGCCCCGCCGATTCCCCACATCTACCGCCGGGATGAAATATTACGTCGCTTCATCTTCCTCCGGACATAGAAAAAGGGCCCGATATTCGCGCCCTCCGCCAGCCGGCTCTTTCAGGTTTGTTGGCCCTCAGATCTAACGCTTCCCGTTCCGGCCGGGACGGACCAGGCCCTTTTCGTAGGCGGAGATCACCACCTGGCTGCGGTCTTCCAGCCCCAGCTTGCCAAAAATGTTCCGTAAATGGGTCTTGACGGTCCCTTCCCCGATATACAGTTCCCGGGCTATTTCTTCGTTCTTCAAGCCCCGGGCCACCAGGCGGACCACTTCCGTTTCCCGTTCGGTCAGCCCGCCACCCGTTTCGTACTCCTGCCCCCGGACCAGATTGGAGAGTATATCGGCGGCGGAAACAGACTGGAGCAAAGCTTCGCCCCGGCACACTCCCCGGATGGCCCGCACCATTTCTCCGGCCGGCGTATCCTTCAAAAGGTAGCCCGCCGCCCCGGAACGCAGGCTGTCTCGCACATAGGGCTCGAAGTCGAAGGTCGTCAGGATGATCACCCGGCACCGGGGCAGGAAGCCATGGATGCGGGAGCAAGCCTCCACCCCATCCATGACGGGCATCTGCACGTCCATGAGCACAACGTCCGGCTCCAGTGCCAGGGCAAGATCCACTGCCTCCCGGCCGTCGGCGGCCTCCCCCACTACAGTAAGATCCTCCTCGGAGTTAAGGATGATGGCCAGGCCCTGGCGCAACAGGGTCTGGTCGTCGACGAGCAGGATACGGATCACCGGCCCTCCACCCCTTCCGCTTCCTTCGGATCCGCCGGCACCAGAGGCAGCACCGCTTCAACCCGAAACCTTCCCCCGGGTACAAAGCCGTAATGCAGGGTTCCCCCCAGGTGGACGCACCGGTCGACCATGCCCCGCAGGCCGAAGCCGGGTGTAACAATGGGCGGCTTATCCCGCTCCGACCCCGCATCTTTCCCGGCATCGCAACCCTCCGGCGCGCCGTCGTTTTCCACGGTCAGGATAACCTTTCCCTTTTCCACGGTTAGATCTACCGCCACGTATGAGGAGTCGCTGTGACGCCGGGAGTTGGTCAGGGATTCCTGCAGGATGCGAAAGAGTGCCGGGGAAAGGCAGGGGTCTAAGGCAACAGGACCATTGGTTGAAAACCGGCCGGCAACCCCGGTTCTTTCGGCAAATTCACTAACCAGCGCCCGCAGCGCCATGATCCCGGCTTCCCCCGGTGTTTCTCCGGCCATGGTCCGCACCACCTGGCGCACTTCCGCCAGGCTCTGCCGCGACAATTCTTCCAGGGTGTCCAACTGCTCGGCGGCCCGGGAAACCTGGCCGGGCAGCAGGCGCTTCACCGCCTGCAACTGCACCACCAACACCGTCAGGGTATGCCCCAGAATTCGTGCAGTTCCCGGGCGATGCGGTTTCTCTCCTCCACCGCGGCCAGGGTCACCGTCCGTTCGGCGGCCGCCTGGAGTTCGGCGTGGGCATCGTGCAGGCGCAGGTGGGCCGCTTCCAACTCCCGCAGGTAACGCTGCTCCCGGAGGCGGGATTCCCGCCGCAGGCGCGCCAGGCTGAACGCCGCGAAGATGCCGGCCATGGCCAGGATTCTCAGCCCCAGATCGGGGAGCAACCGGCCGGACTGCAGGTCGACGAGGAAAGCCACGCCCATGACCAGCAGCACGGCTGCCAACGCAAAGGTCACCGGGAAATCCATACCGCCGGCTAAACCAACGGCCAGGAACAACTGCGTCCAGGGGTCCCTGGGTGGGACCAGGACCCAGTTCAAGTAAGCGCCGGCAGCGGCTGCACACAGGGACGCAAAGGGCAGGACCCACCCCCGGCGGGTGCCCCGCCGGCTGGTCGGGTAGCGGTACAGCGGCACCAGAAAAGCCGCCGCGACCATCCCTGTGAAAACCATCCGCCCAACCGGCAGGCCGTGGATCTGGACGAAGAATTTCCAGAGTACGACAGCCGCGGCAAACAGCCTCCACATAGGCCCTCTTAACGCCTCGTACTTGCCCAGCCATTCGTCTCTGTTCCACATCGTCATGCTGCCCGGCGTGGTCAGCCCGCAACCTTATCCAGCACGCCCCGCAAAACGGTGTCCACTTCCCGGGCCAGGCCGGGAAAGACCTTGGAACCGGGGAAGAGGCCGGCAAACATCTCCGGCCGGACGAAACCCACTGTGGTATGATCCCCGTCCTGATAAACCACTACCTTGCAGGGCAAAAAGTAGCTGATCATCACGTCGTCCTCCAGGGCCTCTTTGGCCTTGGCGGGCTGACACACCTCCAGAATGCGCACCGGGCGGCTGAGTTCCAAGCCTTTCTCTTTCAGTTTGGCCTGTACATCCAAGGCCCACAGAACGCCGAAGCCAACCTCCTTGAGACGGTCGGTTACCGCCTGCACCGCTTCCTCTACGCCCAGGGAAGTGTTCACCGCGTAGTTGAATTCCATGGTCTCCCAGCTCCCTTTTCTTTTTCCCGCCCTCTGGCTGCAATACCAATAGTATACCGCAAGAAAACCCGTTGACAATATTCCCGCTTTGGGGAAATTCTCCGGACGGGTGGGGGGCCCAAAAGGAGATTGTCCCGGGCGGTTCAACATGCCGTCAGCGTGGTTTAAAGCAAAAAGACCGGCGCCAAAAGGTCCTCCACTACGGGAGGCAGCCGGTCCCCACATTCACCCGGTCGTCATCCGCCCAGCTCCGGGTGTCTTTCCCCCTGTTTGGCCACCCGCCAGAGCGGTACGGCCACCACCAGGGCCACCACCAGGTTGGCCAGGGCGTAACCTATCCCTATGCCGGTAAGTCCCGCCCGCTCCATAAGCACGTAAGCCATGATGATGGTCAGGGCCGATGTGACAAAGGACTGCAGGATAATCAGCCGCACTTTCTTCCTGACCTGGTTTACCGTGATGTAGAAAGCGCTTATGGTACCGGGCAAGTTTTCTACCAGCAGCCAGAACAGTACGTCCCGGCCGTGAGCAGCGTAGGCAGGGCCGAACACTCCCAGAAGCCACCCGGAGATTAGTTCCGTTATCCCGATCCCGGCAAATAGCAGCAACATGGTCAGCCACAATGACCTCTTGAGGTGGCGGGCCAGGCGCTGAGGATTATGTGATGCTTCGGCAAAGAGGGATGTGGAAACAGAGTTCGGTATCGTCCCTATCACACTCGCGATCAGCCAGGGAATATAAAAGTAGGCGGCGTTGGCCGCGCCAAGTATGTCCAACACCATGATCGGAAAGATGAAACCTATGGCGTTGGTAAAAAGATTGGCCAGGTAATTACTGAACGAAAACGGTATGACCTTTCTGAGCAACTGCTTTTCGACATGCGCGCTCAGACGGAAGCCGGGATAGACCACGGGTACGAACCATAGAAAAGCTATAGCCATAGCGATGAATGCCGCCAGGCCGAAACTGAAAAAGATGCCGTAGCCGCCCAGCCCGATAAAGATTATGAAAGGTAAGGGTATCCTGACCAGGCTTCCGATCACGTTCTTTATAAAGATGAACTTACAACTTCTCTGGGCGATAAACGCGGAGTCCATCAGCCCGGACACTGTGGACAGGACGGAGGTCAGGACAAACCCCGCGGCCAGAAGCCAGCTTCTTTGCATGGCCAGGAGGGCCGGCGACCATGCGCCGACCCCGGCCAGGTAAATCAGGGAGCCCAACGTCGTGGTAACGGCGGCCACGACAAACACGCTGTTGACGAGCTGCCAGGCCCTTTCCTTTATTTCCGGCACGAAACGTACCATGCCCGTACCAAGGCTCAAATTGGCCAAAGTGGATATCAGCCCGCTGGCCGCAGTCAGAACAGAACCTATGCCGACTATGTCCGGAGCAAACTTTCGCGCCATGAGAACCATAAATACAAACCCCAGAACGGAGCCGACCGCGTTATTTAAGATTAGATAAAAGGCGTTGCTGTATAACGAGGAGTATATCAGCCTGTTAAGAGTAGTCAAACTAAAGTTGTATGCTCTTATGCTGAAACTTTTCGATTCTGCCAAGGACAATATCCCTCTTTGTCCAACCGCCGGTTTAAAACCTCGCCCGGGGACAGGTCTCCGGGCGTGTTACCGATCGTCCGTTCCGCTACCAGCGTAGCACAATATACGGAATTCCTCAACCTGCCAATGGCCGGCCACCCTCACATATTCTGCCCGCCGGGCGGAGAACGGAAGACATGGGCTTAAAGAAGCCTGGCCAGCCCTGCCGGCAGGATTTTCGTCATTTTCCGGCGAAAGGAGCCAACAGCGTACACTAAAGTATAAGCAGAGGTGTGGGGAGCCGATGAAAAAAACTCCTGCCCCGGAAAACACCATCTTTGCCCTGGATATCGGTACCCGCACGGTGATTGGCCTGGTGGGGGTGCCCAAGAGCGGCAAACTCGGCATCGTGGCCCAACACCTGGTGGAACACGAACGGCGCACCATGCTGGACGGACAGATTCACGACATTCCGGGCGTTGCCGGCGCGGTGCGGGAGGTCGTTCACCACCTCGAGGAGAAGACCGGCTTCGGCCTCCAGCGGGTGGCCATCGCGGCCGCCGGACGGTCCCTCATAACCGGCCGGGGCCGGGCCGAACAAAACACGGAGGGGCGGCGGGCCGATTGGCCGGAAGTGGAAGCCCTGACGATGGCCGCCGTCAGACAGGCCCACCGGGAGGTGGAGACCCATACGCCCGGTCTTACCTGTGTGGGCCACAGCGTCCTTTCCTACTATCTGGACGGCTATTCCATCAACAACCTGGTCGGGCACCGGGGCCAGAGCATGGCGGCGGAGGTACTGGCCACCTTCCTTCCCGATTCGGTGGTCAACAGCCTGTACGCCGTCCTGGAAATAGTCGGGCTGGAGCCCTTCTTTCTCACCCTCGAGCCTATCGCCGCCATCGAGGCAGCCATTCCGGAAAACTACCGGCTCCTCAACCTGGCCCTGGTGGATATCGGGGCCGGCACCGCCGATATTGCGGTTACCAAAGACGGCATCATCACCGCCTATGACATGGTCCCTCTGGCCGGCGACGAAATCACGGAAGCCATTATGCAGGCCTGCCTAGTGGATTTTGACACCGCCGAGCGCATGAAAAGGGACATGGGGTCCCGGGAAGAAATATCGTTTACCGACATCACCGGCGCGAGCGCCAGTATCAGCCGCACCCAACTGCTCGACGTCCTGGACCCGGTCCTGGACAACCTGGCCGGGGCCATCGCTGGACACATCCGCTCTGCCAACGCCGGCAACCCTCCCCGTTCCGTCTTCCTGGTGGGGGGCGGCGGTCAGGTGCCGGAATTCCCCCAAAAGCTGGCCGGACGCCTCGACCTCGACCCCGGACGGGTAGTGCTGCGCAACCGCGAAAACTGCCTCCAGTTGGAAGGCGCTCCGGCAGGGACCGTAGCGGGGCCTGACGGGGTCACCGTGGCCGGCATTGCCCTGGTCGCCCTGCGTCAGATGGGACGGGACTTCATCCAGGTCTTGGTCAACGGCCGGGAACACCGCCTTTTCAACACCGGTGATTTCACCGTGGCCAGCGTCCTGGGCCTGACCGATTACGATCCCCGCCGGTTGCTGGGCTACGACGGCCCGGACCTGCACTGTACACTCAACGGCAGGCCGGTTGTGGTGCCCGGCGAGTTGGCCACCCCGGCCGGCATCTGGGTCAACGATGTGCCGGCCAATCTGAAAACCAGGGTCGTGACCGGAGACCGTCTGGTGATCCAGGCGGCCCGGGACGGTGCCGCCGCCTGGTCCACGGTGGCCGGGCTCTGCCCCGCCGCCGGGGCGGAGGGAACCGTCTGTCTGGTCAACGGCGATCCCGCCACCCCGGACAGGCCGGTGGCGGAGGGAGATGTCCTGGAAGTACGGGTCACCGCGCCGCCTTCTGTCCAACCGTCCTGGGAAGGCCCGGATCCTGGCCCGGAGAACACCCCGGCCAGCACGGTAATAGTGAGGGTCAACGGCCAACCGGTCCACCTGGCCGGCAAACCGGAATACCTACTGGTGGATATTTTCAGCCAGGTGAACATAGACTTGAGCCGGGTCAAGCCACCCATCGTGATAACCATAAACGGCCGGAACGCCGGCTTTACCGACCCCCTCGCCGAAGGCGACGCCATTTCCCTGACCTGGGGGGACGGGGCAAATGGAACCAATTTTACGAGCGGAGAGTGACCTACGTCACGTCCGTCCCTGCTCCTTTCCGGTATAATCCTGGTGGGCTGGTAAAACCAGCCGCGATAAACCGGAGGGAGGACATACCATGTTTTGTAACCAGTGTGAACAGACCGCCGGCGGCACCGGCTGCACCAAGGTAGGGGTTTGCGGCAAGAATGAAGACATCGCCAGCCTGATGGACACCCTTATTTTCGGTCTGAAGGGAGTTGCCGCTTACGCCTTTCACGCCCGCGAACTGGGCGCCCGGGACGAGGAAGTCGACGCCTTTATGCACGAGGCCCTCTTCACCACTCTCACCAACGTCAATTTCGACTTGAACCGCATGGTCGGCCTGGTGCTCAAATGCGGGGAAATGAACCTCAGGGTCATGGAACTCCTGGACAAGGCCCACTTGGCCCATTTCGGCCAGCCGGTTCCCACCGCCGTCTCCACCGGGACCAAAAAGGGCCCCGGCATCGTTATCACCGGGCACGACCTTCTGGACCTTGAGGAACTGCTCAAGCAGACGGAAGGCACAGGGGTGAACGTTTACACCCACGGCGAAATGCTGCCGGCCCACGCCTACCCGGCATTGCACAAGTTCCCCCATCTGGCCGGAAACTACGGTGGGGCCTGGCAAAACCAGAAGAAGGAGTTCGACGAGTTCCCCGGAGCCATCCTGGGTACCACCAACTGCGTCCTGCTGCCCAAGGATTCCTACCGGGACCGCATGTTTACCTGCGGCATAGCGGCCTTAGCCGGCGTAACCCACATCCAGGGCCGCGACTTCCGCCCGGTCATCGAAAAGGCCCTGGCCCGTCCTTCTTTACCGGAAGCACCGGGAGGCACCCTCACCACCGGCTTCCACCACAACGCAATTCTGGGTCTGGCGGATAAAATCGTGGCCGCGGTCAAGGCCGGCAAGATCAGGCACTTCTTCCTGATCGGCGGCTGCGACGGAGCCCGGCCGACCCGCAACTACTTCAACGAACTGGCCGAGAAGGTACCACGGGACTGCGTCATCCTGACCCTGGCCTGCGGCAAATACCGCTTCAACCACCTTGACTTCGGCGACATAGACGGCATTCCCCGCCTCATCGACATCGGCCAGTGTAATAACGCTTACTCGGCCATCCAGGTGGCCCTGGCCCTGGCCGGTGTCTTCAACTGCGGGGTCAACGACCTGCCGCTTTCCATGGTTCTCTCCTGGTTCGAGCAAAAGGCGGTAGCCATCCTGCTTACCCTGCTCCACCTGGGGGTCAAAAACATCCGTATCGGCCCCACGGCCCCGGCCTTCCTCACACCGAACGTGTTGGCCGTCCTGCAGCAAAATTACAATTTGCAGCTCATCACCACACCGGAGCAGGATTTACAGGCGATGCTGGGTTAGCCGGCACCGGTCTTCAGACCCCTGGGGGGCGCCTTACGGCGCCCCCCAACCTTTTTACAGGCAGGGTAGCGCCGGAATGGTTCCCGCTTGCCCTATGAAGGATTTCGCCCGGCAGCCGACATTAGAGGCAAAATCCTAGCGATCAACGGAACGTTAGAGGGGGGATTAAGAGCATACTGTTTCCCACCGCCAAACCCGATTGCACCGGTCCGGCCTCTTCCAGGGAGCTGGACGAAGCCGTTTTTGCCGCCGCCGTCGGTTCTTTTGCCGAGGCCCAGGGCGAGAGATCCATGCTGCGCATTCAGTATCCAGCACCGCTGAGCAACAGGCCCATGCCACTTATTCTCTGGCCGATGCCAGCCACAGCGAAGAGATCCGCCACGCCCCCCCTGGAAATCAAAGAAACCTTCGGCCGTTGGTACGGGTCAGAGGGGAGGAAAGCGCGAGTCCACCCGGCAGCCTAAACCTGAATCATAATTTTCAGTATTTTACGAAATCAGCCGATATAACTATTGATGTCCGTTCTCTCAAAAGCATCAGACTAATGGAACGAGGTGGAAAATTTGTCCGACAATGCTCCGGAGGTGGAAAGAGTCTTAGGGTGCATGACTTATCTCAGGCAATTGTGCGGGGAAGAAGCAGCTATAGCCGTAAGTGATTTAGAGAAATACATTTTCCACGAAAACGGGAAAACTCTTAAGCTGAGTGTCAGGCCGGGGGAACCCATCAAACAGGGCGGCATAGTAGATCTCGTAATTCATAAGGGCGAGACGGTCACAAAAAGGATACCGCGGGAGGTTATGGGTGTCCCCTACATCGGCAAGGCTGTGCCGATCATGGAAGACGGCCGGGTGGTGGGTGCAATAGCCTCGTCACAGCCTGTGGAAGTAGAAGAACAACTGAACCGGATGGCCCAAAAAATGAGTTTATCCGTAGAGGCGGTCTCCACGGGTTCCTCCGGATTCGCCGCCTCGGCCGAGGAACTGGCCGCCACTTCGGCCGAACTGGCCGCCAACACCGGGAAGATCACGGATGATGTCAAGGACATGGATGCCATCATCAGCCTGATCATGGAAATCGCCTCCCAGACCCACCTTCTGGGTTTGAACGCCGCGATCGAAGCCGCCCGGGCCGGCGATATGGGCCGCGGTT
>DATKUX010000081.1:0-6365 GCA_035530395.1 Spirochaetia bacterium
CCATACTTTTGCCAAAAAAGCTTGACTTTGGCATTGCTCCTTAGTATACTACGTATAGAACCTCCTAAATGATATAAAAGAGGTGCCGGATGGACGATCTGGTCCGGTCCCGGGAGGCTCTGATTCAGGCCTTGGGCCGCCAAAGCGCCTTTTGGGGCCTGGGCCGGACAGCCGGGGAGATGTATGCCGCCCTGTACCTCAGTCCGGGGTCATTATCCCTGGAAGAGGTGGCCCAAAGCCTGGGGGTGACCAAAGGCAATGTCAGCGTCGCCATCCGCCAGTTGGAGCAGTTGGGCATGGTACGGCGTTCCTGGCAAAAAGGGGATCGCCGGGTATTTTTCGAGGCGGAGACTGATTTCTGGAAGATAGCCCATTCAGTGTTGGGATTGCGGCACAAGCCTCAATTTGACCAATCCTTCGCGCTGGTGGAGGAAAGTGCCCGGTGTGCTACGCAGGCAGGGCCGTCGCCGGAACGCGATACGGTGGTTGAACGACTGAGCTCCCTGCAGGAGTTTTATCGCCTGTTGGATAGCGTGGTGGAAGGTATCCTGGCCATGAGTCCCGGCCAACTGAAGGCGGCTGTGGAAATGTTCAAACTGGTGGCCTCCGGGAAGAAGGAATAACCCTGAGGGGTGGCGGGAACAGTGGGTAGCGCAGAATTGTATGTGGTGACCGGCGCCCTGGGTTACACCGGCCGGTATATCACCCGGCTGCTTCTGGACAGGGGAAAGAGAGTTAAAACGCTCACCGGCCACCCTGACCGTGAAAATCCGTTTGGCGAGGCCGTTCACGTCGCCCCATTCAATTTTGCCAATCCCGGCGAACTGACCAGGAGTTTGCGGGGAGCATCAACGCTGATCAATACATACTGGGTCCGCTTTTCGTACGGGCAGGTCACCTACGACCAGGCGGTCGCCAATACCCGCATCCTGATCAAGGCGGCGGCAGAGGCCGGTGTCCGGCGGTTTGTCCACGTCAGCATCACGAATGCTTCCGACAGGTTGCCCCTCCCCTATTTCAGAGGGAAAGGACTCCTGGAGAACGACGTTGTCAATTCCGGGATGTCGTACGCCATTATCCGGCCGACCGTTATCTTCGGCTTTGAAGACATCCTCATCAACAATATCGCCTGGGCCCTCCGGCGGTTTCCGGTGTTTCCGGTTCCCGGCGCGGGTGACTATAAAGTTCAGCCCATCTTCGTGGAAGACATGGCCTGGCTGACCGTCCGGGCGGCCGGGGAAAACACAAACCTTATTATGGATGCCGTGGGTCCGGAGACGTATACCTTTAGTGAACTGGTGCGGCTTATCCGGGATAAGATAGGGAGTAAGGCCCGGATCATCCACCTGAATCCGCATTTGGCCTTAACCCTCTGCGGTTTGGTGGGCCGGACCGTGAAAGACGTGGTTTTGACCCGGGACGAAGTCGATGGGTTGATGGCCGGCCTCCTGGTGTCAGCGGTCGCTCCTACGGGGAAGACCTGCCTGAGTGACTGGCTCGACCGGAATGCCGCCACGGTGGGGGCCGGCTATGCTTCCGAGCTCTCCCGGCACTACACTAAACCGGATGATGGTCCGGAGCGGACCCGGTCAAGGTGCGGCGAGGGAGAAGATGGGAAGAGGGGGGGTAACCAGGCTTCGCAGGTGGGCAATCCCCGCCGCGGATGAGCGGCCGGAGGGAAGGAATTCAGTGCTGTCCGTGTCGAAAAATTAAGTATGGGTATTGTCTCCGTTCTGATCTCCAGGTAAAGGAGTTGGCTGCAAATGAATTACAACCCGCAGAATCCCTTGATAGTGCAGAGTGACCGCACGGTGCTGCTGGAAGTGCACAACCCCCTGTACGAGGCGGCGCGCGACCGGCTGAGCGCGTTTGCGGAGCTGGAAAAAAGCCCCGAACACATTCATACCTACCGGATCAGCCCGCTGTCCCTCTGGAACGCGGCGGCCAGCGGGGTCAAGGCCCGGGACATCCGGGACGCCCTGAACGACTACGGTAAATTTCCCTTGCCGGCAAATGTGGCCAGGGATATCCAGGATTATATTGAACGCTACGGGCTGGTCAAGCTGGTGGAGCGGGAGGGACGGCTGTTTCTCACCTCGGTTGATCCGGCGGCCCTGGCCGAAATCAGGCACCACAAGGAAGCCGGCACCTTTATAACCGGGCGGGCGCCGGATGGTTCCCTGGAACTGGCGCCGTGCCACCGGGGCTTGGCCAAGCAGGTCCTGATTAAGGCGGGTTACCCGGTGGAGGATCTGGCCGGTTATGTGGAGGGGGCCCGGCTGGATTTTTCCCTGCGGCCCGTCACCAGCGCAGGCCAGCCCTTTGGCCTGAGGGATTACCAGCAAGCTGCGGCGGACGTCTTTCATGCCGGCGGGTCGGCCAGGGGGGGCAGCGGGGTATTGGTACTGCCTTGCGGCGCAGGGAAAACCGTCATCGGTCTGGGGGTAATGTCCTTGTTACAGTGCCAGACCCTCATATTGACCACCAATATCATCGCCGCCCGCCAGTGGATCAGCGAGCTCTGCGAAAAAACGGATCTGCCCCGGGAAGCCGTGGGGGAGTATAGCGGTGAAACCAAAAGCATCAAGCCGGTCACCGTGGCCACCTATCAGATTTTAACTTCCCGGAAGAGTAAAACCGGGGAGTTTAAACATTTTGCCCTGTTCAACTCCATGGACTGGGGCCTCATCATCTACGACGAGGTACACCTGCTGCCCGCCCCGGTGTTCCGGATCACTTCGGAACTGCAGGCGAGGCGCCGGATGGGGCTGACCGCCACCCTGGTGCGCGAGGATGGCAAAGAAGATGATGTCTTTACCTTGATCGGCCCCAAGAAATACGATATCCCCTGGAAGGTGCTGGAGCACAAGGGCTGGATCGCCGAGGCGATGTGTACCGAGGTGCGTCTGCCCTTGGCGGCGGGTTTGAAAATGGAGTATGCCGTGGCCGAGATGAAAGATAAATTCCGTATCGCTTCGGAAAATTCGGCCAAGATGGCCATAATCCGGCAGCTTGTAGCTAAGCACTCCCAAGACCAGGTGCTTGTCATCGGGCAATATATACGGCAACTGGAAGAAGTGGCCGAAAAACTGGGGGCGCCGCTGATCACCGGCAAGGTGGGCAACCTGGACAGGGAAAAACTGTACGAAAGCTTCAAAAAGGGTGAGATCAAGGTGCTGGTGGTCTCCAAGGTGGCCAATTTCGCCGTGGACCTGCCGGACGCCAATGTGGCCATCCAGATATCCGGCACCTTCGGCTCCCGCCAGGAGGAGGCCCAGCGGTTGGGCCGCATCCTGCGACCCAAGGGTAGCGGCGGCGGCGCCTATTTTTATTCCCTGGTCTCCAAGGATACCCGGGAACAGGAATTTGCCTTGAACCGACAGTTGTTCTTGACCGAGCAGGGTTACCGCTACCTTATTGTTACCCCGGAGGAACTGGGGAAACCGCTGCCTTCCTGCGCGGGAACTCCTGACCCCGACGGTGTTATTCCGGACAACCTGGCTGTGTCGATGGATGATGTACGATCTCAGGCCATGGAAAAGACTGGTACAACCGATAGGAAAGCAGGTGCCGCTTCCCATTTGCGGCTGGTGGTGAACAGGAAATGAGTTATTTGAGCCAGTGTCTCCAAGAGATGCCGGCCACGGATGTTGGAACAATAGCCGCGGCGCTTGCCCCGGGCAGCGCGACCGCCGGGGGTAGGAAAGCGGATATGTTTATTCTTGAAAGACTACTGGATGAAGGTTTTTTAGCCGATCTCCTCCGTAAACTCAATGACGAGGAATTGCGTACAATATCCTTGTTCGTCTGGTGGGCGTCCACCAAAGGCATCCCCAAAGGCGATACATGGCTGGCCATGGCCAGGTTGGATAGTCCCCAGAGAGAACTGGACTCTTTGATGCACAAGGGTATTGTTTTTGAGGCGCGCGATGGTAAATGGGGCAAATACTTCGTTCCGGAGGATCTTGCTGCCAAATTGTCCCGCGTCTTGGCCCATAAGTGCCTTCCCCGGCCCTTACCCCTCGATGAAGATGTATCCGAGAACATATTTAGCGGCAATTTCTACGAGGATTGCCTGACGTTGCTGACTTATGTCCATCAAGACCCCGTCATTCTTACCCAAAAAGGTACCATTCCGAAAAGGATCATAACCAAATTAACGCCGCTAATGCAATTCAAGGAGGAAATTACAATCAGTTGGCCGTTTATTGATTATTGTTCCTTCAGGTTTTGGCTGCTCCATAGGTATTGTCTCTATATAAAGGCCCTAATCCCCAGGGAGCCCGTGTTGACGGTGCAAACCAACGCTGTTGTTCAGTGGTTGAAACAAAAACCGCTAAGCAGGATTTATCAGACTATTCCTTTTATGTGGAACATCTGCTTCGAAAAATGTCCAATTCCTTCTATCAAGGCCTTGCTGAAACTGATTGCCCATATGGACCAGGACCGCTGGTTCGGGTATGCGGAATTAGCTGGGGCGGCCCGCAACATAACCGGTTATACTTGGCAGAGTCCGGGCCCGGAGGATTTGCTGGAGGCTTTTTTAGATGCGGGGTTGTTGACGGAGGGGCTTACCCGCAAAGGCGAAAGGGTGATAAGGTTCGGCTTTTGGTCGCCCCGGAACGAAGCCAGGGAGTTTCCCGCGCTCCCCGGAGAAGAGGATGGTTTTTGGGTGCAACCCAACTTTGAGGTTTTAGCACCTCCGTGGCTTCAACTGGTTTTGCGCTGGCAATTGGCCATGCTGGCCGAGCCAGTAAAGATGGATCATGCCTTCACCTATGCTCTCACCAAAAAAGCAGCCTTGCGGTTTTTCAAGCGTGGCGGCAGCGCTCCGGAGATGCTCGACTTTTTGGCCAGGCACAGCAAAAAGCCCCTTCCCCAAAACGTTTCGTTTACCATCAGGGAATGGGGGCTCTCTACGGCAGAGTAAGCTTTAAGCTACCTGATCATCTTGCATCCGACAGAAGGACGGGGGGATGGAAATGAGCTTGGCCCAACATCTGAGGCTGTTGTCGCCTAAGAATATGAGGAAAATAGCCGCCCAGCTTTTTCCGGGCAGCGTCGGCCTGTCCGCAAACAAAATCGCCGAAAAATTGCTGGATGAGGAATTTTTGGCTGATTACATCAAAACACTCAATGAGCGGGAAATGAGTATAATATCGCTGTTTGTCTGGTGGGAGGGTTCCGGCGGCCTGCCCAGAGATAGGGCGGAATATCTCCTTTTCAGGGCCGGGGACGAGAGGCCGTCCGAAAGCCTGGATTCCGTGATGGCCAAGGGTTTGGTGCTTCAGGAGGGTTTTAGCGACTGGGGCAACCTCTTCATACCGGGGGATCTTGCCGATAAATTGTCGGTGGTTCTGACCCGTAATTTTCTACCCCCGGCCGTACCTCCAGATGAAGGAATTACTGAGAACATGTTTACCGGTGGTTTTTATGAGGATTGTCTGACATTGCTGGCCTTTGCTCACAAGAATCCGGTCGAGCTTACCCAAAAAGGTTTCATTCATAAAAGGACATTGGGTAAGATACTTGATTTGATGCGGTTTAAGGAAAGCACGGCCGATATTCCCGCCAATTTAGCTTATCCTTTCCGGTTTTTTCTGCTTATCAATTATTGTGTCTCTATCAAGGCCATTAGCTTTAAAGACCGGGCCGTGGAGGTGCATCCTGATGCTGCCATGCAGTGGCTGAAACAACCACCGCTGACCAGGATTCTCAAGACCACCCCATTTATCTGGGACTTCAGCGTTGATGAATGTCCCAATGGCTGGGGGGACGCCTTGCTGGAATTGATTTTCCAAATGAAGGAGAACTGCTGGTATGGGTACCCGGAACTGGCTGCGGCGGCCCGCAGAATAGCCGCTCCCTTTGCCAGCGGTGAGGAACCGTGGCCGGAAAGATTTCTGGAGATTTTTTTGGAGTCCGGATTACTGGTGGAAGGACGGTCCGGGGAGGGCGCCAGGCTGGTGCGGTTAGGCTTTTGGTCACCCCGGGAGACAGCCCGGGAGTTTCCTGTGCTGCCCGGGGAAGATGACGCTTGGTGGATCCAGCCCAATTTCGAGGTTTTAGCCCCCCCGCGCCTGGCGCCTACCTTGCGCTGGCAATTAGAAATGCTGGCCGACCCGGTGAAGATGGATCACGCCTTCATCTATGCCCTCACCAAGAAGGCGACGTTGGGTTTTTTCGACCGTGGCGGCAATGCTCCGGATATGCTCGACTTCCTGGAAAAGCACAGCAAGAATCCCCTGCCCCAAAATGTGTTGTTTACCATCAAGGAATGGGGTGCCCTTTACGGCCGGGTAAGCTTTTGGGATGTTTTTCTTTTAAGATGTGACACGCCCCAACTGGCTGACGAAATAGCGGCC
>DATKUX010000082.1:0-24844 GCA_035530395.1 Spirochaetia bacterium
TATTGGAACTGCTCTTGCAAAGAGCAAACCGGAACCAAGCGGCGTAACTAAACTGTGATGAGCCATAAAGTCACCTCCAGCTCCTCAAAAAGGCGGAGGTGCCCCGCAGCAGAGGACGGGAAGCCCCGTCCCTTCAGGGCGGGGAGGCATTCACGTTTGGGATAGGGAACTGAAGAGAAAAAAGTCAGCTCCGGCCTAGGACGGCGTCCGCGGCCGTTTGAACTGCTGGTTAAACTGTTCCAGGGTCATTAGCATGGCCCGCGGCTTGGAGCCCTCGAAGCCGCCGACGATGCCGCGGCGTTCCATGATGTCGATGAGGCGGGCCGCTCGGGCGTACCCGATGTGCAGGCGCCGCTGTAGCATGGAAATGGAGGCCGTGCCGTGTTCGATCAGGATTTCCACGGCCTGGGGCAGGAGATCGTCCTCCGATTCGGGGGCGGGGGTTTCCACCGCCTCTTCGCGGATGAACTGCTCCTCGTAGTGCGGCTCGGCCCCGGTCTTCAGGAAGGAGACCAGGTTTTCTATGTCCCGGTCGGAAAGGTAGGCGCCCTGGATGCGCACCGGCTTACCGGCCCCGACCGGGTAAAAGAGCATGTCTCCCTTACCAAGCAGCTTTTCGGCGCCCGGCATATCCAGGATGGTGCGGGAGTCAACCTGGGAGGACACGGCGAAGGAGATGCGGGAAGGGATGTTGGCCTTGATCAGTCCGGTGATGACGTCCACCGACGGGCGCTGGGTGGCCACCAGCAGGTGAATGCCCGCTGCCCTGGCCATCTGGGCCAGGCGGCAAACGGCGTCTTCGACGTCGGCCGGGGCGACCATCATCAGGTCGGCCAGTTCGTCGATAACCACCATGATGTAAGGCAGCAGCTTTTCCGGTGTGCCGTTACTGCGGCAGGCCCGGTTGAAACGGGTTATGTCGCGGACACCCGCTCCGGCAAAAAGGCTGTAGCGGTGCTCCATCTCCTGAACGGTACGGCGCAGGCTGGAGGCTGCTTTCTTTACGTCGGTCACCACCGGGGAAATCAGGTGGGGTATGCCGTTGTACATGGTCATTTCAACCATCTTCGGATCGACCAGGAGGAGTTTTACCTCGTCCGGCCGGGCCTTGAACAGAATGCTCGCAATGAGGGTGTTCAGGCAGACGCTCTTGCCGGCTCCTGTGGCGCCGGCGATGAGCAGGTGCGGCATCTTACCGAGGTCGGCCACGATGGGCTTGCCGGCAATATCCTTGCCCAGGGCCATGGTCAGGCGGGACGCGGATTTTTGAAACTCCTCGGTCTCCAGCAGGTCGATCAGGTGGACCATCGATATTTCCTTATTGGGAACCTCGATGCCGACGGCTGCTTTACCCGGGATGGGGGCTTCGATGCGCACATCCGGGGCGGCCATGGAAAGGGCGATGTCGTCGGCCAGGCTGACGATCCTGCTGACCTTGATGCCCGGCGGCGGCTGAATTTCGTAGCGGGTGATGGCCGGGCCCCTGGACACCTGGGTGACGCGGGCCCGGACGCCGAAGTTTTCCAGTGTTTCTTCGAGGATATGGATGCTCTCGTTGATGTCCTTGGTGCTGCGGACCTTGCCCGCGTTCTGGGGCCGGTGAAGGACGGTCAGCGGCGGCAGTTGGTAGCTGGCCGGCAGGGCATTAGCCGATAGCGGCACGCCGTCTTCCGGAAAGGAAACATCAAATTTGACACTCTTTCCCGGCAGCTTCTCGATAGCGGCAGGCGGTTCCGTCAGAATCACCGGCTCAAAGGGAGCCGGCGTGACAGGCGCGTCATAGATCAACACGGTCTGGTTTCTACCCTGGGTGTGGTCCACGATGACGGGCTTATCATCCACGATCTCCGGCTCCTCTACAATGGGGAAGAGATAGTCGAACAGCCGCCTCGCTATGCCGAAACCAGGCCGGCCCACCCTCACCGAAAGGTGCTGGCCCAGGGCGGTCAGCGACCGGTCCGTGAGACACAAAACGGCCACCAGCCCCAGGGTAAACAGGATGATATAGGTGCCGGGCAGGCCGAAGGACTTTTGCAAAAGGAGGCTTCCGGCAGCCCCGAGCATGCCGCCGCCTTTCCCAGCCTGTACCGCCGGCCAGGCTTGGCCGAGCGGGGTTCCGAGGTGGAGGAAAAAAAGAATGACGAGGTAAAGGAGGCCGGCGCCCCAGAGGCGCAGTTCGAGACGGTGGAACTTGTCGCGGCGGAGCAGAAGGATACCGGTTATGGCGAGGAAGACCGGCAGCAGATAGCGCCCCTCACCGGTGAGTCCTAAAAGAAGCCCTTTGAGAAAGTTGCCGACGGCACCGGCCGAAGGTGTAAAGAGGATAGTCAGACACAGGACAGCGGCGGCCAGGACGGCTACGCCGGGGAGTTCTTGCCGGAAGCCCCTCCTGGATTTGGCGGTTACTCTCTTTGATTTGGCGGTCGCTCGATTTGGTTGGCTGGATACTCTTCTGGGCTTACTGGGCATCACAATCCCTCACTTGCCTCTACCTTCGGCACGGTAGGAGGAAACTCCTGCCGGGGATGGTGTGAAAAGCCGCCTTGATGTGGACCTTACGGCACTTGACCGAAAGGAGCCGGTGACGGATAATAGGGGCAGAAAATAATCACAAACGGCGGGGTGGCACTTTGTTCGGGGTGTTAGTGGTTGAGCCGGTGGAAAGCGGCTACCCGGCCGGGCGCTTTTCGGCGCCAGAAAGCGGGTTATTTCTATGAAAGTAGTTGGTAAACGCAAACCTCCGGTAGATGTTCTAAAACAATGGGATGCATTTGCTGATGTTGCATGGGAACTTAGGGAAAACCATGTCTTTGTCCCGCGTGGCGTTTACAGATTCAAGACGTTTGAGGAGGCAAACGAATGGATGGAGAAAATGATACTGGGGGAAAAGCCTATAGCCGGGTGCCGACCGTTAAAGATCTGAAGATGGTTGCCCGATTGTTGAATACAGCTGGTGCCAAGTACATCCTGGTTGGAGGATTTGCTGTCAACTACCACGGACTGCCAAGGATGACCCATGATATCGATTTGCTGGTTGATCCTTCTTCTGAAAATATGGAGCGGGTCAAGAAGGCGCTTGCCTGTTTGCCCGACAGTGCTGCTGAAGAGATTGATGTTAACGATGTGAAGAAATATACCGTGGTCAGAATTGCCGACGAAATTGTAATTGACCTCATTGGCAAGATTGGTGGTCTTGATATACATAATGCAGGCTTTGTGATGGTTGGCTTAGATGATGTAGAAATTCCGATTGCTGATTTGGACACTATGATCAGGACAAAACAAGGTCTTAGAGGTAAGGATAAGGATGATTTGAAATTCTTACTACTTAAGAAAAGAAAAACAAAAGAAAGCCGGGAAGGAAAGAACAAGTAGATTCAGGCAATAGATCTCATTAAGAAAGTGTGCTGCCTCGCAGGGGGCAGCATAGCCATGTTAGGGGTTGCGGTTTGCCGGCGCCGGCGTCTCCCCGAGCAGCGGGTTTTCCACCCGGGGGCGTTGCTTGACTTGCGCCGGTAGGTAACGGATAATAGGGCAGGAAACGGGTCAGAATTAGCGGGGTGTGATTTTGTCCGAAGGCTTGCTGGTCCAGACGGTGGAACCAGGCAGTCCGGCGGCGGTGTCCGGCATCGGGCCGGCGGATGTGATTCTGGCCGTCAATGGGGAAGCGGTCTTAGATATCATTGATTACCAGTTTCTCACCGCCGAGGACTCCCTGACCATACGGGTGCAAAGCGGCGGGTTGGAGCGGGAAGTCAGGGTCGACCGGGAGGAAGGGCGGGATCTGGGGCTCGGCTTCCTGGAGCCCTTCGGGGCGACGCGGCGCTGTGCCAACCGGTGCCTGTTCTGCTTTGTGGATCAGTTACCGTCCGGGCTGCGGCCTACCCTGTACGTCAAGGACGACGATTTCCGGCATTCTTTCTGGTACGGCAATTTTATCACCCTGACCAATCTGGCGGGGCGGGATATGGAGCGCATTATCAGGCGGCGGCTTTCACCCCTGTACATATCGGTGCATGCCACCGACCCGCAGGTCAGGACAAGGTTGATGGACAACCCCAAGGCCGGCGCGGTGATGGACCAACTGAGGGAATTGGCCGGGGCCGGTATCGCCTTCCACGCCCAGGCGGTGCTCTGCCCGGGCATAAATGACGGCGAAGTGCTGGCCGGTACGGTGCGCGACCTGGCGGGCCTCTACCCGGCCCTGGCCTCCCTGGCCGTTGTGCCGGTGGGACTTTCAAGGTACAGTCCCCGGCCGGAAGTGTTGCGCACCTTTACCCCGGGGGAGGCCGGGGATCTTTTGGCCAGCGTGCGGTCCTGGCAGCGGCGGTTCCGGGCCACCTTGGGCGAGCCGCTGGTTTTCGCGTCGGATGAATTTTACCTTTTGGCCGGGCAGGACGTGCCGTCCAAGGGCCTCTACGGCGATTTCCCCCAACTGGAGAACGGCGTCGGCCTGGTACGGGTTTTCCGGGAGGCCTGGCGGCGGGTGGCGGCCCGGCTGCCTGCCGGGTTGCCTGCACCGCGCCGGGTGGTCCTCGCTACAGGGGTGCTGGGCGCGCCGGTCCTGCAGCTGGTGGTCGAGCGGCTGAACCGGATCGAAAACCTGAATGCGGAGTTGGTCGTGGTGGAAAACCAGCTTTTCGGCGGGCACGTCACCGCCTCCGGCCTGCTGGGGGGCTCTGACCTGGTCCAGGGGCTGGACAAGGCTGCCGGGGCTGATTTGGTCCTGATTCCGCCCGCTTGTTTGCGGGCCGGCGCTGTTTTTCTCGACGATTTGACCCTGGAGGGTTTGGGCGAAAGACTCGGGACCAGGGTAGCGGCACCGGAGGATGTGTCGGCCCTGGCCAGGCTGGTTCAGGAGAGTTAATGAGGGGATGAACGCTATGTCGGCAAAAGACCCGGTGGTGGCCATTGTGGGGCGTCCCAACGTGGGCAAATCCACTCTTTTCAACCGGCTCATCGTGCGCCGGACGGCTATCGTGGAGAAGGAGCCGGGGGTGACGCGGGACAGGCTCTACCGACCGGTGGAATGGACCGGCCGGACCTTTACCCTGGTGGATACCGGAGGCATGGATATCGGCGCTCCCCAGGAGATAGCCCGGGCGATTTTGCGGCAGGCCGCCGTGGCCGTCGAGGAGGCCTGCGTGCTGCTTTTTGTGGTGGACGCCCGGACCGGCTTGACTCCGGCCGACGAGGAAGTGGCCGCTGTGCTGCGCCGGTCCGGCAAACCGGTAGTTTTAGTAGCTAACAAGGTCGAGCGCTTCGACCCGCCGCCTTCCCTGGAAGACTTCTACCGTTTGGGCCTTGGGGACCCCGTGCCCGTTTCGGCGGCCGAGGGGCTCAACACCGGCGACCTTTTGGACCGGATTCTGGAATTGGTACCGGTGGCGGAGGCCCGCGACAGCGGAGGTGAGTTGGCCGTGGCGGTGGTGGGCCGCCCTAACGCCGGCAAATCCTCCCTGGTGAACGCCCTTCTGGGTGAGGAGCGGGTTATCGTGTGTGACTGGCCCGGCACTACCCGGGATGCTGTGGATACCCTCCTGGCGGTGGGAGAGCGGCAATATCTCCTGATCGACACAGCCGGAATGCGCAAAAGGGGCAAGATCTCAGCTCCGCTGGAGCGCTACGGGGTCAGCCGCGCCCTGGGTGCGGTGGAGCGGTGCCAGGTGGCCCTTTTGGTGGTGGATGCCGTCGCGGGCGTCACCGAACAGGATAAGCGCATTGTGGGCTACGTGCTGGAGCAGGGCAAGGCCCTGGTCCTGGTGGTGAACAAGTGGGACCTGGCCCGGGAACAAGGCCGGACCACCGAATCCTTCCGGGAGCATCTGGCTGCCGAACTGCCCTTCGTTACCTTTGCACCGGCCGTCTTTTTGTCGGCCCGAACCGGGTGGCACCTACGGGACCTGTGGCCGGTGGTGGACAAGGTAGCTGTCAATTACGCACGGCGCCTCTCCACCAACGACGTGAACCGGGTCATCCGGGAAGCCGTGCTGCAGAGTCCACCGCCCGCCAGTCACGGCAAAAAGCTTAAGATCAACTTCGTGACCCAGGCTAAAAAGGCCCCGCCCACGTTCGTCCTGTTCGTCAATGATCCGGAACTGGCCCACTTTTCGTACCTGCGCCACCTCGAGAATATACTGCGTTCCCGCTGGGACTTTACCGGCACGCCCATCAGGCTGGTTTGCCGTAAACGGTCTGGTGCGGACGCCCCCCGGGCCTGAGCCGGACACTTTCTGGCGGTGATACCCGGGGCCCGCGCCTGGTTTCGGCGGGCCGGTACCGTAACCACAGCCTTAACGGCGGATCATCCGCGTCTCTTGCCCCATCGGTGCCGCCGGAGGTTGTTTCCCCCTGTCTTCCAGCCATTTCATAAGGAGTTATTCCCCCCGTTTGTGCTATAATTTTTGAGCCGAAGAAATTTTATTCCGGCCGGCGAAAGGAAGATGCCCGTGAATTGGCATGGCTTGCGCTGGCCTGTGGTCGCTTTGGCTTTTGCCGGCTCTCTCCTGGCCATCTGGGGCGGCCAACGCCTGGTCAACCAGTACGATCACCAGGTGCCCCTGCGGCAGGCCGTTCAGGCCGACAAGTCGGTAGTCAGCTATACGGTTAGTGACCAAGGCCAGTCAACCGTCTTTCAGGTGCGCTTCCAGGCGGGAGGCAACCTGGAAGAGGAGTGGCAGCAGTTGAACAGCACGCTGAAACCCTTGATGGGCGGACATTCCTACCGGATCGAACCCCTGGACAATCCGGACCCCAAACTGAACGAGGTCTATTACAACAGCCAGTACGCGCTCTATGAGGCTCAGGAACGGGGTACCTTCCAGGCCATGGCCGACCGGGTCGGGCAGGAAGCGAAAGCCGCCGGTGTGAAGGTGGGCCTCTATGTAGACGACCAGAACATTTACCTGGACCTCTCGGACGGCGCAGGCTCGCTCCAGCGGATTTTCCCCCGCTCCGCGGCCCCGGCGGCCGCTAATAGTCTTAACGGATAGGAGGCACCAGCTTTGCTTCTGAAGGAGATCGGCATTGGTCTCGGTCTTGCTGCCCTGGCATTTCTCTTGTTGACCGGGCAGAACGCAACGCCGGTGCTTTTTGTGGTGGGTGCGGCCGGCGCCGCCTATTACCTGGCGCAGGCCAGGGGCCTGTTGCCAACCCGGAGTGAAGGGCAGCAACAGGTTGCGGCCGGATCTGTTTCGTTCGCCGACATAGGCGGGCAGGCACCGGCCATTCGGGAACTGGGCGAGGCCCTGGATTTTCTCCGGGAGCGCAGTCGCGTCCAGGAGCTGGGCATTCGGCCCCTCAAGGGTATCCTCCTGACGGGCCCCCCGGGTACCGGTAAGACTCTGTTGGCCAGGGCGGCCGCTGCTTATACGGATGCCGTGTTTCTGGCGTCGGCGGGAAGCGGTTTCGTAGAAATGTATGCGGGCGTCGGAGCGCAGCGGGTGCGCAAACTGTTCGGGCAGGCCCGGGATATGGCCCGGCGCCAGAACAAAGAAAACGCCGTCGTTTTTATCGACGAGATTGAGATTCTGGGTGGCAAGAGGGGTCAGAGCACCAGCCATCTGGAGTATGACCAGACCCTCAACCAACTGCTGGTGGAAATGGACGGGATCCAGCCCGACGACCGGGTGAGCATCCTGGTGATCGGAGCCACCAACCGGGCAGACATGCTGGATGCGGCGCTCTTGCGCCCCGGCCGCTTCGACCGCCAGGTGAAGGTGGACCTGCCGGACAAAACGGGACGGCTGGAAATCCTCAGCCTGCACACCAGGAACAAACCGCTCGCGGCGGACGTGTCTCTGGAAGAGGTGGCCAGACAGACCCTGGGATTCTCCGGGGCCCACCTGGAGAGCGTAACTAACGAGGCGGCCATCCTGGCCATGCGGGAAGAGGAGACAGCGCTTGGACAGCGGCACTTCATGGAAGCCATCGACAAGGTAATCATGGGCGAACGGCTGGACCGGCGTCCGGGCGAAGATGAGATGTACCGGGTGGCCGTGCACGAAGCTGGTCACGCCTTGGTGAGTGAAGTCCTGCGTCCCGGCTCGGTGTCCGCGGTGACGGTCACTTCCCGGGGCAATGCTCTGGGCTACATGCGCGCCAACGGGCAGGAGGATAACTACCTGCACAGCAAGGAACAACTGGAAGAGCAGATCGCGGTGACCCTTGGCGGGGCGGCGGCCGAGGAATTCGTCTGCGGGTCGCGCAGCACGGGTTCGGGAGGCGACATTGAGCAGGCCCTGGCAGTTGCGGAAACCATCCTGAAAAGCGGCATGTCCCGGCTGGGGGTGGTCGGCCTGGAGAAACTGCCCCGGCAGTTGCACCATGAAACGGTAAGTGCCCTGGTGCAGGAGCAGGAGGAGAGGGTGCGGAACATTATCGCGGCGAACCGGGAAGCTCTTCTCCAGACCGGAGATGTCCTTCGGGAGAAGGAAAGGGTATCCGGTGAGGAATTGCGGGTCCTACTAGGCCGGGGGGCCTGAGGGGGACAAATTTTTAACCGCCCTTTAGTCACCTTTAAGGCTGTTTTCAGAATGACCGCTTATTATGGTATACTGAAACGATACCACAGGGGTATAAAGGGGCTAATTAATTGGACGATTTACAAGAGACCATACCGCAACGGCAGAAGTCGGCAGGCCGGGAGATTCTGGAGACGGTAGTCATCGCCCTGGTACTGGCCGCCGTCGTCAGGATCTTTGTTTTGGCACCGTTCTGGATTCCCTCGGCTTCCATGGAGTCCACGCTGGATATTAAGGACCACATTCTGGTCAACAAGCTGGTTTACGATATCTGGCAGCCTGCGGCGGGCGACGTCATCGTGTTCCACCCGCCGATGGACCCGTCGGCCTACTGGGTCAAAAGACTGATAGCGGTCGGCGGACAGACCGTCGCCATTCGGAACAGTCAGCTGTATATCGACGGTCACGTGACCGCCCAGCCCTACCTGCCGGCCGGTCTCCAGCTGACGAATCCGAACTTCGGGCCGGTGACCGTGCCGGCCGGAGAATACTTCGTTCTGGGTGATAACCGCAACAACAGTGAGGATAGCCGCTATTGGGGATTTTTGCCCCGGAGCGACATCGTGGGCAAAGCTGTTTTGACCTATTGGCCCCTGGACCGGCTCAAGATTCTTTAGACTGCAAGGGGGTAATCGAATTGGCCTTTGCCGGAGGTTACGACTCTCAAACTGTAGCGCGACCGGTGGGTTTGTCCCAGGTCATGGGCATTCTGTCGTTCATGTTTCTGGCCATGGCGGCCGGCGCCTTTTTGGTACCAGCCTCACTTTACGTGCCGGCGCTGATTGTGGAGTTTGCCCTGCTGTTCATTATGCCGGTAATGGCGCGCCGGGACCGGGCGCGGGGAAAGTCCGTCTCCAGCGGAACTGCGGGGGCCCTGGCTCTGGTATTCGCGTCGGCGGCCGGGGCCGTGCTGGCGCCGCTGGTCCAGAGCCTGGACCAGACGACCGCCGGTACCACCCTATTGGCTGAGGCGGCGGTAATCACCTTTACCGTATTTGCCCTGTTCGGCCTGTACGGGCTCACTACACGGCGCAACCTGAGCGGGCTGGGCCGGGTTCTCTTTATCGCCCTGCTGGCCCTCGTCGGTATAATGGTTCTCTCCTTGTTCTTCAGCCAATTCTTCAGTCCTTTCGGCCTGCTCATCGGGCTGGGCGGCGCTGGTGTATTCGCCCTCCTGACGGCTGTGGACTTCCAAAGGGCCAAGTACGCCGGCGCCGACGACGCGGTGATGGTGGCGGTCAGCATTTTCCTGGACTTCATCAACCTCTTCGTGTTTATTTTAGATATCCTCATGATCTTCGGGGGCGGCGGGCTCTCCCGCCGCCGCTGACCGGACGGGGGAAAGACCATGGCGCGGAAACGGGGCGGGGCTGGAAAGAAGGGGCTGGCCGCCGTCCTGATACTATTGCTTTGCGGGACCCTGGGAGCAGGTGCTCTCTACCGGCTGGGGTGGTTCCGGCCACAGACCGTGGCGGCTTCCGAGCCGGCTGGTGTGACCACCCCCGCGGCGCCGCAGCAGCCTATCAACGTGTTGCTCCTGGGTACGGACCAGCGGGCCGGTATGCCCAGCGGCCGTACCGACACCATGATTCTGGCCAGTTTCGACCCGGCCCGCAACCAG
Source organism: Spirochaetia bacterium (assembly GCA_035530395.1). Classification (GTDB taxonomy): domain Bacteria; phylum Bacillota; class Desulfotomaculia; order Desulfotomaculales; family JAJYZD01; genus JAJYZD01. The sequence goes on from DATKUX010000082.1 coordinate 10,144, forward strand.
GTTTCGCTTTTGTCGGTGCCGCGGGATTCCCTGGTAGCGATCCCCGGTCACGGGACGGACAAGATCAATAACGCTAATGTTTACGGTGGTCCCGAGTTGGCCATGCAGACAGTCAGCCAGCTCCTCGGCGTGCCGGTGGATAATTACGTCCTGGTCAACTTTAGCGGCTTCGAGTCCCTGGTGAATTCCCTGGGCGGGGTAACGGTGGACATCAGCCAGGCCATGTACCATTACGACCCCATGGACGGCGGCATCTACACCATTGACCTGCCGGCGGGCGAGCAGCACCTGGACGGGGCCCAGGCCCTGGAATACGTGCGCTACCGCGACTTCCCCCTGGGGGACATCACCCGTACGGCGGACCAGCAGTCCTTCATAACGACGCTGGTCCAGAAGGCCCTGGAACCGCAGAACCTGGTCAAGCTGCCCGTGCTGCTGCCTGGACTGTTGCAAGATGTCCAGACCAACCTGCCCCTGTCCCAGATGCTCGATCTGGCCGGCATGCTGGGCCACACCGGTAGTTTGCAGACGGTAACCCAGACCGTGCCGGGCTCCTTCCAGACCATCAACGGGGTCAGCTACTGGATCGTGGACCCGGCTACGGCCCGGACGACGGCCAGGGAGGTACTGGCCGGCACCGGCGGGCATCAGGTGGTGATGGGGCCTGGCAGCGACTCAGGTCAGGGGACTATGTAGGGGGTTTTCGTGAAGAAGGCAGAACGTGCGTGCTGCCTTCTTTGGTTACTTGGAGGGCCTGCGCGGCGGCGGCCGGACCGTCAGGGCTGAAGAAAGTTCTTCTTTACCATGCCGGCGAAAAGGCGGAAGAAGAGCAGGTCTGTTTTTAGGATGCCGTACAGTATTACCGGATCTATTCGCGCATAGTCATGCACGATTACGTTGCGGAACCCGGCCATGTCCTTGAATTGCTGCAGTTTTTCCTTGGGAAGGTAGCCTGCTTCTGTGAGAATGACCATAATATCCTTGTAGTTCTCCGGTTCCCGGAGTCCCATATCCGCTATCAGGTGGTTGCCTATATCCAGGCATGCTTCCACGGTCAGGTGCAACGTCCGCTCAACGTAGCGCCTGATCCTTTTGTCGTCCTTCAGGTCGTCGAGCCGGACGCCGGCCTCTTCCTCCAGATCTGAAATATAGCCGGTTAAGAGTTTCAGCCGTTCGGCGAGAAATTCCTTGTCCACCATGCCGATCAATCCCCCAACCTATTCAGACACTTGTTGGTATACAGGTGAAAGGCCTCCTGCATGTCCAAAAAGTTACGCCGCGAGCGGACTTCAAACTCCACCCGGTGCCGGTGGTCTATTTCCACCAGCACCCGGCCGTATTTGCGGACCTGCCGCTGCAAGACAGGCGAAGCATACTCGAGATCCACTACCTGGACCCGGCGGCGGCAAATTTCTTCCAACTCTTCTTCCATGCGCAAGCGGTCTTTGAAACGGGCATACTTGTCCTCATTCACCCGCGCGTAAAGAACAGCTACGTCTACATCACTGGCCCGGCGGGCCCGGCCCCGGGCGAACGAGCCGAAAAGAAACGCCGCCGTCAGGGCGGTCTGGCGTGCCAGATAATCCTTTACCGCTTCCAGATTGAGGCTTTCGACACGGTCACAAAGCAGCGGTTTGTCAAGTCCGTCCATCCCAGGCGACACCTCGAAACCTAGTTTGAAAACTGGGCGCGACCTTCTTTCCTGATTGTACCAGAGGGGCCGCGGCCGGTCAACCGGCGGTCTGAAAAAGCGATCCATACGGCAGGGCGGCATTCCCGACTCCGCTGAAACGGATGCCCGTCATATCTTGCCACCGACCCGGGCATCTTTTTTCCCCTCCGGGGCATTCTCCCCCCCCGGCAGGCAGGTTTTTGTCGTCGGGCGGAGAAACTATAGCATAAGCCGCGAAAGGGGAGCTATCATGCGGGCCGAACTCATCTTTACCGGCACCGAGTTGTTGCTGGGCGAAGTTAGCAACAGCCATGCCCAATACCTGGGACGACAGTTGGCTGCTTTGAACATCGAAGTCCTCCTGTCCACCACGGTGGGCGACAACTGGGAGCGCATGGCGGAGATTTTGAGGCAGGCTTTGGGCCGGAGCGATCTCATCATCACCACCGGAGGGCTTGGTCCCACCAGCGACGATTTGACCAAGGAAACGGTGGCCGGCGTCTTGGGGCTGCCTTTGGAGACGGACGAACCGACGCTGCAGGAGCTGATCCGGCATTTTACGCGGCGAGGGATGACCATGGCGGCCTCTAACCGGAAGCAGGCCCTTTTCCCGGCCGGGTCGTCCATTTTGCCGAACCCGGCGGGCACAGCACCGGGTGCCCTGGTCCGGACGGCGGAAAACATCCTGGTCATGCTGCCCGGACCCCCGCGGGAAGTGGCGGCCATCTTCGAGGAGTCCTTGGTGCCGCTGCTGCGCGAGTATGGGGCGCAGGGGGAGCAGATCCGCAACCTGATCGTCAAGCTCACCGGCATCGCCGAGTCCGAGGTGCAGGACCGCCTCATTGACCTGGAACACGACGCCGGGGTCGAACTCGCCTATCTGGCCATGCCGGGCGAGGTGCACGTACGCGTGACGGCCCGCCACCCCGACGGGTCCGTGGCCGAAGAGATGCTGCAGAAGAAGACCATGCAGATCCGGTCGCGCCTGCAAAGCTATGTCATCGGGTATGACGACGAGATTCTGGAACAAGTGGTGAACGAGCACCTCATTCACCGGCGTCTGACCCTGGCCGTGGCAGAGTCGTGTACCGGGGGCCTGGTGGCCAAGCGCCTGACCGATTTTCCCGGCAGTTCCCAGTGCATCCTGGGAGCCGTGGTGGCTTATGCCAACCAGATCAAGGAGCGACTTCTCGGTGTGCCGCCGCCGGTGATATCCCTATACGGTGCGGTCAGCAGTCAGACGGCCACCGCTATGGCCCGCGGTGTGCGGCTGGCTTTTTCCTCGGACATCGGCATCGGCATTACCGGCATTGCCGGTCCGGGGGGCGGGCGGCCCACCGCGCCGGTGGGGACGGTGCACATTGCCCTGGATACCTCCAGCCGCACCTTCCACCGTCATTACGTATTTCCCGGGGCTAGGGCCGCCGTGCGCCAGGGAGCGGCCAACGCCGCCCTGCACATGCTGTGTATGTATTTGAAAAACGTCCTTTAACTGCTCTTTGCAGGTTTAGAGATCGACCAGGAAAGGAGTCTGCCAGTTGACGGATCGCAATAAGGCGCTGGAGAACGCCATGCTGCAGATTGAAAAGCAGTTTGGCAAGGGTTCCATTATGAGACTGGGTGACATACCGGCCCGGCTGAACGTGGATATCATTCCCACCGGTGCTCTGGCGTTGGACATCGCCTTGGGAGTGGGGGGGGTGCCGCGGGGGCGGGTGGTCGAAATCTTCGGTCCGGAATCTACAGGAAAGACCACCGTGGCCCTGCACATCATCCGGGAAGCCCAGCGGACAGGAGGCGTGGCCGCTTTTATTGACGCGGAACACGCGTTGGACGCGGTTTACGCTCGCAATCTGGGCGTCGACCTGGACAACCTCCTGGTCTCGCAACCGGACACCGGCGAGGAGGCCCTGGAGATAGTTGAGGCACTGGTGCGTAGCGGAGCCATCGACGTGATCGTGGTGGATTCGGTGGCCGCCCTGGTGCCCCGGGCCGAAATCGAGGGAGAGATGGGCGATGCCCATGTGGGACTGCAGGCGCGTCTAATGTCCCAGGCCCTGCGTAAATTGACGGGTGTCATCTCCAAGTCGCGGACCTGCACCATATTTATCAACCAGTTAAGAGAAAAGGTAGGTGTTATGTTCGGCAACCCGGAGACGACTCCCGGCGGACGAGCGCTGAAGTTTTACTCGTCGGTACGCCTGGAGGTGCGCAAGCTGGAGGTGTTAAAGCAGGGCACCGACATCGTGGGCAGCCGGACCAGGGTCAAGGTGGTAAAGAACAAGGTAGCCCCGCCGTTCAAACAGGCGGATTTCGATATGATGTACGGGTTGGGTATTTCGGCGGAGGGCAGCATCCTGGATGTGGGCACCGAAATGGGCGTCATCCAGAAAAGCGGCGCCTGGTACTCCTACCGGGATGAGCGCCTGGGCCAGGGACGGGAGAACGTCAAGGAGTTCATGAAGGAACACCCCGAGATGGTTGCTGCCATGGAGAAGGAAATCCGGGAGAAGGTGCCGGCCGGACCGGCTTTGAGGCCGACGGAGGTCGACCCGGGCGATTGACCAGGCTGGACGGGCCGCCCCGGGCCTATGCGTTGGCCATCAAGCTTCTGTCTCTGCGGCCAAGGAGCGAGAAAGAGCTTTTCCAGCGGCTGGAGGGACGCTTCGGCCGGGAAGAGGCTGACGCTACGCTGTCGCGGCTGAAGAAGGAGGGGTACCTGGACGACCTTTCCTTTGCCGGGTGGTGGATAAGCCAGAGAACAAACTTCAAGCCGATGGGCGGTATTCGCCTGCGCCAGGAGCTCCTGCAGCACGGCGTAGCTCCTGATGTGGTTAAGGAGGCGCTCGGGCTGTTGGCTCCCGGTTCGGAGTTGGCCGCCGCCCTGGAGGTGGCGCGCCGGAAGCTGCCTCACCTGGCCGGGGACCGGGTCGAACAGCGTCTGGGGCTCTTTTTGGCCCGGCGGGGCTTTGGCCGGTCCGTGATTGATTCGGTGCTAAGGACCCTACGTGAGCAAGATGGGGATTTTTATTGACAAATGGCCAAATAGCTTGTACAATGGGCGTTGGGAGAAATTAGAATCGGGTACTACTGAAAGTATCTGTTTTTGTATAGATCTGACATTGCCTTGCGGTGGAGAACCTTCCCGGCGTGCGTGTATGTTACCGGTTTGTCGGGAGGCCGGGGAGGGGTCATCTAGTCGCCCCCCACGCGGGGGCGTGGATTGAAACAAAAAGGCAGGAGTAGTAGACCGTTCTTTTTTCGACCCGCGTGATTCGGGTCTTTTTTTGTGCAGGGGTTTTTCCATTAGGGGGTGAAGAGTTGCCGGCAGAGACTATCGTAATCGTGGCAGTAGCTGCCATAGTGGGCTTGTTAGCAGGCTACCTGGTTAGGAAGATGATGGCCGAGGCCAGGATAGGTTCGGCGGAGCGGGAAGCGCGGAGGATGGTCGAGGAGGCCGGAGAAAAGGCCGAGGCGAAGAAACGGGAAACCTTGCTGGAAGCCAAAGAAGATGCCTTGAAGTTACGTAACGACGTGGAAAGGGAGATCAGGGACCGGCGCAACGAAGTTCAGCGACTCGAACGCCGTCTGGTGCAAAAAGAGGAGTCCATGGACCGGAAGCTGGATTCCATGGAGCGCAAAGAGGAAGGCATCGTCCGGAAGGAAGCGGAGATCGAGGCGATTAAAAGCCAGTTGGGTCAGCTGTCCAGCCAGCAGAGGGCGGAACTGGAACGGATCTCCGGCCTGACCAGTGACGATGCCAGGCAGATGATCCTGGCCGATGTAGCCAGGGAAACCCAGATAGAAGCGGCGCTGCTCATCAGGGAAATTGAGGGCAAGGCCCGCGAGGAGGGGGAGAGGAAGGCCAGGGAGATCATTTCCCAGGCCATCCAGCGTTGCGCCGCGGACCATGTGGCCGAGGCCACCGTGGCCGTTATTCCCCTGCCCAGCGACGAGATGAAAGGGCGGATCATCGGTCGCGAGGGACGAAACATAAGGGCGTTTGAAACTCAGACGGGTATCGACCTGATCATCGACGATACGCCGGAGGCAGTAATCTTATCAGGCTTTGACCCCATCCGGCGGGAAGTGGCCAAGATCGCCCTGGAGCGCCTGATCGTCGATGGCCGCATCCACCCGGCCCGCATCGAGGAAATGGTGGAGAAAGCCCAAAAAGAGGTGGAGAACCAGATCCGGGATGCCGCTGAACAGGCTGTCTTCCAGACCAACGTGCACGGGCTGCATCCTGAGCTCCAGCACCTGTTGGGCAAGCTGAAGTACCGTACCAGCTACGGACAAAACGTCCTGAAGCACTCCATCGAGGTGGCCCATCTGGCCGGACTCATGGCAGCCGAACTGGGCGTGGACATAACCCTGGCCAAACGGGCAGGGTTGTTGCACGACGTGGGCAAGGCGGTGGACCACGAGATGGAGGGTCCGCACGTCACCTTGGGGGTCGAACTGGCGAAAAAGTACCGGGAAAACGCCGACATCCAGCATGCCATAGCCGCCCACCACGGGGACGAGGACCCCCACACTCTGGTCGCGATGCTGGTCCAGGCGGCGGATGCCATATCGGCTGCCCGTCCGGGAGCGCGCCGGGAAACTCTGGAGGCATACATCAAGCGGCTGAATAAACTGGAGGGGATCGCCAATTCGTTCGAGGGCGTGGAAAAATCCTATGCTATTCAGGCTGGCCGCGAAATCAGGATCATGGTGAAACCGGACCGGGTCGATGACCTGGGTGCCGTTAAGCTGGTCAAGGAAGTGGCCAAGCGGATCGAGAAAGAACTTGAATATCCGGGGCAGGTTAAGGTCATGATCATACGAGAAACCAGGGTTGTGGAGTACGCCAAGTAGGGACCGGGGCGGCTCCGCCGGGGTAGTCAATCCGGGAGAAAGGGGGTGCCGGATGGTTGATGGGTAAACGTCATAGAGGCGGGGACGAAACAGGTGACAGTGTCAATCTTCTGACATCTATCCTGGTAAGGTACCCGGAAGTAGCGACTATTAATTTTGATTCTGAGCAGCAGCTTTTGACCTTTACCTTTATCCTGACCCGTCCGATACCCGAGAACGGGGTGGCGTCCCTCCGGGATAAACTTCTGGCCAGCATCGATGTATACAACTGGCTGGAGGGCAGAAGTGTGCGCTACGCCACCGTGGCCCACCTGCCCGGCGAGCAGCTTACCCGGGTGGAGGTCCAGCGCGACGTGGAGAGCCTCGAGCGGGAGGAAATAGGACTGATCGTTGAGATATTCCGGCAGCACTTGAAAAACGACCTGGTCACCGAGGCCAACGAGCCCCTGGCCGGTGATGACGTCCTCTTCCAGGAGGATGTCATCGACCAGTCGCTGCAGGTTTTGAAAGAGGCCAGTGAGGGCAAGTGTCTTTTCGCGTTCCGGGACGAGGGCAGGGTGCTGGTTTTCGATAAGTAAGGCGGCCATTCTGCTCGGGTTCACGATTTTGGCAAGATCGGGAGTAGATTTCCTTTGCGCGTTGCTCTGGTGGGGGACATAATCGCGGGGCCCGGCCGCAGGGCGGTGAGAGAGAACTTGCCGTCCCTGATTACGGACTTGGCGGTGGATGTCGTGGTGGCGAACGGGGAAAACGCGGCCGGGGGTATCGGCATTACTCGCGAGGTGGCCGCCGAACTACTTGACATGGGCACAGATGTCATCACCATGGGTAACCACGCCTTCGGTAAGAAGGAAATCATCTCCTACATAGAACAGGAAAAAAGGATCCTCCGTCCGGCCAACCTCCCGCCCGGCGCCCCGGGCCGGGGCGCCGTCGTCGTGGAGACCCGCTCCGGCGGCCGGATAGCTGTAATCAGCCTGGTGGGACGTACATTCATGCAGCCGCTCGACTGTCCTTTCCGGGCCGCCGATGCGGTTCTGGCGAGCCTGCCCGAGCCTAAATGCCCGGTGGTGGTGGACTTCCACGCGGAAGCCACCTCCGAAAAGATGGCGCTGGGGTGGTATTTGGACGGCCGGGTGCTGGCGGTGACCGGCACTCACACCCACGTGCAGACGGCCGACGAACGGGTTTTGCCCGGCGGCACCGCTTTCATCAGCGACATCGGCATGTGCGGCCCCGTAAACTCTGTGATCGGGATGGATAAAGACATTGTCGTGCGGCGTTTCCTAACGGGTCTGCACAGCCAGTACCAGGTGGCCGGCGGACCCTACGTCTTCTCCGCCGTAGTCGTAGAATGCGACGACGCTACAGGACTGGCCACCGGCATCAGGCGGATTCAGAACTACGAGGAGTAAGCGCATCTCAAAACATATCAGAATTTTTCGAAATATTTGTTCTTTTCATATCTAAGCAAAGAGGTATGTTTATCCCCCTGGCGAATATATTGGCAACAGTAGGTATTTTTTTTATTTCGTCCGGTTCTCCAGACGTCAGGACATCCATCCGGGTCTGAGAGGTGGGTGGTGCACCGGCTGGTTAAAGGGCGGTTCTCAGCGGTCCAAATGCAGTGGAACCAGTTGTGACGGGTACCCCGCCGGGGTGACCGGGGATGGTAAGCTTGCCGTCAGGGTAGCCTTGGGCCCTGTACGGTGAAAATCACGCCAACGATTATGTAACCGGGAGGTGCAAAGCCCGTTCCCGTAGCGCACCGGGCGAAGAGTGCGGTCTGATCAGAGAGTTTGGGTCGGCAAGACGCGTTGTTAGGGCGGGGAGAAGGTGGAATACCCCGCAGGGTAACGATTGATAGTGGATTGCCGGCTTTCTGAGCGCGGACTTGTCCGGGTCTAGCTTGCGGAGCCGGGTGGGCGTATGCTAAAAGTTTCAGCCAAATCAAACCCCAATTCCGTGGCCGGTGCCCTGGCGGGTGTATTGCGGGAAAGTGGCTGTGCCGAGATCCAGGCCATCGGGGCGGGTGCCATAAACCAGGCGGTTAAGGCGGTGGCCATTGCCAGGGGGTTCGTGGCTCCCAGCGGCATGGATCTCATCTGCATTCCGGCATTTACCGACATAACAATTGACGGGGAAGAGCGGACTGCCATCAAATTCATCGTGGAGCCCCGTTAGTCCGTCAACTGCAAACAATTTGGCGCCCCCTGGCAGGAAGACGGGCCTGTTCCAGGGGGCTTTGCTTTTGGGGTGGCGCAGGAAAGAATAAGCGGAGAAAGAGGTGGGTAGCTCTTGCTCAGACAACCCGGGATCATACCGGTAGCCGATGCCCACACGGATGTTTTGACGGCACTGGAGGTTCAGAATCGCTCCTTTAGCGAGGAAGCGCCCCGGGGCCACGTAAACCTGCCGCGCTTGCGGGGCGGGGGGGTGGGGCTGGCGTGCCTGGCGTGCTATATCGCTCCCCGCTTCCGCTACCAGGGACCGGCCCGCGTACTGCAGCTGATCGACCTTTTCTACCGGGTGTGCGCGGAAAACAGTGCCGATGTAGTTCAGTTCACCGGGTCCCGTTCGTTGCCCGGCGTATTGACCGGGGATCGTGTCGGGGTTATGCTCACGGTGGAGGGGGGCGAGGCTCTGGGGGGTGATCCGGCCGTCTTGCGTATGTTGTACCGCCTGGGGGTGCGGATGCTGGGCCTGACCTGGAACGGCCGCAACGAACTGGCCGATGGCGTTGGGGAACGGGACACCGGTGGCGGATTGACGGCTCTGGGGCAGGAAGTGGTGCGGGAGATGGACCGTCTGGGCATGGCCGTGGACATATCCCACCTGGCGGAAGCGGGCTTTTGGCAGGTTTTGCAGGTCGGAAACAGGCCCCCCCTGGCATCGCACGCCAACTGCGCGGCCCTTTGCCCGCATCCCCGCAACCTCACCGACGAGCAGGTCAAAGCCTTGGGCCAAAAGGGAGGTATGGTTTGCCTAACCTTTGTCCCTGACTTCGTGGACCCTGACAACCCCACTTTGGAGCGGCTGGTCGACCACGTGGTGCACGCCTCCGGCCTGGTGGGACCGGGCTGCGTCGGTCTAGGCTCGGATTTCGACGGCATTGAGGAAACAATCCGGGGATTGGAAAGCCCCGCCTGCTTTCCGGCTCTGGCGACCACCCTCTTGAATCGCGGTTTTACGGAGGAAGATGTACGGGGAATCATGGGGGAAAACCTGGTACGCTACCTGGGGCGGGTGCTAAAATAGGGGGAGAAGGCGACCGAGAGGGGATTTGGCCTTATTGCTACATGATCTATGCGATCTTCACGTACATACCACGGCTTCCGACGGGCTTTACACCCCGGCCCGGCTGGTGCAGGAGGCGGCCGCGCTTGGTCTAGCGGCCGTCGCCATCACCGACCACGACAGCGTGGACGGCATTGACCCGGCCCTGGCCGCCGCACAGGGCTCATCCCTCCTGGTCGTACCGGGTTTAGAGCTGGGTACGGACTATCAGGGCGTAGAAGTTCACCTTCTGGGTTACTATCTCGACATCCGCCACCGCCCCCTGAACGGGCAATTGGAGCGCTTGAGGCGGTCCCGCCGGGAGAGGGCGGGCCTGATGGTCCGCCGCCTACAGGAACTAGGCTACCGTTTGGAACCGGAAGAGGTTGCGGCCCGGGCCGGAGGCGGAACCGTAGGCCGGCCCCACGTGGCGGCGGCCCTGGTCGCCAACGGCTACGTGCGGGACGTGGACCAGGCTTTCGCTGAACTGCTGGGTCGCGGCCGTCCGGCCTACGTGCCCCGCTTCAAGCACTCCCCGGCTTCCGCGCTCGCCCTCATCAGGGCGGCCGGGGGGGTGGCCGTCCTGGCCCATCCTGGTCTGTATCCGGCCGCGGCGGCCGACCTTCTGCCCACACTGGTCGCGCAGGGTCTGGGAGGCCTGGAGGTCTATTATCCAGCCCACGACGAGCCCGCGCAAGCCTTCTACCTGGATCTGTGTCAACGCCTCAACCTCGTAGCCACCGGGGGATCGGATTTTCATGGACCCGGCCTGCACGGCGGGGCGCAACTGGGCTCGACCGGGGTTACTCCGGCGGCGGTAGAGGAACTTAAGGCGTGCGCCTTGCCGGGCTGACCGTCAGTCTGGCGGCGTGGTATGCCCGGGCCCGGGCGTTTTAAGCAGGCTCCTCCTGGCATATAATAGGCGCAGATGATTTACGGGGCGGTGAGGGTGTGGAGGAGGATCTGGAGGCCCGGTACCTCAAACAGAGGGTAGAAGAACTGGAAGACAAGATTGAGCAACTGAGGCTCTCCCGGCGGGTTTTGATGAATCTGGTGGAGAAGACGGAGCGCGAAAAGACCTGTTTTCTTTCCCGTCTGGAAAAGGAGAACAGGCGGCTTTCCCAGAACAACTGCCGCTATGCGCGTTGTCTCATCCGGAAAAATCGTCAGATTCTGGATCTGGAGTCCAGGTTGCAAAACATGTTCCCCCGGGAATCGGCGACCCCATGACTAGTCCGGACCGGTATTTCCGCTTTGAGCTACCTTTGACCCGCCGCAAGCCGGCTCAAAGCCAGTCAGCTCAGTAGCTTGCCGTCCGGGCTGTCAATGTTGTCTTCACCTGTTTCGGCCTGACGCCCCAGGAGGCTGGCCAGGGCGATCAGCCTCCTGCCCGGCAGGGAACCGTCGAGGACGTTTCCGGTCAGGGTCTCCCCGCCGGCCACGGGCGCGCAAATGCTGCGGGCCAGCTTGAAGCGGTACATGTCATCGTCGGCCTGTTTGATCGTGTCCTCCAGGGGAGGTCCGTCCTTGACCGACGTCGCTACGCCGACGGAAAGTGACAGCGTGGGGCCCTCCGAGTCCAGGTTGTGCCTGTCCACTTCTTTGAGGATTTCATCGCGGCGCTCCTGGGCCAGTTCGTAAGGAGTTTGGGGCAACAGTATCGCAAATTCGTCGCCGCCGATGCGCGCGACCATGTCGGTTTCCCGGAAAGGCCTTTTCAGTACCCGGGCGGCGGTCTGCAGAAGTTCGTCTCCCCGCGGATGCCCGAAGTGATCGTTGATCGGTTTGAGGCCGTCCACGTCGATGATGATGATGCTTACAGGGGCAAAACGTGGGTTTTGCAGACGGCGTATCTCTTCTTCGAAGTATTGACGGTTGAAAAGGCCGGTCAGGGCGTCCCGCGTGCTGAGGAATTGCAAACGGTCCTGCAGCGTTACCAACTCTTCATTTAGCAGTTGTAGCACCTCGGACCTTTTCCGGTCATTCACGTCTTCCCAAATTATCCCCTTGAGGTCCGGAGAGGGTGACGGCACATTGCGGGCGCTCACCCAGCATTCGCCTCGCGGGCAGGCCAGGCGCATTTCCAGAGCCTTCGTGCCCTGCCCGTTCCCGCTCAGCCACAGGGCTGTCTTGGGCCGGTCCAGCGGATGTACCAGTTCCAGATAGCCCCGGTGCAGAATCTGCTCCCGGGGGCAGCCTAAAAGACCGGCCGTCCTGGCGTTGGCGTCGGCGATGCGGCCCTGGCGGTCAATTGCGAGAAAACCAAGCGGCAGAGCTTCCAATAGCCCGCTGTACGCCTCCCTGGCGGAGCCCAGTTCCAGGGCCATTGTCTGCATCTGGGTGGTCTCCCGCCCCATGACCAGCCGTAACGGGGAAATTTGACTGAAGCGGATGCGGCGGAAGGAGAAGGTGCGGCCATCGGAAAGGGCAACCTGCCGGCTCTCGTCCTCACGGTCCAAAAGGCCGGCCAATTCGGTCAGAAGGTCCCGCTTGACCGGGGAGGCATATTCAAGTAGGGTATGCAAGCGGATGTTGGCCCACTGCTGCTGCCCGTCGCTAATCAGCAGCGGGTCGGGGAACTCATCCAGCAGGGTGGATAAGCCTTGCGGCAAGGCGGTCGCTCCGGGTGAGTGGCCCGCTGTGGCCAGCCAGGGGTGCGCAGGGGCTGCTGTTGCGGCATCCGGGGCCGGGAAGGCTAGTACTGTCTTGTCCGGGGGGTTGTAGAACGGGTTTTCAAAGACTCCGTCGCCGATAACGATGACGGGGTGTTTTTTTAGAACATTGTAGATCAGTTCCGGGGCGAACATGTCCTCCCGGAACTGACTGAGCATGGTGGTCCGGGCGGTGCCCAAGATGCTGTCGAGGTCCTCCAACAGCGTCTGGAAGGCCGTGGGCTCGGGCAGGACGTTCAATAGCCAGGTCATTTCCGCAGCCAGGCGCAGACCGGTGTACCCTTCCCGCAAGGTCTCGGCGGCTAGCCGCCTGATGGCCCTGCCGACGGCCGTGGAGCATTCCCCGCCCAGACGCTCCGGCAAGAGAATAATCCGGCCCTGCAGAAGGTGACTCCCCAACTCCGGCAGCCGGTTGTTGAACTGATGCAACGCCTCTTCGCTCAATTTTTCCCCGGCAAAGACGCAACGTTCCCCACGACTTATTCCCTGGCTGAGGAAAGTCGCCATCAATTCAATCCGGTTGTCTTCCCCGTGGTAAAGTGTAAGGAGGTGTCTGCCGGGGGATAGATGATTGAGAGCTTTCCGGACCCCCTGGTTCAAATGGACCATTCCCTTGGTACGCATAGGCACAATTTTCTATGTACTAGTATTCTGCCGGATTAGGCAAAATCCTCCTTGTAAAAAAGAAAAATCTTCCCGGGGTCCGGGAACAAAGAAAGCGCGCCTTGCGGCGGCTTTCCGCGCCCGCGCCGGGAGCATTTTAACCCGGCGCCCTTTACCGATTTGGTCTAAAAGGTGCCCATTTGTCCGGTGGTCTGCTGCTGATAGACGGAGCCGGTGTGCGCGGCCGGCTCGACGGGATACCAGCCTCTCTGGTGCATCAGGTTGAAAATGACGCGTGCCCCGGTAAGCTCATCGTTGTGCAACCGCAGGAAGGTGTTCCAGACGTTGTCGCTGGCCGACTCCAGCATGGCCAGGTGATAGCCGTCCGAGGCCAGCTTGGTGTCGTTCAGGAGATCGACCATAATGTCCTTTTCCGATAATCCGTTCATCTTGTCCCTCCTTACATCATCCCCCCCGTACCTGGGCCCAGAAGCGATTGCAGGGTCTGAACGTGCTGCTGGCTCTTCTGGGCGAACTGACCCAGAAAATCACGCAGGGCGGGATCCTGGACCTGGTGCAGGTACACTCCGGCTTTCTTGGCGCACAGTTGTTCCGTGCGCAGCTGATCTTTGGCGTACAGCTTTTCCTTTTCGGTTAAATGCACTGACATCACCTCCTGTGTGGCGTATTGTGGTTATTGTGCCGGGGAAGGAACCGTTTTATGCTTCCATCCGTGGTATGGTCTCCGGTTTTTAGCAGGAAGGCCGAACTACCCTACCCCGGCTGCCTTCGGCGGGTACCCCGGATGTCGGAGGGTTGCCGGCTGGGGTCCGGGGAAAGGGGTGCAAACCGGGATCCACCGGCTTTTTTGCTTTTTCGCCGGATATGATATAATGGGGCCAGCGGAATAGGCCGCGTTAAACTATGGGCAAAGGGGGCGGGTTACCGCTTGAAGCTCTTGTTCTGGGTGATTGTCTTTCTCATTGTTATTTGGGGTGTTTGGGGCATTCGGGTGGTCAAAGAATGGGAACGTCTGGCAATACTGACTTTAGGCCACTACAGCGGGCTGAAAGGTCCCGGCTTGGTGATCGTCTGGCCGGTGGCCCAAACCGTGGCCAGCCGGATTGACATGCGCGTCGTGGCCACGAGCTTTCAGTCGGAGACTACTCTGACCAAGGATTCGGTGGCCGTTACCGTCAAGGCGGTTCTCTTCTGGCGGGTGGTTGACCCGGAAAAGGCGACCCTGGCCGTGGAGGATTACCGCTCGGCGGTGCAACTGGCGGCGCAGACCTCGATGCGCGACGCCATCGGCCGCACCTCGCTGGCTGACATTCTCTCCAACCTGCAGCAACTGGACGCCCTGCTCAAGGAAACCATTTCCGCCAAGGCCGAGCCATGGGGCATTCAGTGCCAGTCCGTGGAGATCAGGGATGTGGCCATTCCGAACGAGTTGCAGGACGCCATGTCGCGGGCGGCGCAGGCGGAAAGGGAAAAACAGGCCCGCATCATCTACGGCGAGGCCGAGGCCGAAGCGGCCCAGAAGTTTGTCGACGCAGCCCGCATCTACCTCAACGAACCGGTGGCGGTCGAACTCCGCGCGATGTCCATCATGTACGAG
>DATKUX010000083.1:0-15632 GCA_035530395.1 Spirochaetia bacterium
CGTTTGGACAAGAAATGCGTCACTTGGGGGAAGAGACAGGCGCAAACCATTGGACATCCGTCCCAGTTAGCCTCGGACGAGGAACTTTGGATCAATATGCCCTTATCCTTGCGAGGTGGCGGGTGGTTCAACTTTATCGAGCTATGTCTCCAGCGTCAGGTATTCGCAACGACACAGCGTCAATTAGATGAGATCGTTCCGACCGACCACTGGTTTGGGTTGGTAAACAGCTGCTCAGTCCAGATCACCATTAGAAATGCCTGTGCATCGGGCTATATTAGGACCACCGCTATTATATACCTACGAATATAATGTCAGGGGAAATGGTATCATGATAAAGAGGATATATAGCGATGAGTTCTATAGACTTTTTAACGGAACTATCATCCTGGATCGCGACATAGAAAAGAAAATTGAGCAAAAACACCATGTCTATAGAACTGACATAGAGGACGGGCTTGGTGATCCCTACCTGGTTGTTGCAAGGAATGCCAGGAAAAGTCCGCTCCCTGAATCACGGTCAGGGGGAAAACTATATGAAATTTACTGTGAAACCTCTTCACGCCGCATCCTTTTTGTGGTGGGTCGTCTCTTTACAGACGGCAATCTTTACATAATAACCTCATACTGGGCGGGTAACGAACAAGTTAGGCTATATTACCAGGAGAGCGAGGGGCTACACAATGAATAAGAGGGAACGCAGAGCCATAGAATCCAAAGTGTTGCCAGATGTATCCGAGCTCGGCCAAATAACCAAGGAGCAACTGCTTCGGGAATCCGAGCAATACGACAAGGACAACTACGACCCCTTAGCTGATATCGCAGATAAGGTGGTCATTCGCCCCTTCAAAGAAAGGGAGGTCATCACTGTACACCTCACCCAGGAAGAAGATAGCCTTCTGATTGATATGGCAAAGCGCAGAAAGATTAGTCCAAGCGCTCTGATTAAGGTATTTATCGCTCAAGGCCTGGAAAAACAAGAAATTTAGCACCGTAATTCTTAATCTAAAGGTGAACTTGCAAAACCCTTGTTCTGAGCAATCATCACCTTAGCCGCAGCTGCCCCTTTAAGGGGAAACTTACGGCGTTAAGACTGTATATCTATGGCTCCCTTGCGCGGGGTCCCTTGTTCGGGGAACGGCCGGACATCGACCTGATGGTGGAAGGCTTTGCAGCAGCGTCATTCAGCTACCGGCACATGCTCGTTCAGTCTGAAAACATCGTACCCCCGTTCCCCTACCTGCTCCGCCCGGCTCAATAGGAAATGTGCATGATACCCAGGGCAATACGCTTTTGGTTGATCATGTGGTGGGCGGCGAAGCTACCATAGATACCGACGACTACCCATTGGCTGTCGCGCACTACGGACAGCTTTAACCCGGCGTTGCCGATGAGGATGTTGGCCTCCAGGATGCTGCGCAGGGCCTGTTCAGCAGCCTGTAGGACGGCGTGAATCTGGTGCGGTGTTTTGGTGATGATGCCGCAGTCCAGGGAGGCACCCAGGGCCGAGCTGATGATCTTGCTCTTTATGTTGGTGGTATTGGCGCCCACTTCCGTAACGGCACACTTGAATAAGCCCAGGTTTTCCGCCTCCTGGCGTAGATTGCTTTCCACGCTGCGGTCACCGGTCAGCAGGAGAAATATCGCCAGCTCCTCGGCCGAGATTTGCGTCAGGTCGATCTTCAAGTTGAACAACGGCAAAAATACCTCCCGCAACCGGCATTATTCAAGCGGCCCTTTTACCAAATCCGCGTAACTGGAAGGTCTGCGGTCCACAAAAAAGTTCCACCGGCTCCGCTCGGCCTCGATCAGGCCCAAATCGAGCTCGGCGATGACTATGTCGTCCTCTTCCTGGCTGCCCTGGGCCGCTATTTCCCCACGCGGTGTGCAGAAATAGCTGGTGCCGTAGTAGATGCCGGACTCGTTTTCCGCTCCTACCCGGTTGCTGGTGCCGACGTACAGGTTGTTGACAACGGCGTGGGCACGCTGCACGATGAACCAGGCATAGCGGGAAAGGTCCATGACCGTGGTACAGGGATTAAACAATATTTGCGCGCCTTTGAGAGCCAGGATCCGGGGCACTTCGGGGTAAAACCGGTCGTAGTCCATGACAATCCCGATGTCGGCCACCGAAGTCTTGAAGACCGGGTAGCCCAGATTACCGCTACGGAAATAGAACTTCTCGTAAAACCCCTCGAGGTGGGGCAGGTGGACCTTGCGGTACCGGCCCAGGATTTCCCCGTCGGCCTCGATGACAACGGCCGTGTTGTAATAGACCCCGGCCGTCTCCATTTCCGGCAGGGGAACTATCAGGACCACGCGGAGCCTCGCCGCCAACTCCTGCATGAGTCGCACGGTTGGGCCGGGCACCGGTTCAAAGACGGCAAACCTGCTGTCGTCCTGCTTGTAGGGGAAATAGGGGGTGTAGAAAAGTTCCTGCAGGCAGATTATCTGTGCTCCGGCGGCCGCCGCATTTTCAACCAGGGCAACGTGCCTGGCGATGTTCTCATCCTTGTCCCGGGTTACCCGCGCCTGAATCAGGGCGGCACAGACCTTTTGGCTTCTCAAGCAGGCTTTCTCCTTCCGGAACGTCTCAGTCTTGTTTGGCTGGCGGCCTCAGGGCTGTCTACCTTCTAGCTTTTCCCGAAATGTGTTCAATATCTATTCTTAGGACCACCGTTTTATGAAGGGCATCGGTCGCATATATCCTACCCTTCGCTACATACTCTTCGCTGGTGGCATATTTTTCAACCAGTGCAACCAGCGCTGTCCTTTTCTCCCCGTCGTCGTCAACTTCACTGACATGGCCAAAAACAATGGCACTTCGATACTTCATGCTAAACTCATTCGGCAGGGGGTCGGCCTCTGCCACGACGCAAAAGGTTACTTTGTTGTCATTTCGAAGGTGAACCAGCTTCTTGCCTTCCAAAGCGCAATGCAAGTAGATACTCTTGCCCGTATAGACATAGCTCATGGGTACGCCGTAGGCGTAATCGTTTTCGCCGTTCATAGACAATATGCCGTATTTACCTTTGAGCAAAAGTTCATCTGTCTCTGGGCGGTCCATCTCCCTGTCCCGCCGTCTCATACCTGCAAACACTTTACTTTTCCCTCCCGCCATCATATGGTCTCTAATCCACGGTTCATGTGACAGATAGCCGCGCTGGCGGTTAAGCCGGCCTCAGTGGCCCAAATCAATGGATTGGTATTAGCCACGGGGCCCCTTGGCGGGACCGGCCCCCCGCCAACATCTTTCCCTCTTCCGCAGTTAGACGGCCAATTTATTGACCACCACGGCCAGTGACTTATCCAGAATGTCCACCGCCGTATCCACATCCGCCTTACCGACGGTCAGGGGCGGGGTGATGCGCACGACGTTGTTGTAGAGACCCCCCTTGCCCACCAGAAGACCCCTTTTCCTCGTTTCTTCGAAGAGTTCCAGGACCACGGCGGCGGCGGGCTCCTTGTTTGCGCCGACCAGTTCCAGACCCTGCATGAGGCCCATGCCCCGCACTTCGCCGATTACCGGGTATTTCTCCTGCAGGGCCGTCAATTTTTCCTGCAGGTATGCACCGGTAATTTTGCAGTTGGCCACCAGGTCTTCTTCCTCGATCACTTCCAGAGTAGCCAGGGCTGCCGCCATGGTAACCGGGTTGCCGCCGAAGGTGGAGATGGTGGGGCCGGACACGCTGTCGGCCACTTCCGGGGTGGCGATGGTCACGCCTATGGGCAGGCCGTTGGCCGCTCCCTTGGCGAAGGTCATGATGTCCGGCTGGATACCCCAGTGTTCAATGCCGAACATGGTGCCCGTCCGCCCCCAGGCGGTCTGCACCTCGTCGATGATCATGATCCCCCCGTATTTGCGCACGATGGTTTCGAGAACCTGGAAATACTCCTTGGGCGGGGTGATGAACCCACCCACGCCCTGGATGGGTTCGGCTATGAGTCCGGCGATCCGGCCCGAGGTGGTGGTCAGGATCAACTCCTCCAGGTCACGGGCGCACTTCAGGTCGCAGCCCGGATAGGTGAGCCCGCAGGGACAGCGGTAACAGTAACCGGACAGGGCGTGCTTGATACCCGCCAAATGGGTCCCGCCGAGGCGCCAGCCGGAGTGGGCGGTCAGGGTCATGGCCAGCATGGACCGGCCGCTGTAGCCGTGCCGGAGCGCCACTACCTCGCTGCACTGGGTATGGAGTTCGGCCAGCAGGACGGCTGTTTCGTTGGCCTCCGTACCGGAGTTGGTGAAAAAGCTCTTCTGGAGGCGCCCCGGGGTGATGCCGGCCAGTTTTTCGGCATAGGCGACCATGTTTTCGGTTTGATAAAGAGTTGAGACGTGCACCAGTTTACTAACCTGCTCCGTGATGCGGGCCGTTACTCTGGGATGGGCGTGTCCTACGCTGACGGTCAGGATGCCGCCGAAGAAATCGAGATACTCCCGTCCATCGATATCGTACAGGTACTGGCCCTTCCCGGAGGCCATGACTATGGGTTCGCGGTAGTAGTTGGCTACGGAAGAAAAGACATATTTCTTTTGTTTTTCGTTAATCTCTTCGCGGGTCATCGACTACACTACCTCCCTTTATTGTTCTCCCCGGGTCGCCTTAGCGGCCTTCGTCTCCGAGGGCCGCCAGCCGCGCTTTACGGGTCTCTCTTTTACGGGCAGCCAGACTCAGCACCCTGGGAATGTCCGCCAGCAGGGACTGGGACTGCCGGGCGGCATCCCGGTAGAATTTGATGATTTTGTCTTCCATCTCTCCGGCCCTGGCAAGGGCGGCCCGATAATCGGCGGGAAGCGCGAAATCCATCAAGTATTCGTCCGCCGCCATGTCGAAGGTAAAGCTGCCTTCTATGGCATCGGTGATGACACCGTAGTAGGATCTTTCAATATTGGTTGCTGTTTTACGGTTTTCCCGGGCCAGACCCAGGAAATAGCCGGCATCGGCCGGACTTGTCTTAGCCAGGTTTTCGTAAAAGACGGCCGCCCCTTCTTCCATCTCCCGGGCCAGGGCGATGATGGCGGAGCAGGTATTAAGCCTCATTTTCTTGCCTCTCCCTCAAAACCACCGCTGTATAACGACCTTGGTGTCGGTGAAAAAACGAACCATGTCCCGGCCCTGGGCGTGGAGGATACCGAAGAAGGAATCCTTCATGCCGCCGAAGGGGAAGAAAGCCATGGGGGCCACGACGCCCACGTTGATCCCGACGTTGCCGCTGGTAATCCTGTACTGGAACTCCCGGGCGCTCCTGCCGCTGGAGGTAAAGATGGCGGCGCTGTTGCCGAACGGGCTGGCGTTACTCAGAGCGATAGCCTCATCCAGGTCTTGGGCCCGCAAGATACTCATCACCGGGCCGAAAATCTCTTCCCGGGCGATCCTCATACCGGGGGTAACGTCGCTTAGGACCGTCGGGCCGAGGAAACAGGTGTCGGGATAGCCGTCCTTGACCACCGGGCGGCGACCGTCGAGGAGGAGCCGGGCCCCCGCCTTAAGGCCGCTTTCAATATAGCCCAGGACCCGCTCCTTTTTCGCCTGGCCCTTCAGGGGACCCATCTGCACTTCCTGGTCCAGGCCGTAGCCGACCACGATGCGGGCGGCGGCGACCACCACCTTGGCCACGAAATCATTGTAGAATTTGTCGTCTTCCCCCACAATCACCAGGTTGGCACCGGCCAGGCAGCGTTGCCCGGTATTGCCGAAAAAGGAGGACATGAGGGCCGGTATGGTGTTGTCCACGTTGCAGTCGGGCATGATGACCATGAAGTTCTTGGCCTCGCCGTTGGCCAGGCACCGCTTACCGGCCTTGCCGCACCGCTCGTAGATGTGGCGGGCGATTTTGGTGGATCCCACGAAGGTCATCCCGGCCACGCCGGGGTTTTCCAGCAAGCCGGATACCACTTCCTCCCTGCCGTTGACGACGTTCCAGACGCCGGGGGGAAAGCCGGCTTCCTCCACCAATTCGGCCAGCTTCATCTGGCTGATGGGATCCTCGTCGGAGGGCTTTACGATAACGCAGTTGCCTGTAGCCACGGCATAAGGGGCCGACCATAACGGTACCATGAAGGGAAAATTGTAGGGACCAATGATGGCGAACACGCCCATGGGCTGGGAGATAGCGTACTCGTCGATGCCGGCCGCCACATCTTCCAGGTTGTAGCCCATCATCAAGCTGGGAATGCCGCAAGCCACCTCGATATTCTCGATGCCGCGGCGGGTTTCCCCGCGTGACTCATCGATCACCTTGCCGTGTTCCTGGGTCTGAATGCGGCTGATTTCCTCGAAGTTTTCCTCCAAAAGTTCCTTGAGCCGGAAGAGATAGCGGACCCGCGCCATGGGCGGGGTGCTCCGCCATTCCGGGAAAGCCGCGTTCGCAGCCTTTACCGCCGCCTCCACTTCGTCCGCCGTGGAAAGGGGTACCTTGCCGATGACCTGACCCGTGGCCGGATTGAGCACATCCCGGACCTCTCCCCGGGATTCAACCCACTCTCCGTCAATGTAGTTTTTTACCACCTGGACCCCTTTGATCGGTTCTTCCAAAACGGCCATGTACATTTCCCCCCGTTAGTTATTTTACCTGCCGGCACGATAATGCACCGGCCCCTTCGCTTTTTTTGTCCGTAAAAAAGCGAAAAGAGAGAAAACCTCCTTGCGCGGCCTCTCTCAAATACTCATGCACTTCCGGGATTGAATCCCGTGCCTTATGAAGTTTTGGCTACTCCGCAGGTAGGTACTTCCACCTCGCGGAGGCTGAAGGTATTATAACCCCGGTGGGGAGGGCTGTCAAGGCGTCAGCTGTCGATCCTGTCGATTGCAAAAGTACGACTGAGCCAACTCATAAGCTTAACGGCTGCGTTGCCGATATTCCGCCGACAAACTATTCCGCCTGTTTTTCCTGGCGTCGGTCTCCGGTATTAACCTACACTGGGCTACTCGGTTTTGCACCAACTCCCTGCCCATGCGCTCTGACAGGCCAAATCCACCGGATCTTTTGCCGTAAAATCTTGCTCTAGGGTCAGAGGTGATGCATAATGAGATGTATACTCAACGGCTGTTAACCAGTAAGTGGGAACCCCACTTGTGGTTCCCACTCTCCTCTATGAGTTACAACTCGTGGCTTGCCGATGGTCAGCGGGTGGGCGCAGGCCGATAGTGTACCACGCCGGCCGCTTCCTGCCGGAGGAAGTCTTTCTCCTGCCTCGGCGCCTGGAATCGCCTGGAGAAGGGAGAAATGTGGCAGGTAGTGCTTGCTACTGCGCCGGATGGGAAACTTGGCCGCTTGAATGGGCTTTCGTTACTACCGTGCAAAACATCATTTAGTATGGCGCAGTCTATCCGCATAAACGGCAGCCTGGGCCCTGTTACTCAGATTTAGCTTGGCTAAAATGCTGCTGACATAATTTCGCACGGTTTTTTCGCCAAGCAAAAGCTCAGCGGCAATCTCCTTGTTCGTTTTGCCTTCACTAATAAGGGATAAAACCCTTTTCTCCTGCTCGTTAAGAAGGTTCTGTTCCGTAGAGGCACTCCCAGTCAATATCCTAACCTTGTCCAGTACTTTACCTGTAGTAACAGGATCTAGGAGTGAACCGCCACGGGCCACTGTCATAATGGCATCAACCAGGGGCTGACCCCGTATTTCTTTCAGCAGGTAGCCTGACGCCCCCGCCATAATTGAGCCGAACAAAGCTTCCTCATCGGTGTAAGATGTTAACATTATTACTTTGATCCCCGGGTCAAAGTCTTTAATCTCCCGGCAAGCTTCAATACCGCTTTTATCAGGCATCCTGATATCCATAACCACTACATGTGGCAATAACTCTTTGACCTTTTGAACCGCCTCACCGGCCAGGCCTGCCTCCCCGACAATCTCCAGTTCCTGGTGTCGTGCCAACAGCATTGAAAGCCCCAATCGAACAACTTCGTGATCATCAACGATCAATACTCTTATCTTTTCCACCCTTATCAACTCCACAACTGACTACCGTTTCTAGTTCGCCGTCCAGGACTTGCCGAAGCTATATCGGCCAGGGCGCCGCTTTTTGCGGATTGAACTTGGGATGACTCCTTACCGCAGATGGTTCGGGTCCAAGGACATGGTTAATTGCAATAACAATCGCAGCGGGGGGCCTAAACTTCAAGGGGTATCCGTCCGGCCAGCCGGAAGGACACCCCCTAAGTTTTTGAGATATCCGTCTTTCGTATGAGCTCCCCTGGGGAGATACGCTCTCCCCCGAGTGTGACCTGCCACAACCCGCGATGATTGTCAATGATCTGATTGGATGATACACCTTGATGCCAGGGTTGTCAATAAAACAATTCTTTGGTGATATTTCCAACCCTTACCATGACAACGATGTAATGGCTTGGCCCGTGCCCCACTACCCCGCGCTCCTGCCCGATCTCACCAATTGGTAATAATGTCGCCAGATGACCTTGTATACATAAAGGTACTTGGGCAGCTTGTTCAACCCCGGAATAAACGGCCAGAACAAAAGGATCAGGAAGACGATCAGCATGGTTGCGCCTGCCATCAGGTCACCCGCGCTCGAGGTGGACCAGGGTGGAACCTGATACAGGAAAGAGTACGGGGTAAGCCACCACGGACCAGGGTACGGCCCTTCGTCGTGCATGATGCCCCATTGTTCGCCCGTAAGGTTCATCTTATCGGCCACAGCGTGTAAGGCATCGCCTTGGAGAAACAACAGATCCCGGCCCACATCGTAGCGGTACACCGGATCCGACCGGTCTATGGCCCCGGAGAGCAGACCAGTGGCGCCCATTTGGCGGAGAGAGTCCACCATCACGGGAACCGGCCCGTAATCGCCCTTGGGCAGTGCCGTCCAGTCTCCGTTAACCTTGGTAATGGCCGTGAAGTAATCATTGGCCCACTTGCTGCGCTGATCGGCCGAGGCCCCGTTGTATTTTGCCAGGGCTCCGGCCACCGCGGGATCCAGCGGCCCAGCCATGGACAGGGGGCCAAGGACGAAGTCCTGCGCCGGGTTAAGGGGATAGGTAATGCCAAACAGCTTATATGTCCATATCTGAGGCGCAAAGAACCCCAAAGCCTGGGCTCCGTCGGTATTGGTCTGGTAAGGGGGACCGTAACCGTCCATATCGCCTTGACCCGCCAAATCCGCTGCTACGGTCAGCTGAAAGACCTGAGGGGTTTCTTGTGCTACCTGCTGGTTGGTGACGGCTGGATGGTAGGGAGCGCCAAACACGGCGGCCAGCAGGATCACCAGCACAAACACGGCGGCAAACGTCACCACCATGAATTTGATCAGGTCGAAAGGCTTGGTGGGTATTCCGGCATAATAGCTTTCCGCGTTCTCACTCACGAAACTTCCCCCCCCTTATCTGCCTTGGCATCCTGCAGGGGGTAGGGTTTTACCACCCCGTGCCGCCGCACCTCGACCACATGCCAGGCAATAACGAAAAGTAATACCGC
This sequence comes from Spirochaetia bacterium, assembly GCA_035530395.1. Lineage (GTDB taxonomy): Bacteria > Bacillota > Desulfotomaculia > Desulfotomaculales > JAJYZD01 > JAJYZD01. Next base: position 9,442 of record DATKUX010000083.1, read on the forward strand.
CGGCAACACCACAACGTGCAGCCCGTACAGCTTCCCGTTATCGATAGCGTTAAACCACGCCCCGACACCCATGCCGTTGAAGGCATCCTTGGCCTGCACCTGGTTCCACTGGGAGAAGAAGTCGCCCCTCAAAAGAAAGCCGGTAAAGGCGGTCACTACGCTGATACCCAGGGTAACCATGCCCAGCACCCAGGTACCCGCCCGTCCGTCGCGCCAGGCCCCCATGAAGAAATTGGTGAGGAAGTGCAGGATGAGGAAGAAGAAAAAGCTCTGCACACTCCAATAGTGCAACGCCCGGACAAAAGCCCCGGTCCGGGAATCGAGCCACCACGGAGGCCCGTTGGCGGCCAGGATGATGCCGCTGATGATCAGCATGAGAAGGGAAGACAGGATTAATGCGCCGAAAGAATACACCAGTGCCCTGACAAATACAGGCTGCTCAGGGGGGAAGAGACGGTCCCAGCCATAGTTTTCCTCAATGAATTTTCTTAGACCCGAGGTCCAATTCAATGATCCTGGCCCCCTTTTCCTTTGTTCTCAGGATAATTAAGGAACAGAAATGTGACGAATACGATCAGTAATAAACCCTCCACCACAAAATTGGGCCATACGTTGTCAGGAACAACCATTTCGCGGTCTCTCCTTCCCGGATCAGAATTTGGGCCGATGGTTTACGGTTCCGAAGCCATGAAAGGACCTCAAAACACCGCAGCACGGTCGCCCATACCCGGGCATCTTCCCCCTTCAGTCCATATTAGCCACCGAAGCCGATACTAATGTTTCTTCCCATGACAACCTGTTAGAGATATTGTTTTCCTTGAGATGTTTATCGACAATCTTGATGCGGGCTTTACTAAACTCGCGAGTCAGACGGGGCACGATTTTCAGGGCATCGCCCACGATGCCGAGATCGGCCACCCTGAAGATCTGGGCCTGAGGATCCTCGTTAATAGCAATAATATACTCGGAGGTCTGCATGCCGGCCAGGTGCTGGATTTGGCCCGACACGCCGATGGCCAGGTAAACCTTCGGAGCCACCGTCTTGCCGCTCAAGCCGATTTGATGGGAATACGGAGCCCAGCCCAGATCCACCGCTCCCCGGCTGGCACCCAGGCCGGCTCCCAAAACCCCGGCCAGTTCCTCCACCAGCTTGAATCCCTCCCTGCTTTTCATGCCCCGGCCGCCGGTGACGATGACGTCTGCTTCCTGTAGGTTGACTAACTGGGTTTCGTCCCTGACGAACGATATTAATCGTTCCAGGCCCGCGCCCATAGGATAATCTTTTCTAACGATAGTGCCCCGGCGGGCCGGGTTGCGTCCAGCCTGAGGCGCGGCATGCGGTCGTACCGTGGCCATCTGGGGCCGGCTGGACGGAGTCTTGATGGTGGCCATTACATTTCCGCCGATGGCCGGCCGGGTTTGGAGCAGCAAACCGGTTTCCGGGTCTATGGCGAGGCTGGTACAGTCGGCCGTAAGGCCTGTTTCCAGCCTGACGGCTATCAGGGGCATGACCGTACGGCCGGTAGTGGTGGCCCCCGCTACGACTACCAATGGTTTGACCTCCCGCAGCAAATCAGTCAGCGCTCTGGCCGCCGGACCGGCCACCATGCCCTCTGGACGACCGGGGTTAACCAGGTAAACAATGTCGGCCCCCCGCATGATCAGTTCGGCGGGATCCAGAGGTTCCATTCCGGTTAGAGCACAAGAGAGGGTGGAACCAAGATCGTCGGCCAAGTCCCGGCCCAGGCTCAATAGTTCGTAGGTCAGTGGGTGAACCAGACCGTTCTTCTGTTCGGCCAGGATCATCACACCCTGGTGCTTTTCCATAGATTCATCCCCCCTAGATGACATTCAACAGCGTGAATTTGTCTATTATCTGCCGTATCCCCATCTCCATCTCTTCCCTGTCGAACATGACAGCATTACGCGCCAGCTTCGGGCTGAACACCTTAACCACCCTGGTCGGCGAGCCCTTCAGGCCGAGGTCCTCGGTGGACAGCCCGAGTTCCTCCGGTCCCCACACCGGCACCTGTACCTTTTTGGCTTGCAGCCTGTTTTTCAAAGAAGGCTCTTGCGGTTCGTTAATATCTTTGACCACGGTGATAAGGGCCGGCAGGTCGACCTCCAGTTCCTCAAACCCATCCTCAACGATCCTCTCCACCGACAGGGCCCCTTCCTGTACATCCACCCTGCGCACAAAAGTCACAACGGGAAAGTCCAGACGGGCGGCCACCATGGGACCGGTCTGCCCCGTTTCGCCGTCGGTGGCCCGTTCGCCGGCCAAAACCAGGTCAACAGGCATTAGCTTTTTTATGGCAGCAGCAAGGACCTTGGAGGTGGCGATAGTGTCGGAACCGGCAAATGCGCGGCTGGATAACAGGACGGCGCGGTCGGCACAGACCGCGACCCCCTCCCGCAAGGCTTCGACCGCCGTTTCCGGCCCCATGGAAAGGACGGTGACGGTCGTTGTGCCGTCCAGAGACTTGATTCGCCGGGCTTCGGCTAGGGCGTTTTGGTCCAGGGGGTTTAAGATGTTATCCTGTGTTCCTCTGACCATAGTCCCCGTTTCCGGATCCAACCGAACGTTGTCCGTAGCTGGTACCTGTTTGAGCAAAACGACGACATGCATCGTTAACCGTCAAATCCTTTCGGATAAATTATGGCCGCCCCCGCAAAAGGGGCGGCATCACACCCCAAACGACATTCCTAGCCCAACCATATCCTAACCAAAGGGCACCCAGTTTTCCCTCACAATATCCATGGGGAGAGATTCGCACCTTTCAGCCATGGTGAAAGACACCCCATAAGCAATTATCCGATAATTGCTCCGTCTTGCTAATTGTCATAAGTCCTTAACATACGAGAAAGATGTCACAATTTTGGAGGACAAATGTCCTGCTGCGGCCAAGCGAGGAAACGCACCGCCAAACTTTCCGCTACCGCAAGGAATCTCGGGCGGCTTTTCTCCGGATAGAACAGAAACATTGCCCGTCCCCCCTCAGGCGAATTCTTGTCGCCAGGTACTTTCATCTTTCCTATCTTGGTGCCGTACCCGCTCGTCTAAAGCGATCAAACCACAAAAATATAGGCCGGGCAAAGCTCGGCCTATTCAGTAGACACACTATCGTTTCAGTTTGGCAAATGCCCTCCAGTTGGGTAATAGCGGCGGGAAATTTTGCTAATAGGCAGGGAAACCGTAGTTATTGTAACTTGCCCTTTGGACTTCCTTGTTAATTTCTATATTTATTTGTCCCTATTCATCGGAACCACAATCTTCAAACGCGTGCCAAGTCCCGGGTTGGATTCCCAGCTACAGCGCCCATTTAGGAGCTTTATGCGCGACTTTATGTTTTCCATTCCATGCCCCGAAAGTGGAGTCATATCGCAGGGATTTTCCCTCATTCCCTGACCATCATCGATTATGGACAGATGTAAATGATCGTCCCGGGCGACCAAACCAACGTATATCTGGCTTGCGTCTGCGTGTTTGGCCACATTGACCAAAGCCTCCTGCACGATATAGTATAGGCTATCAGTTTGCTCCGGGGTGAGCTTGTCGTTAAATTGCCCGTCAGGGCCGGAAAACTCTACCGGGACGCGGGTTGCAGAGGAAAAGTGGCTTAACTGGGATTCTAGCCTTTTGGCCAAGTTGCTTTCGTGGCTTTGTGGCAAACGTAGGTCTTGTATAAAAAGTCGGATGTCACGGATGATACCATCCATCCTGTTGATCATTTGTTGCAAAAGATCTTTAGCCGCCTCCGGTGACTCTTGGGTTAGGTGGGCGGCTTCTTCCATTTGCAGGCCCACGGCATATAGCGATTGGATAACACCGTCATGGAGATCCCTGCTTATACGGTCCCTGTCTTCCGATAAGGCTTGCCTTCTTTCCATATTTTTAAGAAGATCAGTATACTCATGGTTGAAGACGCCAACCACGCGAATAGTATAATAGGCCATTACCACCCCGGCCAGTGATCTTAAAATTGGCATAAAGCCAACAGAAACTATGTTGACAGTACGCAGGTCCAACCCGTTTGACGGAAAGAAACTAGAGTTGAAAGCTGCCAACCCCGCTACTAACCCATAGAATATGAAAGATGCGCCGAACACCGATGTCTTGGTACTCGATACACCTGTTTTTGCCAGTTGGCTTCTTTGTACTAGAAAGCCTATGCCTGCAAAAACAGATCCCGGAAAACATAGCAGGTAGCGAGACCACTGTTCGGTCGTTTGCAACCACGACAGTGGGTCCTTGATTGGTGAAATGATCATTAGGCCGAAATTAATCAGCCATAACCCACCTGTTCCCAATAATATATATTGTAGCCAGCGTAACCGCCGGGTTGTCGCAATGATTGCTCTAATGCCAAATTCATATATGAAGACAAACGAAATTGAGTATATAATAACCTCAGCCATATAGTCTTTCACTAAGAGATTCGCTGGAATACCCATGAAGTATTTAAAGGATGTAAACATTACCGCCCACTCGGCGAGCCCGTGCGTTATTCCAAAGACACCCAACCAGCGGATATCACGAATCAGTCCAACCTTTCTAGATTGCATGTCCTGGAGGAGAATCGCTAGTCCCATTACGAAAAAGGATAAGCCGTAAAAAAAGTAAATATATACTATTTTCATTAGTTCAAACTGATAAAACATCGACTGACGACCGCCTTTAAACTAATCGCATCTTGGCCTTTGCAAGCCGGGTTCGGCCCGGACCCATCCTTAATCTGGTGCTTGTAGACCCCCCCGGTTAACCAGTAAGCGGGGATCCCCTGCGATCCCCGCTCCCATGAAGGAATAGATTGTGACTCCGGTGCCGCTTGTGGTCGCCGGTGGCCTACTTCATTATCATAACCGAGGTGGCCTTCACTAGAGCCGCCACCTCATCCCCCACCTTAAGGCCCATCTTCTGCAGTGAACCAGTGGTTATAACGGCACACATCTCCTGGCCGCCCACGTCCACAATCACCTCGGACACCACTTCACTGGTCTTTACGGCCTTGATGGTCGACTTCAGCTGGTTTCGCGTACTTAACATCCTTGTCACCCCCCTGCCGGTACTTACCGCTAGGGGCTGGTTCTCCGGCCGGTTTTAGGCTGACCGGGCATCCATCGACCCTGCGTTGACAAAGATATTTTGGCCTTAAAAGAAACAAGGAATACGTTGCCGGTGGTTAATCCCCGTCCGAGCGCAAAAAAAGGTTGGGATACGGCGGCCGTGCCAGCCGTCGCTCCGTCACGGCTGATCGAGCGCGCGGTTGACATACGCCTGCAATATTTTTTGCTCAGCCACCGACAAGTTGACAAACCTTACGCACACAGAAAACCCGTACCTTGTCTTTTCCTCCACCCGGACCACCACCGATCGTAACATCTCCGACTTATCGTTGAGGTCGAGCATGAGCAGTAGGTCCTCACCTCGCCGAAACCCCGTCGGGGAAAGAAACTTGGCGCCACTGGCGCTAAGATCAATGGTTTTACCCTCTGAAAAGTCACCCCATTCTGAGGCCTTGGCCTGCGTGACCGGGGCGTAAAATATGGGGGCGCTCACTCGGGCGCGGGGTTCTTTACGCCGTTCGAATTGCTCCAGCGACCCTGGCATCAAGAGGCCGACCAACAAACCGGCTTCTTTGCGAACCCAGTCCACGCGCGTGTCGAACCGTGCGACCGCGTCGAGGTAAGGAACCAGGCAGGCGACCATTTCCCGGGGCTTGGGGGCAGGCCACGTCTGTCCGCTCTTGAGAACCAGTTCGGCCGGCGTAAAGTCGTGGACCCGGAAATCTTGCTTTTCGCCGGTGCCAAGGCTCAGGTGGACCGGACAACCGTGATAAAAATAGTCGCCCGGATCTATTTTGGCCGTGCCTTGCCGCCTCAAAATGCGGTCAAGAAACATGCCGCCGCACCCCCTTGCGCACAAATTGTCCGACTTTTTTATTCTACGAAAAACGACAATACCCTGCCGCCGTTGCCCGTGAATCAGAAATATTTTCCATGGCATCTGCCCTGAAACGGCACGGGCATTTGTAGTGTCACGCCTTCGTATTGAACCTCCCATGATTGGAAATCACGGGATTCCTGCTTCACCGGGCCGAGCCCTTCCGAAGAAGAGGTCTTACCAGCCCTCCACAGGCTATCCCCGCCGTTCCTGCGGTTGTCTTGGACGTTGCGCGGACACGAGGGGT
>DATKUX010000084.1:0-28902 GCA_035530395.1 Spirochaetia bacterium
TGATGTAAGATAGGCATAGCTAAGCCGACTCGGTAAGGGGGAGAGAAGAATTGGGGCTTTTTAAAAGGATCAGGGATCTCATGGAGGCCAATATTTCGGATATGGTCGCCAAGGCCGAAGATCCGGAAAAGATGCTCAACCTCTATGTGGACAGGGCTTCCGAGGAACTGAGGAACTTTAGCATCCAGGTCAACCAGGCGGTAGCTGACCAGATTGCCCTGGAAAAGAAAAGCGAGGTTTCGCAAAAGGAGGCTGCCGACTGGGCGGACAAGGCCAGGTTGGCGGTGCAGAGTCGCAGGGACGATCTGGCCCGGACGGCCCTGGAGCGGCAGAAAGTCGCCCGCGAGGCCCTGGAGAGCTACCAGTCCCAGTTGGCGGACCAGAAGGCCGTGGTGGACGAACTCAAGCGCAACTATCAGTTGCTGGACGGCAAGTTGAACCAGGCCAAGAGTGAGCGGGATCAACTGGTGATGCGGGAGCGCCGGGCCAAATCGCTGAAGGGTGCCGCCGATGCCGTACAAGGTCTGGCCCAGGGGAAGGCCTACGGCGACATAGACCGCATGAAGGATAAGGTGGACCGGATGGAGGCCCAGGCGGGAGCCAGCCGGCTGATGGTGGAAAGCACTGTGGAATCGCAGTTTGATCAGTTGAAGCGAACCTCAAAGGACAGCGAGATCGATGCCGAACTGGCCAAACTCAAAGAGGAAATGGGACAAAAACAGTAGACAGGTCAGCACCAGCCATACGCGGATATCTCCATAGGGGATACCCGCTTTTTGTGTTCGGAATAATGTTAGGTAGGAGTTGATCTTTTACTATGCCCGAGGCGGTTACTGTGATGGGTCTGGGCTACGACGAGGGGGGGTCCCTTCCCCTGGCGGGCTGGGAACTTCTGCACGGCAAAAGACGGCTTTTCCTGCGCACGGCTTGTCACCCCATCGTCGGCCGCCTGACGCAGGAAGGAATCGAGTTTGAGACCTTCGACGCCTTCTATGAGGAGGAGGGGGACTTCGCCTTGGTTTACCGACGCATTGCCGCCGTCGTCTGCGCTTCCGCCTCTGCCGCGCCGGTGGTTTATGCCGTGCCGGGTCACCCCCTGGTTGCCGAGGAGTCGGTGCAGCTGATCCTGGCTGAAGCCGCCGCAAGGGATCTTTCCGTCCGGATTGTTCCCGCCCCCGGTTTTCTCGACGCCCTGCTGGCTTCCCTGCGTCTCGATCCCGCCGCCGGCCTCAAGATACTGGATGGGGTTGGTTTCAAGCAGCGGGATCTCGATCCCGGGGTCCCGACCGTCATGATGCAGGTATACAGCCGGTTGGTGGCCGGTGATGTCAAACTGACCCTTTTGGAACGCTATCCTCCGGAACATCTGGTCAAGGTGGTGCGAGCGGCGGGCGTGTCCGGGGAGGAAACCATCGTGGAAATCTCCCTTGAAGAGCTGGACCGCCGGGAATTCGACCACCTGTGCAGTGTCTACCTGCCGCCTGTGACTCACCAGCTCCACGGCCCCGGTTACTGTGAATACCCCGCCGACCGCCTGGTTGGGATTATGGCTGTCTTACGCGGGGAAGGCGGGTGCCCCTGGGACAGGGAGATGGACCACCGGAGCCTGGCCCGCTACGTGCTGGAGGAGGCTTACGAGGTGGTCGAAGCGATTCACGATGGCTCTGCGCATAAATTATGCGAGGAGTTGGGAGACTTACTTCTGCAAATAGCGTTTCATGCCCGTATTGCCCAGGAAAATGAGGATTTTGACCTGAACGACGTGGTGCGCGCCATCTGCGACAAACTGGTTCGCCGGCACCCCCACGTATTTGGTGAGACCAAGGCCGAAACCAGTGCCCAGGTGGTGGCCAATTGGCAGGAAATCAAACGGCAGGAGCGGGGTTCCCGGGATGTCTCCGTGTTGGACAAGGTGGGTGCGGGTCTATCCGCACTTCTGAGGGCGTCGCGGGTGCAGGAGAGGGCTCACGAGTGCGGTTTTGACTGGCCGGATTACCGGGGTGCTCTGGATAAGGTCCGGGAAGAACTGGGAGAGGTAACCGGGGCCCTGGAGGGGCCGGACCGGGGAGCGGTATTCGGTGAGGTGGGGGATCTACTTTTTGCCGTCGTGAATTTGGCCAGGCTCCTCGGTCTGGAGGCCGAAGAAGCTTTAACGGCAGCGACCAATAAATTTGCCAACAGGTTCAGGTATGTGGAGAAAAAAGTGGCACTTAGCAGTAAAGAGTTCCATGAATTTACACTGGAGCAACTTGATGGTTGGTGGGAGGAGGCAAAAAAGGCCGAAAATCCTTAAAAATATTCATCCGGCGCCGATTTGCGGGAGGAATTCGAATAATTTTAGCGAATAGATGGTAAAAATTACTTTATGGGGGTGTACTATATGAACAAGGCTGAACTGATTTCCAATGTGGCCGAAAAAACCGATTTGACGAAAAAGGAAGCGGAGAAGGCGGTCTCGGCGGTGCTGGCCAGCATCGAAGAGGCTATGACCAAAGGCGAGAAAGTGCAACTGGTTGGCTTCGGTACCTTTGAAATCCGGGAGCGGGCCGCCCGCAAGGGACGCAACCCGCAAACCGGTGCTGAGATCAGCATTGCTGCGGCCCGGGTTCCCGTATTTAAAGCCGGTAAAGCTCTGCGTGACTCTGTCGGCTAAAGCCGGACCGGCACATAAAAAAACCAAGGCAAACATAACAACCGAGGCCGGATGATTTTCTATGCACCGCCCTGAGGGATATCGATGTCGATATCCCTCGAATGTGTACGTCATTCCGGAGCCGACCGTAGACACGCAACTAATGACAACTGATTCTTTTCCCGGGGCAGCCAGGGCAACGGCGATTCGCCGGAGGCTTTTCGCCGCCCCCTTTATTTTGAGGTGGTATGCGCATGAGGATAGATAAATTCTTAAAGGTGTCGCGCGTTATCAAGCGGCGCACCCTGGCCAAGGAAGCTTGTGACCGGGGACAGGTGACCGTAAACGGGCATGTGGCAAAGGCCGGCACCGAGTTGAAACCGCAGGACGTCGTCGAGATCGGTTTTGGCCGGCGCAAGCTGAAGATCAGGGTGCTGGAGCTTCGTGAGGCAGTGCCGGCCGCCCTGGCGGCTACTTTGTATGAGGTTCTGGAGGATGTCGTGACCCGGGAAGGGGACCGGTAGAGGTCCCCGCTTCCCGCGAAACACTTGCCGGTCACTTACTCCGCCGGCGAATAACCCTGATCGATCCGGCGTTTGGCCGGAAGTGGACAACAGTACTATTATAAGAATGGTAATGAATAATGCGAGGATTGTTTTGTTGTCGCCCCCCGAAATCTGACTGCGGGACATCTGCCTTTCGATTCCTTTGGTTGAGATAGCGGCACTCCGGACCAAAAGAGATCAAGGCGCTTTCCAATCTTGACCACCCTTGCCAAAGGGGCCTCGAGGCGAGGCTCATTTTATCCCATGCCAGCATGTGAAGCCAATGATAGGCAACTCTTGTCAAATCATTTACGTTAGGGTCATTCCTGACGTTCTCTTCGGAATACTGGCTATGACGGAGATCTTGGCTAAGAAAAAACCTGGCGTAATTTTGTATTTCGGATTTTCTGGCAGTATTTTCCGGTATGCCTAATCTTGAAGCAATTCTTCTTAATTGAGCAATTGGGTTGTTCATAAGGAGGTCATAATCAATAACTGCAATGATCCGGTTTCTAATTTTCGCCAGGTGGGGTATTACATGGATTGACCATAGTAGATAAGATTGTTCGGGTGATATGCCGTTTCGTCTATAGAGAGACTGTGCCACACTTATGGGGTTTCGAACAACCATTAAGTATTTGGGAATAACTTGGAGTTGGTCGAATACCTCAATCCAAAATGGAAGGAGCCGCAAGGTGCGGGGATCCTTGAAACCCCAAAGGCGGAATGAATCCACATTTTCCTGAACGACCCGGGCAGCCCTTAATTTTAAGTCCTCCACCATGGGATCCTGCCATCGGTAAGGGGGAATGGGTTGAACGCTGTCCCATTTGAGACCGAGGATACTAAGAAGCAGGATATTTATGTCCAGGATAGTCTTGTCTTCCCAAAAGCCTCTGGGGTTGTCGGCCATGGGACCGATCAACCCGCCGCCCAATTCTACACCCAGCGCCCTTAGCCCCCTGGTGACCGCACTCGTCCCGCTGCGGTGCATTCCGAGAACCACAATAACCTCACGATTCATGACTACCTCGCTTTAACAGTTGGTGCCAAGCCGACGGCATAAAGCCCTCGCGGGCTACACCCAGTCGAACGCTACATCGCGTTTCGCCGCTTTAACCATTCACATATTTTTCTTACGCTCTCCTCCACCGTTTCCCTATCTGAATAGCATACTACTTCGGGATTGAGTGGTGGTTCGTAAGGATCACTAATACCAGTGAAGTGTAAAAGTTCTCCGTTGCGGGCTTTGAGGTATAAACCCTTTACATCTCTTTTCTCGCATACAGCCAGGGGAGCGTTTACATAAACTTCTATAAAGTTGGGAATGCCTTCTCTGACCTTGTCGCGAATAGATCGATAGGGAGAAATCGTGGCGACCAATGTTATGACACCATGTTTTGACAATAGTCCGGCTATGAAAGCAATGCGTCTTATGTTTTCCTCGCGATCATCCCTTGAGTAGCCTAGTCCGCTGCTTATAGTATGGCGAAGAAGGTCGCCATCCAGTAGCTCCACTCTGTGCCCAAGGTCGCCAAGGTTCTTGAGTAAATAGTTGCCTATAGTTGTCTTCCCCGAACAAGGCAGGCCGGTAAACCAAACCGTCGCTCCAGGCTTGAGGTATGACCCTGTTTGGCCACTGGAAACCTCGTCCCTTCCGCCGCATTTAGTGAGATTATCTGTTAAAGTCATAGATTTAAGGAGTCCCTCCTGCATCTCCGCTATACCAATGAAGAAATTGGAACATTTCTCCCGGTGCAATGAACAAGCCCGCAAGCCCCAAAACAAAGCAGGGACAGATTCACCGGAGGTTTTCCGGTAGTGCAGTATATTACATATACGGAGATTTTTCTACAACAGTTTCTTTTGCCCCGGCACGGTCAGTTTTCCTCCAACCGGGTCACATATCAAGAAGTGGGGCTTCAGACCGACCAAGTTCACAAAACGGCCATAGGCTTTTCATAAAATATTAATGTGCCGGTATTAGTATGGATCGTGGACGCGGGCATCTGGGGGGGAACGGTGTTCGTGGTTATGAATATTGCCTTCTTTCTCCTGCCCAAAGAAGAGGTTGTCTGCCTGATGGAGGATATTTACGACAATCGATGATCCGGCGAAGCCGTTGACGAAGCTTATACCCCCGAAGCCGGCAGTGACCGAACGTATAATCAGGTAACAGCCGGACAGTTCAGTGACAGGGGGAAAACCATGAAGCCGGATCGTCGCTCCTGAAGATGGTTTCGCTGTTCTTGACCTTCTCGCTGACAGCCTGCGCTCCCAGCCAACCGGGAGGGGCCCCTTTCCCCACCGTCCCGGATTGAACCGGCAATGTCGACAACGCTGCGACCCGGGACTCTTCATTTTGGCACCCGACTCGGCGGGCAGCGCAGCCATATACAGTAAAGTCATCCAGTACACTGTTAACGATCCCACGGTCAGCGGCGCCAACATCATCGTCTACTGGTCCCATAAGGGGTTCCATACTGTCAAGCAGCCCCTGTTAGCCGGAGTACGGAGAAATGGGCACCCACCGTAAGGTGGGTCATCAAAGGAGCATGATCCACGTGGGGAAAACGCATCTTGGCGAAGTAGATTACCTGCGCGTTATTGGTCTCATTTCAATTGTGGTCATCCATGCTTTTGGCTTCTATTTGTCGATGCCGGTGTCCGGCCAGGGGGCGCGTATCTTTCAAGAGCTTACGGTTGATTTACTCCGCTTTGGCAGATACGTCTTCATATTTGTGACGGGTGTGGTCCTGTTTTATGGCTATAGTGGGCGGAAAATTAACCTTGCCTCCTTTTTTAACCGCCGACTGAAAAATATCGTTATCCCTTATGCCGTCTGGACAGCTATTTACCTCCTGATCAAGTACTGGGCAAAGATGATTAACTGGCCCAATACAGCCGGCTTTATAGCTACGTGGGCCCAGAACCTCTTAAACGGTAACGGTTACAGTCACCTCTACTATATCATAGTCTCCATCCAGTTCTACCTTTTCTTTCCCCTGCTTCTGGTTCTCTTTAAACCACGCCGGCCGCGGCTTGCGGCTGGAATCATTTTGACCGGGGGGCTCCTTCTTTATGGCATCTACTATTTTCTGTTGGAAGCCCATGCATCCTCGGTAACCGCCATGGTCGGCGGGGCACCCGGGGCCGGGATACTCGCGTGGTTTATGCAATATAAAGACCGGATTCTAATTTCCTATTTGCCATTTTATCTCCTTGGCGGACTGGTTGGTATGCATTTGGATGCATGGCGGAAATGGCTTCAGGAGCACGATATCCTAATTACGGCTGGGATGATCCTCAGCGGCGGTCTGGTCATAGGTGAATACTTCTATCTTTACCGCCATATGGGCGAATCCTGGGCTATGACGGTGAGTGTGTTCAACCCCAGCATGTATTTCTACAGTTTGGTTATCATAGTTGTTTTATTCCGGCTGGCGATGGTATGGGAACGCCGGAAGACCATGCGTTCTCTGGTCAGCCTCCTGGCGGCCAACTCGTTGGGCATCTATCTGGTCCATCCCGCCGTCCTATACGTCGTTCACAGTTACTTATGGCCGTATCAGTACCTACCCGGTTCTCTTCTGGTGATCCTCGACCTGGCTGTAACAATAGCCGCGTCCTGCCTGATCAGTCACCTTCTTGGCCGAAGCCGGTACACTCGTTTTATGATTGGTGAAGCGGGTAACTTGTCCAGGCGTCAACCCGCCGTAAACGGGGCACCAACAGCCCCGAAACTTAATCTGCGGCCTCAGGAGCACTTCCCGCAGGTCCAGACAACCACGCGCTGATATGCGGGGCCTTTCATCACTCCTCAGGGAGACTCAGTTCTCCTCCAGGCGGGCCACCAGCACCGCCTGGTCGTCGCGGGGCGGCTGCTGGGAAGCCAGGTTCAGGATCAGATCAGCCAGTTCCCGGGGATGAACGTCCGCTATCTCCTGCAACAGGCCGGCCAACCACATGTCCTGTCCCCCGTCCGGATGGGCTTCATGTACGCCGTCGGTTGCCAGCACGAGGTAATCGCCGGCCGAGAGAGTACGGCACGAAGTGGTTACTTCAATGTCATGGATGATCCCGGCGGGCAGTGAGTTGGCCTGGATGACGCTTACCCTTTTGGGCCTGCCGACAAAGCTGGGCGGTGCCCCGACCTTGATGAAGGCTGCTTCGCCGCCGTAGAGGTCCACAATGGCCATATCGATGGTGGTAAAACTCTCTTCGGGCTTTTGGAGGAGGAGCGAGGCGTTTACGGTCCGCACCGCCACTTCGGGCGAAAATTCGGCCTGCAGCAGGTCGGCCAAAAGCCGCAGGGCGGCTTTGCTTTCCCTGGCAGCCGCCGGGCCCGTGCCCATGCCGTCGCTCAGGATGAGGGCCATCCGGCCATCCGGCAGCGGCAGGATGGCAAAGGAATCCCCGGAGATGTCGCTTCCATCCCTGGCCCTGACCGCCACCCCCAGGGACAGCCGGAACGGGAGCAGCGGATATAACCGGACCTGGCAGATTTGATCTCCCTCCTGGTAAAGACACTGGCGGGTGGCCGGATAGAATTGCACCGCGAGGTTTTCGTACAAAAGGCCGGCTATCTCCTGCCAGCAATTGGTCTTGAGCGGACAGGGTGAAAGGTCGGCGGCGGCCTCCGCGTAGTTGCTGTCGGTGCCTTCCATGGTCAGGGACAGCAGGTTTAAGCCCTTTTTCTCGAATTTCTCTTTCAGCCCGGCCGGCAAGGGCGGTGACCCCCAATCGGCGGCTTCCTCTACCCGGGTGGCCAGGCTTTCCAGCATGCCGGCCATGGCTTCCATCTGAAGGGCCACGATGTCTCTTTCTTGCTGCAGTTTCTGATCCCAACCGTATTCCAGCCTGGATGTGGTGTAGGAGGAAAGCACCGCTATTCCTAATTCACGGTGCCGGGGGCAGCGTCGTTTTGTTTCTTCTGGAACCTGCCACTTGCCGGGACCCAAATTCTCGGCTTCGCTGACAAGGTTGCGCAAGTTTTGAAAGGTTCGGTAGAATTCCCTCTCCCAGCAGGTCTGGTGCAGGGAGCAACCATGGCAGACGGTGGCTGCCACCCGGTCGATGATGGCCTGCAGCCGGTCCTCTTCCGGGGCGACCACCGACGCCGACACCTCCCCGAAGGCACGCGCCAGTTCATGAAAGATACCCGCCCAGCCCCGCATCCGCTGAGCCAGGAAGGTCTGGGCCCGGTCCTCCTCCGCTTGCGGCTGCGCCCCTGCCGGTAGTATGTTGGCCAGAAGCAGCCTTAGGGTGCCTGTCAAATTCTCCGGGAAGATAAGGTACAATACCAGGGCCACGCCACTTTCCGCCAGGGCACCGGTGAAACTGGTAAAGTTGCTGGTGTAGATGGACAAGACAATGTTCCCCAGGAGGAATCCGAAAGCCACGCCCAGGCGTCCGAAGCCCTGACAGAGTCCGGCGATAAGACCGACAAAGGCGTAAGCGTTGACCAGCCCCTGGGAAGTGCCGAAGGTCAACCCCGGGATCACCCCGGTTAAGGCCCCTACGGCGGCTCCCAGGCCGGGGCCGCCCAGAAACGCAGCCAGAAGAACGAAAAAGCGGGAAAGGACCCCCCGCAGGGACAGAAGCCACCAGCTGAAACTGCCGGCCCCGGTAATTAACCCGGCGAAAAGAACCAGAAGACTGAACAGTTCTTCGGCCGTGAGGGGCCGTGACTTTTCCACATTCAACAGGGGTACAAGCGCCAGGACGAACAACTGGGTCAGGACGGCGGCGAAGACCGCCTCAAAGAGGGCGGTTATGTAAGCGTAGGTGGAAGGCGTACCAAACGCCAGGACAGCTGTTCTGACGATCAGGAGAACGGCGGCAGTCGCCCCCGGCACCACCAGCCAGGGTCTGGGTATCCGCTCGGGCAACACATTTAGCAAAACGAAGATTAACACGATTGCCAACAAATAACCCGGGAGGGCTGAAGCTGGTGCCTGAGTGATGATTCCCACCAGCACGGCCAGGGTCACCGTTAGTCCGGCCGGGCGCCGGCAGCGAATGGTGGCCGCCACAAGGGCAGGGCCGAAAGGCATCAATTCTCCCAACAGAACAGCACGGCCCAGGAAGAAGCCGGCCAGGCCCAAAACTATCAACACCGGTAAACCGGCCCGCGTTAACGGAAAAGCCAAGGGGGAACGCTCTCTTTTTTTCGGCCGGGCAGCTTTTTTCTTCCTGGCGGAACCGGGCCGCCGGTGGCGCCGGTACGGATACGGGTCTGTGCCTTCTGTCACTGTACGGCTCCTCCAAAACATTATGATCTTCCAAAGATGATTATAATACTGCCACCTTGCATTTCTTGTCAGTAATGGGGACTGATTACTTTTTTCTTTCGACAGCAAATGGCCCGTTTTCAGGTCGCGGGCAAAGACATAAAAAGAGGCGTGGTTCCATATCTTTATCCTAGAACTTAACGACCACCTGATGAAGCAGGCGGGTCTGGGGGGTACCCACCGTAGGTGGGGTCACTGGAGGTCAACTTAAGCCGGAGAGCTTGCCCCCGACTTCCGGGCACACACCGCAGGTGGGTCGGGGTAGTTGAATATTTCTTCCACTTCCCAGAACCCCCGTTATTATACGGGGGTGTAAGAACAAAAACGGGAGGGCGTGCTGTGGAAGACGGGGGTAAGCAGGCGCTGGTGCTGACCGACCGCAAGGTGCTCTCGCTGATGGGAGTGCTGCACGTGGCCAGCTTCGACGAAGGGGAAATCGCCCTGGAAACCGTGCTGGGCTTTTTGTCGCTCAAAGGAGAGGGCCTGCACATTACCCAGTTGAACCTTGACGAGGGCAGCCTCACGGCTGAAGGTTATTTTCATGCCGTGGTCTACCGGGAAAACAGGCCGGGCCGCTCCGGAGCACGGGGACGCAGCGTTTTGAACCGGTTGTTCAAGTAAGGCCCGGCCGGTTTCAACAAGAAGGAGAAATAAATTTGATGCTGGTCGAGGAACAGGGGAAAATTTTCCTGATAACCGTGGCCATCGGAGGCCTGGCCGGTTTTCTGTACGACGTGTACAGAGTGGTCCGGGTGCGCAATAATCTCCGCGGCTGGCCAGGTGCCCTGGGTGATTTGCTGTTCTGGGCGGTGGCTACGGCCGTGGTTTTCTTGCTCCTGCTGCAGACCAACCAGGGGGAGTTGCGCCTCTATGTTGTGCTGGGGTTGCTGGGTGGAGCCCTCCTGTATTTCAGCTCGATGAGCCGCTTCGCCTTTCGCTTTGTGGACTTTGTCTGGCATTTGGCGGGCAAGGTGGAAAACTTGTTGTTTGTGCTGCTGGAATACTTGGGCCGGGCGCTCTTGTTTCCGCTACGCAGGTCCTTCATTGTGATAGTGTGGCCTCTTAAAGTCTCTTACTCAGGAGGCAGATACCTGGGTCACGCTACCGCGGAAGGAATGAAGAGAAGGAGCGGAGAGTTTCTGATCTCCATGAGAGTGAGGGCGGGGAACTGGAAACATCTTATCGGTCGCAACAAAAGGAAGTAAACTAGCAATTCGGCCTGGAAAATGACCAATTTAGTAAAAACCTCTTGACAGACCGCTGGATACCTGGCAATATGGATTATATCTCCCGTGTTGCTCTCCAAACAGGGTGATTCCGGTTGCTCAAGCTGGTTGCATCTGCTACTTGTTTTAAATCCGGTTTTTCACCCGTTGGTGCGGAGCAGATGGAGAAGTTTTCAGCTAATTCCGGCGCGGTGGGAAGGGGTTGCCAATGCCTGGAAGGAGCGGGTCAAAGGGTCTGTCGAGTGGTGATCCAGCAGGCGGAAGCACCAGTCGCCGCTTTTCACCAAGCCGGCTCCCTGTCCTGGTCACCGTGGTGGTAGTGGGATACCTCCTTTTTTCCCTCAGCGGCCAATTTCTAAAGCTGGGAAGGATGGAATCCCAGGTCCGGGGAATGCAACAACAGGTGGAGAGTCTGCAGGGCCAAAATCAGTCCCTCCAGAACCAATTGCAGGATATCAAGTCCAATGCCTACATAGAACAAGTTGCCAGGCAAAAGCTGGGTTTGGTAAAACCGGGCGAATATCCGGTTCAGTCTGTCCCGAAAGGCGGGACGAGCCCCAATTAGGGTTTTCGGGCCAAGATATTTTATTGACATTTGCGACCCCGCCCTAATATAATTAGGGAGAAGCGGTCTTTTGTGCATTTAAGGAGGAATTTCCTGGTTTATGCCGGTGCAGGTAGGTAGCGTGATGGACGGGGTGGTAACTGGAGTTACCAATTTTGGTGCATTTGTGGAATTGTCCGGTGGTATTACCGGTCTCGTACACATTTCCGAAATCGCGGAAAGTTACGTGCGGGATGTCCGGGATTTTCTCAAGGCTAGTGACCACGTGCGGGTAAAGGTCATATCCGTTGATCCCAAGGGAAAGATCGGTTTGTCTATAAGGCAGGCGCATGCCCCGGCACCGGGATCGGGCGGTGGCCGAAGGCGGCCCTCGCCGAACTTTGAAGACAGACTGGCCCGGTTTATCAAGGAGAGTGACGAGCACCAGCAACTCTTGCGGCGAAATACCGACGCCAAAAGAGGCGGCAGGGGAGCCGGCCGGCGTTCCCCCTGACTTTAAACCAATAGCCTGCCCGCGCAGGCTTATTTTTGTTTGGGGGTATGTTGGCTACCCTACGGCTGTTTACCGAATCTTACGGTAAAGGTGGTGGGGAAAAGCTTTACTTCAATTTCGCCTCCGCATATCTCGGCAATGTGCCTGGCGATGGCCAGACCGATTCCCCGGTCCGGTCCCTTGGTGGAAAACAGGGGCTGGAAGATACGGCTGGTCAGGGCCTCGTTCAGGGTAGTGCCGGAATCGATCAACTCGAAAACATAGTAGTTATCTTTTTCGTCAATAATCAGTTCTATCTCTTTTTTTTGTGCCGTCTGTAAGGCTTCCATGGCGTTGTCAATAAGGTTGCCGAGTACCTTTGTTATATAGGTTTCCTTTACCTTGAGACCGGTCAGGTCTGTTTTTACGGTCAGCTTGAAATCAATGCCCCGGGCCCTGGCCAGGCTTACCTTGTTCAGGATCAGCGAGCCGACCACCGGCTTGCCGAGGGTCAGCAAGTCACTTACGTCTCTAACATCCGCGCAAAACTGGTTTATGTATGCTTTGGCTTCTCCTGTCATGTTCAAGTTCAGCAGGCCGCTGATTACGTTCAAGTGGTTGAGGAAGTCGTGCCTTTGAGCCTTGGCCGCCAGCAGGAGGCTCTCTCGGTCTGACGCATCCTGGGAGTCTTCCACCGGTAGTTCGTGGAGTTGTCTCGCCGCGGACCATTTCCGGGCCACCACCAACACTATTATCACATCAGCCAGCCCCATGAAATTGAGGAACCACAGGCTGGTTTGGGCATAGCTACTCACGGTCGCAAACATTTTGCCCGTGATTGCGATGATGGTCAGGGCCTGCAGCAGGAAGAACGGAACGAGGAGATACAGGTTTCTTTCTTTCATAAATCTGTTCCCTGCTCGAATGAAGTGTGGGGGAGCCTCTGCTTTTATGGCAACGTTTCGCCCGGGTGGAACACAGCCGGGCCATGCTTATGGTGACGACCGCCGGTAATATGTAAGGCCAAAGTAATTTTTTACAGAAATGTTTACCTTTATGGCTACGTCCTCTTTTGTGCCATGCCGCTCCAACCTTCTCTGGCTTGATGGGTTCCCGGGGTACCCCCAGGTTTGGCGCGCATGCAGTTTCGGTGCTGGCAACATTAGAGGAAAAAGGAGTCACGGAAGCATTTTTATGGTCTATGCTTATTACTTCCATATAAAAAACTGATTTCCTCCCTTTTGCGGGGCAGGAATCCAAAAGCGTGTGCGGTAAATTGGAGGTGGCCCCGTGGTGCGCATCGCCGGCATCGACATTGGCAGTAATTCGGTCCGGCTGCTGGTGGCCGAGGTGGAGGGAGACCGGGTCGTCGAGCTCGCTACCCGGCGGGTGACCACCAGGCTGGGCGAAGGAATAAACCAGGGTGTCCTGCAGGAGCACGCCGTAGCGCGGACTATGGAGGCTCTGGATACCTTGCTGGCGGATGCCCGCTCTTTGCGGCCGGATGCGGTGGTTGCCGTGGCCACCAGTGCCGTTCGCGACGCCCGGAACGGAGCCGGTTTCGTGCAGGCTGCCCACCGGACACTGGGCCTGGATGTCCGGGTACTGGACGGTGACGAGGAGGCCAGGCTCGCCTGGCGTGGGGTGCAGGCAGGTTTGGATCTGGCTGGGGCAAACATAGTGGTCATGGACGTCGGTGGGGGCAGTACCGAATTCACCTGGGGCGGGGAACCCGGGGGGCAAGCCGTGAGTGTGCGGGCCGGGGCGGTGCGCCTGACCGAAGCCGGCCTCGGGAGGGTGGAGGTGGCAGCTCTCCTGGCACCGGTCCTGGGCCGGATAAGGCCAAGCCGTCCGGACGGGATGGTCGGTGTGGGGGGGACCATAACGACAGCCTGTGCCATGAAAATGGGCCTTAAAGGTTATGAGCGGGGCCGGCTGCACGGACAGGAACTCGGCCGGGCCGACGTGGGTTATTTGGTAACCAGGGTAGCGGCCAGTACCCAGCAGGAGCGGCTGCGGCTACCGGGTCTCGATCCGGAGCGCGCAGACATTATCCTGGCTGGATTGACCATAGTGGCGGAGGTCCTGGACGGCCTCGGGCTGGATGGCCTGGTGGTCAGCGAGACGGGCCTTTTGCACGGGTTGGTTTGGACAACGGCGTCACAGATCCCCGACGGCGTGGTGGGTACCCCCGAAAGGGGTTGCCGGTGAGCGGGTCTGGTGGACCGGCGACATGCAAATTTTTGCCCCTCACTGGAAGGAAAAAATAGAACATTTGTTGAAAGAAAAAAGTACCCTGAGGAGTTTACGGCACTTGGCCGGGAGAAATTACGAGAAGGACTAACCGTCTCATGAATGTCCACGCGGAGGTGCGCCGGACCATCGGCAAGTACCGGATGATCGCTCCGGGCCAGACCGTGCTGGTCGCGGCATCGGGCGGCCCCGATTCGATGGCCCTCCTATACATGTTGCACAGCCTGCAGTCCGAATTGGGCTGCCGGTTGGCGGTGGCGCACTTCAACCACCTGACCCGCGGAGCGGCTTCGGACGCGGACCAGGAACTGGTGGAGGATATGGCCGGTAACCTTGGGATTGCCTGTTACGTGGGCCGGTACGATGTGCCGGGTGCGGTGCGGCCGGGTTCGTCGTTGCAGGTGGTGGCCCGCGAAATGCGCTACCGGTTTTTCCGGGAGACGGCATCTCGCGCCGGAGCCGCCAGGGTGGCTCTGGGCCACCAGGCGGATGACCAGGCTGAGACGGTCCTTCAAAACATGCTGCGGGGAAGCGGAACTACCGGGCTCCGGGGTATTCCACCTTGCCGTGACATTTTTGTCCGGCCGCTGATCGAAGTGCGGCGGGCCGATATCATGTCTTTCCTTAAAACCAGCGGGCTGCCCTACCGGGACGATGCGTCCAACTTCAAGACGGTGTACACCCGCAACCGGGTGCGTCTGGAACTGATACCGTTTCTGGAGTCCGGTTACAACCCGCGGGTGGTCGAGACCCTGAACAGGTTGGCGGCCATATGTCGTGAGGATGAGGAGTTCCTTGAGAATCAGGCGCAAGCAGCCTTTGGCCGGATCAGTTCCCGGACCGGCCCAAGGCTTTTGTTGGACCTCGGCGCGCTGGCGGAACTTCCCGGCGCCCTCTCCGGGAGAGTGGTTCGCACCACCTGGGAGGAACTGCGGGGCAGGCCGGGCGATCTTTCCTATGTCCAGGTACGCGCCGTCATGTCCCTGGCGACCAGGGGGCAAACCGGCGGCGTGGTGCAATTGCCGGGCGGGGTGCGGGTCACGCGCACCTATACGCATCTGTCGTTTGGCTGGCCGCCGGACGGAATTCCCGAAGGCATCAATATCCGTCGCCTGGACCTGCCCGGCCGGACCCCGCTACCGGAACTCGATCTGGCAATTGCAGTTGCTTTTCCCCCGTCACCTCCTTCCTGGCGGGAGTTGCCTCCCACGGAGGCGGTTTTGGACTACGACCGGACCGGGGGGGAACTCTTTGTGCGGAGGCGGGTGAATGGCGACCTCTTTTGGCCGATGGGTTTACCGGGCAGGATAAAGTTGAAAAAGTTTTTTATCGACCGCAAGGTACCCCGGGAGGAACGGGACCGCGTACCATTGGTTTGTACGCCGGACGACATCGTCTGGGTGGCCGGGATCGCACCGGGCTACCCGTACCGGGTGACGGAAAATACCAGACGCTTTTTGCATCTCAGGTTGGAGGATCCGGTTTAGGCCTGCTTGGCGATTGAATGGCTGAAGCCTTTATGTTATAATATAGTTTATGGCTCAGGAAGCAAGGGGAGTTGGCGCAGTTTGAACAAGGTTCTGAAGAACCTGAGTATTTACCTGCTGATCGTGCTGGTGATAATTGCCCTCATCCGTTACTCCGCCCCCCACCAGGGGACGGTAATCAATATCCAGTATAGCAATTTCTACGACTACGTGAACCGGGGTCAGGTTACCACCGTCGACATACAGCCGGACACTTCCACCACGGTAATTACCGGGGAATTGAAGGATGGGACCAAGTTTCAGACCAGGGGCATCCTCCCGGACAACGATTTGCTAGGCTTACTTAGAGACAAGCAAGTGAAGTACAACGTGGAGCAGGCGGTGCAACCGGGCTTTTGGGCCAACATCCTGGGTTCCCTGTTGCCCATGGTAGTGCTGGTGATACTCTTCTTCTTTATGATGCAGCAGACTCAGGGCGGCGGCAACCGGGTCATGTCCTTCGGCAAGAGCCGCGCGCGCCTGCATTCGGACGATAAGCGCAAGGTCACCTTTGACGACGTGGCCGGGGCGGACGAGGTCAAAGAGGAACTTCAGGAAATAGTGGAGTTCCTGAAAAGTCCGAAGAAATTTATCGATCTGGGGGCGCGCATACCCAAGGGCGTTTTGCTCTTCGGTCCGCCGGGCACCGGCAAGACCCTGCTGGCCAGGGCCGTAGCCGGTGAGGCCGGTGTGCCGTTTTTCAGCATCAGCGGCTCCGACTTCGTTGAGATGTTCGTCGGTGTCGGCGCCTCGCGCGTTCGCGACCTCTTTGAACAGGCCAAGAAAAACGCCCCCTGTATCGTGTTTATCGACGAAATCGACGCCGTGGGACGTCAGCGTGGTGCCGGCCTGGGCGGGGGACATGACGAGCGGGAGCAGACACTGAACCAGTTGCTGGTGGAAATGGACGGCTTCAACCCCAACGAGGGAATCATAATCCTGGCGGCCACCAACCGTCCGGATATCCTTGATCCGGCCCTTCTGCGTCCCGGGCGTTTCGACCGCGAGGTGGTGGTGGACGCTCCCGACGTTATCGGTCGCCGGGAGATCCTCAAGGTGCACGCCCGGGGCAAGCCCATTGCCCCGGACGTCAATATGGACGTTCTGGCCCGCCGCACGCCGGGCTTCACCGGCGCCGATCTGGCCAACCTGGTCAATGAGGCGGCTCTTTTGGCGGCGCGCCACAACAAAAAGGTTGTCGGGATGGAGGAGCTGGAGAACTCCATCGAACGGGTAGTGGCCGGGCCGGAGAAAAAGTCCAAGGTCATCAGCGAAAAGGAGAAATGGATGGTCTCTTATCACGAGGGCGGCCATGCCCTGGTAGGCCATCTTCTGCCCCATACCGATCCGCTGCATAAGGTCTCCATCATACCGCGGGGCCGGGCCGGTGGTTACACCCTGCTGCTGCCCAAAGAGGACCGTTACTACATGACCCGGTCCCAGCTCCTGGACCAGGTAACCATGCTGCTGGGCGGCCGGGTTGCTGAAGCCGTGGTACTCAAGGAGATCAGTACCGGGGCGCAAAACGACCTGGAGCGGGCCTCCGGGACGGTGCGGCGGATGATCATGGAATACGGCATGAGCGACGCCCTGGGGCCCCTGACGCTGGGCCACAAGCAAGAAACGCCTTTCTTGGGCCGTGACATTTCCCGGGACCGCAACTACGGCGAGGACGTGGCAGCGCAGATAGACCGCGAGGTTCACTCCACCATTGACCGGAGCTACAACCGGGCCAAGGACCTCCTGGAGCAGAACATGGAGGCTCTGAAGGCCATCGCCCAGACCCTGTTCGAAAAGGAAACCATCGATGCCCAAGAATTCGCCAGCTTGATGGAAGCCCACGGTATGGCCAAAGGAGAGGCGTAAAGAGGAGGTTTTTTATGGAGAGGACGTTTGTAATGGTCAAGCCGGACGGTGTCCAGCGCCAGCTGGTGGGTCCGGTGCTTTCCCGGTTCGAACAAAGGGGTTTGAAGATCGTCGGCTTGAAGATGATGCGGATTTCGCGCGAATTGGCGGAAAGGCACTATGGGGAACACCGGGGCAAACCTTTTTTCACCCCCCTGGTCGACTACATTACCTCCGGCCCGGTCGTGGCTTTTGTTCTGGAAGGAAAGGGTGCTGTTTTTGCTGCCCGCGAGATGATGGGGGCAACCGATCCTTTGAAAGCATTGCCGGGAACCATCCGGGGAAGCTTCGGCCTCGACATCGGCCGCAACGTGGTACATGGTTCGGACTCCAGCGAGAGTGCCACCAGAGAAATCGGTCTCTTTTTCAACCCGGAGGAGTTAGTGGCGTACACCCGGTCCGTTGAGGGCTGGGTACTGGAAAACCCCAGTTAGAGCCACTTTCCCCGGGCCTTTTTTTGGCAAAATGGCAGGGGAAGAAATCTCCCGGGAAGAAATATATAGAGATAGTTCAGTTTTGCGCAAATATTGAGATGGGAAAGGAGGCAACTTCAGGGACTCCGACGTTTCGGCAACCGGGTTCTATATCAAACACAAGGGGGAGGACTAGAATTGGCTTACGATGCTACGAAAATGGCGGACTACCAGATAGCCGAGGAGGCGGAGAAGAACCTGCCGACTCCCGATCAGTGGCGGGAACGCC
Source organism: Spirochaetia bacterium (assembly GCA_035530395.1). Taxonomy (GTDB): domain Bacteria; phylum Bacillota; class Desulfotomaculia; order Desulfotomaculales; family JAJYZD01; genus JAJYZD01. Next base: position 18,120 of record DATKUX010000084.1, read on the forward strand.
TGGGCCTGCGAAAGGACGAAGTTATTACCTACGGCAGAATCGCCAAGCTCGACTTTATGAAGATCATTGACCGCCTGAAGGACAAACCCGACGGCAAGTACATTGAGGTTACCGCCATTACGCCCACCCCGCTGGGCGAAGGCAAGACCACCACAACCATGGGCTTGGTGGAAGGCCTGGGCAAGCGCGGGATGAACGTGGGCGCCGCCATCCGGCAGCCCTCCGGCGGTCCCACCATGAACGTCAAGGGCACGGCGGCCGGCGGCGGCAACGCTCTCGCCATCCCAATGACCGAGTTTTCCCTGGGACTGACCGGTGACATTAACGACATCATGAACGCCCATAACCTGGCCATGGTGGCCTTAAACGCCAGGATGCAGCATGAGCGCAACTACGACGATGCGGAACTGGCCAAGCGCAACCTGCGCCGTCTGGGCATTGATCCCACCCGGGTGGAAATGGGCTGGATCATCGACTTCTGCGCCCAGGGCCTACGTAACATAATCATGGGTATCGGCGGCAAGATGGACGGCTACATGATGCAGTCCAAGTTCGGCATCGCCGTCAGCTCGGAAATCATGGCCATCCTGGCCGTGGCCAAGGACCTCAAGGACTTGCGGGAACGGATCGGCAAGATCATCGTGGCCTACGACAAGAAGGGCAACCCGGTTACCACCACTGACCTGGAAGTCGCCGGCGCCATGACCGCCTTCATGCGCAACGCCATCAATCCGACCCTGATGTCTACGGTGGAATACCAGCCGGTGCTGGTGCATGCCGGCCCGTTTGCCAACATCGCCATCGGCCAGTCCTCCATCATCGCCGACCGGATCGCCCTCAAGATGTTCGACTACCACGTCACCGAGAGCGGCTTCGGCGCCGACATCGGCTTTGAGAAGTTCTGGAATGTCAAATCCCGTTTTTCCGGCCTTACTCCCAACGTTTCGGTCATCACGGCCACCATCCGCGCCCTCAAGATGCACGGCGGCGGCCCGAAGGTGGTGGCCGGCCGGCCCCTGCCCGAGGAGTACACCAAGGAGAACGTCGGCCTGGTGGAGAAGGGCTGCTGCAACCTGGTCCACCACATCAACACCGTCCGCAAGGCCGGCATCAACCCGGTGGTCTGCATCAACGCCTTTCATACCGATACGAAGAACGAGATCCAGGCCATCCGCCGGATTGCCGAGGCAGCCGGTGCCCGGGTGGCGCTGTCCGAGCACTGGGCCAAGGGCGGCGAAGGGGCCCTGGAACTGGCCGATGCCGTCATGGACGCCTGCAAGGACAAACCCGAGTTCAAGTTCCTCTATCCCCTCGAGATGCCGCTCCGCCAGCGCGTAGAAACCATTGCCAAAGAAGTCTACGGGGCGGACGGTGTTTCCTGGACACCCGAGGCCGAGGCCAAGGCCAAGGCGTTCGAGGAAAACCCGGCTTACAAGGATTTCGCCACCATGATGGTCAAGACCCACCTGTCCCTGACCCACGATCCGACGATCAAGGGCGAGCCCAAGGGCTGGGTTCTGCCCATCCGCGACGTCCTGATCTACGCGGGGGCCAAGTTCCTCTGCCCGATGGCCGGAGCCATCAGCCTGATGCCGGGCACCAGCTCGGATCCGGCCTTCCGGAGAATCGACGTGGACGTGGAAACCGGCAAGGTCAAAGGGCTGTTCTAGGAAACTGCAACCACGGATGTTCGGGAAGGTCCTGCTTAAAACGCCGGGCCTTCTCCTTATCCGGCCCGCCGGACTTCTTCGACAGGCAAGGTTGTATTCGATGCCAGTTAACGGGCGGATAAAGAGGTTCCTGCGGAAAAGGGCTGCCGGTGGGGAAGGGCTTTCATGAGTGTAACATATAGTTAGATGTCTTATTGGTAATTCGAATAAACGAGGTGTTTGTTGTGAAAACGGCCGCGGAATATCTGGAAAGCATGAAGACACTCCATCCCCGCATTTTTTTGGGTGGCCGCCAGGTTACGCTGCTGGAGGATCCTACCACCATGACGGTGGTGCGGGCCAACGCCCGGGTTTACGAACTGGCCGAAGACCCGCAGTATCAGGAGGTTATGACGGTCCTTTCGCCCTCCACAGGCGGGAGGGTCAGCCGGTGCCTGCATCTCGCCCAAAGCACCAACGACCTGGAAAAGCGGGCCGAAATGGCCGTTCTGACCAGCCAGATGCTGGGTACCTGCAACTACCGGTGCGTGGGTGCGGATACTCTGAACGCTCTCGCCGGAGTCACCTGGGAAATGGACCGGGAGTCGGGCACCGACTACCATCGCCGCTTCTTGGGCCACCTGAAATATCTGCAGGAAAACGATCTGGCCGTAAGTGGCGCCGTCACCGATCCCAAAGGGGACCGGACCAAGCGGCCGGGGCAACAGGAAGACCCCGACGTTTATGTGCACATGACCGAACAGCGCGCCGGCGGCATCGTCGTGCGGGGGGCCAAGGTGAGCCAGAGCGGGGCCATCGGCTCCCACGAAACCATAGTCATCCCCACCATGGGCATGCGCCCGGGGGAAGAAAAATTCGCCGTGGCCTTTGCCGTACCCAACGGGGCGCCGGGATTGACCTACATCAGCCAATATACCCCGTTCACGGCCGAACGGGCGGCGGTGTCCGATACAAAATATTTGGGCAACCCCCTGTACGGGCAGCGGGAAACCTGTATCATGGTATTTGACGATGTTTTCATCCCCTGGGAGCGGGTTTTCATGTGCGGGGAAGTCAAGGCCAGCGGCCGGCTGATCGCGCGCTTCGCCAAGACCCACCGCATGAACTGCGGCGGGGCCTGCAAGGTGGGCTTCGCCGACCTGATCATCGGCGCCACCCAGCAGATGGCTGAATATTCGGGAGTGCAAAAGGTGCCGCATATCGTGGAAAAGATCACCGATATGATTCGGATCAGCGAAACCGCTCACGCCTGCACCGTGGCGGCAGCCTTGAAAGGCCGGGAGGAGCCGGCCGGCTCTGGCTTCTACATGCCGGACGACGTTTTCGGCAACGTGGCCAAACTCACCGTAGCCGACGGCTTCTGGGATATCATGAAGTGGGCCGGGGACATCGGCGGCGGCATGGCCGTGACCATGCCCTCCGAACTGGAACTGGAAAACCCGGAAACGAGTCAGTACGTGCGCAAGTTCATGGGCGCAGCCGCACCGGCCGAAGTGCGCATGCGGATGGCCAAGTTCATCCAGAACTGGTGTGCGGGCCTGCACGGAGCGGGTACCTGGCATGGTGCCGGCTCGCCCCAGGCCCAGAAGATGGTCCTCTATGCCCTCACCGATCTGGAGGCGAAAAAGAAGTTGGCCCGTGATCTGGCCGGGATTGAAGACTTAAAGGAGAAGTAAACCGATGGCGGATATCCTCTGCTTTTCCCGCAACCGCTTCACCGGGGTGGAACAGGTGGACCCCCGGACTTTACTGGCAACCTGCCGGGTTGCCGATACCCTTGTGGATGCCTGGGTGGAGATCGAAGTCCGGCTTCCCGACCTGGAGCTCATCGGGGCAAGGGGTGAAATAAGACGCTCGCGGAAGGAAAACGGCATGGATGTATCCGGCGACCTACGGAAGATAACCGGCTCCCGGGTGGGGCCGGGAATCAAGAAGATTATCCGGGGTTTGATCCCGGATTCGCCTCATGCGGAGCTGGTCGCCACGCTGGTGGATGAATGCGCAACCGGTGTCATCATGTCCTTCACCAGGGACGTCCTGGTGAAGGCACCCACCGATACGGCGGGGGAAAAGGATTTCTTCGCCGCCATGGTCCGGGCCAATCCGCGGTTGTACAATAGTTGTGCCGCCCTTTCACCGGACAGTCCCCTCATGGAAGGTTTGGACCTGGAAGAGACTTGAACCCCAGGAGGCAAATCATGCTGAAGTTTTCCCGGAGCAAGCTGGCCAGTGTATACAGGAAGGATGACCAGACCCTGTCGGTCCATGGCATCCTCCAGGACGACGTCTATGGCCTGGAGGTTAACCTGGACATTGATCTTTCGAGCCTGGAGATCCTGTCCGTCCGGGGGCAATGGAACCGGATGGAGAATTCCCACTGTCCGCGGGCTATTCCTTTTCTGCAGGAGGCCGTGGGTTTTCGAATGGATGGCGACTTTGTCCGGAAGGTGCAAAAGGTAGTGGGCCGCAAGGCGTGCCGGCAATTTGCCGACTTGATTCTGGAATGCTGCGACGCCGCCAAAGATGCCGCGAGCCTCATCCAAGAGGAAGAGTCGAAGACCGGGCCCGGCATGGAGATAAACGGGCTTTTCGGCAAGGTTGTGGATCATCAAAAGGTCGGATCGTCAGTTGCAGGGAAAAGTGATGAACCAGGCCAAGAGCTTCCTGGGGGAATACTCATCGATCTCCATGTTCATTCCTTTCCCGCTTCGCCCTGTAGCTCCATTTCTGTTTCGGAACTGGTAGAAGAGGCCCAAGGTATTGGTCTGGACGGTATCTGCCTGACCGATCACAACCATCTCCGGAGTCCCCGCGAAGTGGAAGAGTTGAGGCAAAAGCACGGATTTTTGATCCTCGGGGGCAACGAAATAACCACCGACCAGGGAGATATCCTGGTATTCGGCATGGAAGAAGATATCAAGGGAGTCATCTTGTTGGCGGAACTCAGAAAGAAAGTCCTCCGGGCGGGCGGCTTTATGATTGTGGCCCACCCGTTCAGAGGGTTTTTGACCTTCGGTGTAGGCTACCTCGGTTTGACCGCGGAAAAGGCCATGGCCAGACCGGTCTTCAAACTGGTGGATGCAGTTGAGGTTTTGAACAGTAAGGTTTCGGCGCAGGAGAACAGTTTTGCGGCCGAGGTGGCCGGCGGACTCGGTCTGCCGGTAACCGGAGGGAGCGATGCCCACGCTGCCGGAGATGTGGGTCTCTTCGCCACACGCTTTTCCTGCCCGGTCGTGAGCGAACGGGATCTCATCGAGGCCATGCAAAGCGGGAAGGCTGCCCCGGTGACCTTTCGAAAACGGAACAACGGGGCCCACGCCTGAAAGCGACTGGCATCCGCGAGGCGAAAGGAGAGGAATATGCAAACAGCAAGAGACTGGGGAAAAATCATTCGGAGGATGGAATCGCTGCTGCGGCTGAAATCATTTCCGGTGGCCTTCAAGATGCTCGCAAGCAAAACGGAGCTGGAGCAGGTCCCTTTTCTGCGCCGCACGGACAAGAAGGTTACCCTGTGCCAGTTGATCACCCTGGTCAGGACCTTTGACTGGACGGTGGGAGCCCAACTTGCCGACTTCGTTTCCCCGACCTGTCCCTCCATCCTTGGGCTGACAGACATTCCCGATATCAACAAGGACGGAACCTTCCGCAGTATCGTCTGGGTCAAGAATCGCGCGGACGCCAGGAAGTACGAGGACTCCATTCCGCGCCTGCCGATGGGAAAATATGAGGCGGTGGTCATGGCCCCCCTGATCTACAACCCTTTTGACCCGGACATCGTCCTCATCTACGCCAATCCGGCCCAGATGATGCTTCTGATCAACTCCCTCCAGTTCGAGGACTACGAGGTAATGCAGTTTTACTGTGTCGGAGAATCTTCCTGTTCCGACGCCATCGCCAGGTGCTACCTTACGGGGAAGCCGTCCCTGACCATTCCCTGCTACGGAGAACGGCGCTATGGTCACGCCCAGGACGAAGACCTCGTGATGGCGCTGCCGGCCGGTATGATGGAAAAGGCTTTGCGGGGTATGGATGCTCTATACCAAAGGGGAATCCGCTATCCCATCAGCTTTGCCGGGGCCGAACAGGATCTCACGAATGCCTTTCCTGGGTCCTACGGCAATCTGGGACAACTGGAGGAGATCAGGGGAAAGGACCAGCGGCTTCTGCTGGGGGTAACCGGAGGCATTGCCACGGGAAAAAGTACCGTGGTCCGGATGCTCGAAAAGAAAGGGGCTCCCGTGATTGATTTTGATCTCCTGGCCCGAAAGGTTGTGGAACCGGACAAGCCGGCGTGGCAGGATATCGTTTCCTATTTCGGGCAGCAGGTACTTCAGGAAGACCGGACGCTGGACCGCAGAAAGCTGTCGGACATCGTCTTTCGGGATATGGAGAAGCGCAAGAAGTTGGAGAGCTTCACCCACCCCAGGATCAACGAGGAGTTTGTCAGGGAACTGAACGACCTGGTCGCCAAAGACCCGCAGGCGGTCATTCAGGTGGATATCCCCCTGATGATTGAGCTGAACATCCAGTACATGTTCCATAAGATTTTAGTGGTCTATGTACCGGAGAAGCTGCAGGCGGAGCGGCTTACGGTCCGGGATGGAATCAGCGCGGAGGAAGCGGTCGCCCGGCTGAAAGCCCAGCTCTCCATCGAGGACAAAGTGGGCTACGCCGATTTTGTCATTCACAACGAAGGCACGTTGGAAGAGACCCAAAGGCAAGTGGATGAACTCTGGGAGGAATTGAAGAAGATCCAGAAAGAGAAAGGCTAGCCGGAAGAGGTACGGCTTAAGGGGGTCCTTGCCCCTTGCTTCAGGCACGACTTCGTCTGGTGGTTTTGGATCGGGACACAAGTTTTCCCGGTTAGCTTTCCCCGGGGTAGGCTGGCACCTCCCCGGGGAAAATATCTTTGAAGACGACAAATTATCCGGCCGGCCGGCAGGAAAACGCCGTCCCAGCGGTGTAATTGCCTGGGGAGAAAGCTCATGCGTTAGGAGAAAAAGACATGTCCTTTGGCGACATCCTGAACGTCTTCTGGATCATCCTGCTCGTGTCCGCCTTCCTGCCCCTTTTGCGCCAGCAACGGGTGGAAGGGTTCCGGCTCCGGCTCATCAGACGCTTCGAGGAAAAAAGAGGCAGCCGGCTGATTACCCTGATTCACCGCCAGGAGTCGATCAGCTTTCTGGGCATTCCCCTTTCCCGTTACATCAACATCGAAGATTCCGAGCAGGTGCTGCGGGCTATCCGCCTCACCCCCGAGGACATGCCCATCGACCTCCTGCTCCACACCCCCGGCGGGCTGGTGCTGGCCGCGGAGCAGATTTCCGCGGCCCTGAAGAGGCACAAGGCGACGGTGACCGTCTTCGTTCCCCACTACGCCATGTCGGGGGGTACCATGATCGCCCTGGCGGCTGATGACATAGTCATGGACGAGAACGCCGTGCTGGGGCCGGTGGATCCCCAGCTGGGCCATTATCCCGCGGCTTCCATCCTGGCCGCGGTCAAGAACAAGGGCGTGACCCACGTAGATGACGAGACGCTCATACTCGCCGATCTGTCCGTCAAGGCCCTCCGGCAGGTGCGGGAATTCGTCCATTTCCTCCTGGAAGGAAAGATGGAGCAGGAGAAGGCTGCCGAACTTGCGGCCACCCTGACCAGCGGGCTTTGGACGCACGATTACCCCATCGGCATAGACCAGTTGCTGCAAATGGGGCTGCCCGTTACCGCGGGTCTGATGAAGGAGATCTACGACCTGATGGACCTCTATCCCCAGCCTCCGCAGCGCCGGCCCTCGGTAGGGTTCATCCCGCTGCCGTACGGCCGGGAGAAAGGCAGCTGGTAGGTGAGACAGGTTTGCAAGCAATAAACCACATCCTGGGCGATCCGGACTACCTGGCCTGCCTCTGGGAAAACGACCGGCGCGAACAGGGAAGAATCTACTGCCGCCACGACCTGCAGCACATGCTGGACGTGGCGCGCCTGACCTATATTCTCCTTCTGGAGTCCGGACGACTGGGTAACATCTCCCGGGAGCGGGGGCGGGAAATGGTTTACGCTGCCGGCCTGCTGCACGATATCGGGCGCTGGCGCCAATACGACGGGAGTGGGGACCACGCCCTGGCCGGGGCGGAACTGGCCGGGCCGATCATGTTGCGGGCCGGTTTCAGTCCGGCTGAGGTGGAACTGGTTAGCCGGGCCGTCGCCGAACACCGCCTGGGCGAAGAAGGGGCGAGTGTGCTGGGACGGGCCCTGGCGAGGGCGGACGACCTGTCCCGGGACTGCTACCAGTGCCGGGTCAGGGAACAGTGCTACAAGGCGGGCCGCATGGAAACGGCTGCCGGGTTCTTAAGGTAGGGGGTAGGTTTTACCATGGACGTTTATGGTATTGAGGCCGGCGGTCTCAGGGAGGCAAAGGAATACCTGGCCTCTGTGGGGGCGAGCGCACCGGGCGTCCGGTTGATGGCGCCCAAGGCGGTGCACCGCCTCATCAGGCTCGCCGGGGTCAACCCGCGCCAAGCCAACGTCATCAAGCAGGAGATGCTGGCCAGGGGCGGCGACGCCGCCCTACACCGGGGCGTCCTGGACGGAACGGTGGAAAGCACCGACATCCTGCTGATGGCCACTCTGCGTCAGTATGAGCTGTTCCTAGCCAAACTCAGGATGCAGCCCTTCGGGTTGGCCGCCCTGGCGGACCAGATCAGGAAGGTCCTGGACAACATGGAGGGGGCGGGCCCCTGGCGGCTTTCCTGCCGGGGCCGGGAACTGGTCCTGGGGGAGCGGACTTATGTAATGGGCATTTTAAACGTCACACCGGATTCTTTTTCGGACGGCGGGCGTTTTGCGGACCCGGGGCTGGCCCTGGAGCACGCCCTGGCCATGGTCGAAGACGGGGCGGATCTGATCGACCTGGGCGCCGAGTCCACCCGGCCCGGCTACCAGCCGGTGGAGCCCGAAGAAGAGCTCCGGCGAATCATACCGGTGCTCACGCGTTTGGTGGATAAGCTGCCGGTTCCCGTTTCGGTGGATACGTCCAAGGCGTCCGTGGCCCGTTACTGCCTGGAAGCCGGTGCCCACATCATCAATGACCAGTGGGCCCTGACCAGGGATCCGGCCATGGCCGGCGTGGTCGCCGAATACGGTGTACCGGTGGTGCTCATGCACAACCGCTCCGACACTGTCTACCGCGATCTGATGGGCGAAATCGTGGACTTTTTCCGGACAAGCATGGCCTTGGGCAGCCAGGCCGGGATCAGTCAGGACCAGATGCTGGTCGATCCTGGTTTCGGCTTCGGCAAGACGCCGGCCCAAAACCTGACCGTGCTGCGCCGGTTAAAAGAGTTGGACTGTCTGGGCCGCCCGGTCCTGGTCGGCACCTCGCGCAAGTCGATGATCGGCAAGACCCTGGATCTACCGCCCGCCGAGCGGGTAGAGGGAACGGCGGCCACGGTGGCCCTGGCCATCGCCGGGGGGGCCGCCGTGGTGCGGGTGCACGACGTTCGGGAAATGGCCCGGGTGGCCAAAATGACCGACGCCGTGGTCCGCACGGGGGGTATTTGACGTTGTCAGACCGAATTTTCCTTAACGGACTTACGTTTTTTGCCCGGCATGGCGTAAGGGAAGAGGAACGGGCGCTGGGCCAGCGGTTCGTTATCGACCTGGAAGTAGGTGCCGATTGCCGGGCGGCGGCTCTCGCCGACGACCCGGCCCTGTGTGTGGACTACGCCCTCATCTATGAGCTGGTGGCGGAAAGAGTGCAAAAGAGATCCTTCCGGCTCATCGAGGCGCTGGCCGAGGACCTGGCCGGGGCCATCCTGGCCCGGTTTCCAGTGGCTTACGTCCGGGTGCGGGTAGGCAAGCCGCACGCACCGCTGGCGGGTATTTTCCGGGAGGCGGCGGTGGAAATTGAGCGGCGGAAAGCGTGAAGAGCGGGTAGTAGCCTACATCGGCCTGGGAACCAACCTGGGCGATGCCCGGGCCAACCTGCACAAGGCCCTGGAGTGGCTGGAGATTACCGCCGGGATAGAGGTCCTTCGGGTGGCATCCTTTTACCGTAGCGAACCGCAGGGCTATGTCGATCAGGACTGGTTTCTCAATACCGTGGCCGAGGTCGGAACCGTGCTGGGGGCGCAAAACCTGCTGGCAGCCCTTCAGGCGGTGGAGGCGGCCATGGGCAGGGTGCGGACGGTTCGGTGGGGCCCCCGGGTCATCGACCTGGACCTTCTTCTGTACGGGGCGGAGAAAATCGATTTGCCGGGCCTGACCGTACCTCACCCCCGGCTTTTCGTTCGGGCCTTTGTCCTGGTACCCCTGGCCGAGTTGGTCCCCGGACTCGAATTGTCACCCGGCCGGCTGGTTGGGGATCTGGCCGCCCGACTCGGCCAAGAACAGGCTGTTGCAAAAATCGATTGACCGCCGGAAGAAAGGAAGGGTTTGGATATGGCTATGCTGCAACCGGGGATCAAGGGGGAAGCCGGAGCACTGGTGGCCGGGGATAATACCGCTTCCGCGTACGGCAGCGGCGGAGTACCGGTGTTCGCGACCCCGGCCATGGTGGCTTTGATGGAAAAAGCAGCCCGTCTTTCGGTAGAACCGTACCTGGAGCCGGGCCAGACCACAGTGGGGACCCGCCTGGAGGTACGCCACCTGGCCGCCACTCCCGAAGGCTTGACGGTGACAGCCCGCTCCGAGCTGGTAGCCGTCGAAGGCAAAAAGCTCGTCTTTAAAGTCCAGGCCTCTGACGATGTCGAACTGGTTGGGGAAGGGGCCCACGAGCGTTACATCGTGCGGGAGGATTCTTTCCTGAAGAAAGCCGGTGCCAAGAAAAAGTAAGGGGTTCCATTTTGGAGTTGAGTATTATCCTGAAATGCTCTTACAACTTTTCCGCGTAGACCATTCGCTCGATCGGTGTTGAGGCAAGTATCCGACCAGTAGGTTTAACATATTTCCCGGCCATTTCATGCCCCCCCATAAATACTTGAGAGTTGAAAGTTCTCGAGCGCTTGAGCACTTGGTCCTTGATAGCAGAATATTATATCTCCGAAATTAATTTTAGCGTCAAAGTCTATTTGAGGCATTAATTGTACGGCGTTACAAATATTGACTGGCTTTTTTCT
>DATKUX010000085.1:0-16344 GCA_035530395.1 Spirochaetia bacterium
TGTTCAGGGTGTCGCGGGGCCGCACCGTTTTCAGCACCGCTTCCACGCCGTGCTCCTTGAGTTTTCCCTGCAACAGGCCAAGCGTAAGTTTAGTACCGTAGACCGGCACGTTCAACTGCTTCAGTACGTAGGGCAGCGCCCCTATGTGGTCCTCATGGCCGTGCGTCAGGCAAATCCCGCAGACCTGACTCTTGTTTTCCAAAAGAAAGGTAATGTCGGGAATGACGATATCAATGCCCAGCATGTCTTCTTCCGGAAACATCAACCCACTATCGATGACCAGGATATTCTCCCCGAATCTCACCGCCATCATGTTTTTGCCGATTTCCCCGAGTCCACCCAGTGGAATCAAGGACAATTTAGGTTCTCGCGCCATATCACACCTCCCCAAACAATTTGAAATCCGGTTTCCTAGTTGCAACGTACGGTGAGGGAGTAGGAGAAGGCGGGAGATACCCGGCTATCGACAGGGTTGGGTCAACCAAACCTACACACGCTATTATAATTCATTTACCCCTTGGCCACAACTAGATCAGCCCCTGCTTTTCCAGTAAGCCCTTGAGGGCATTTTTCTCCTCCTTTGTTACTTCCACCAGCGGCAGGCGCACCCCGCCCACTTTCCAGCCCGTCATGACCAGCGCGGCCTTGACCGGCACCGGGTTACTGGTAATAAAGATGCCCCTGAACAGGGGGTATAACTCCAGGTGCAACTTGGTAGCCAGCGTGGTATTGCCGGTCATAAAGGCGTTGATCATGTCCTTTATCTTGCCCGCCACCAGGTGGGCAGCCACGCTCACGATACCCTTGGCCCCCAGGGCCATCATGGGCAGGGTAAGAGAGTCGTCTCCACTGTAGACGGCAAAATTGTCGGGAACCGCCCTCATGATCTCACTCAACTGATCCATACTGCCGGCCGCTTCCTTCAGGGCCACCACGTTGTCCAGCGCCGCGAGACGCTCCACCGTCGCCGGGGCAATGTTGACCGAACAGCGGCCCGGAATGTTGTACAACATGACCGGCAAATGCGTCGATTCGGCCACGGACCGGAAATGCTGATAGAGTCCCTCCTGGGATGGCTTGTTGTAGTACGGTGCCACCAGGAGAACTCCGTCTACGCCCACTTTTTCCGCCGCCTGCGTAGTCACGATCGACTCCTGCGTATTGTAGCTGCCCGTACCGGCAATTACCGCCGCCTGGCCCCCGACCTCGTCCACCACGGCCCGGAAAAGCTCAATTTTCTCCTCCTTGCTCAGAACCGGGGACTCGCCCGTGGTACCCGACACGACCAGCCCGTCCGACCCGGACTGTACGAGGTGCTTGGCCAGTTTACGCGCCATTGTGTAATCAATGGCATTATCCTTGCTAAACGGAGTCACCATCGCCGTTATCAGCCGCCCGAAATCCATAGCCAATACTTTCACCAGCCTTTCCAATTGCGGTTGAAAAAAACCACAAAGAACTACCGCCGGGACGGAAAATAGTTCCCCTGCACCACAAGTTCGGCAATCTGCACCGCGTTGGTGGCCGCGCCCTTGCGCAGCTGATCCGCTACCACCCAGAGGTTGAGGCCGGATGGAACGGTTGGATCCTCCCTTACCCGGCCTACGAAGACCTCGTCGCGGTCGGAAGTATAAAACGGCATGGGGTAGATCCGCGCGGCGGGATCATCGGTCACCACCACCCCCGGAAACTCCGCCAGTACCTTTTGCGCGGCCGGAACGTCCAACTTTTCAATCGTTTCCACGTTCAAAGACTCCGAATGGCTACGGAAGACCGGGACCCGGACCGTGGTAGCGGAGATCTTCATTTCGGGCTCATGCATGATCTTTCTGGTCTCCAGCACCATTTTCCACTCTTCCTTGGTGTAGCCTTTCTCCTGGAAAACGTCGATATGAGGGATAAGGTTAAAGGCAATCTGGTAGGGAAATACCCGCGAGGGATAGTTCCGGCCGGCCAAAACGGCCTCCGCCTGGTTGCGCAACTCTGAGAGCCCCTCGGCTCCCGCCCCGGAAACGGCCTGATAGGTCGAGACCACCACCCGTTTGATCCCAGCCGCCCGGTGAATGGGAGCCAAAGCCATCACCATGATGATGGTGGAACAATTGGGGTTGGCTATGATGCCTTCGTTCCAGGCCACATCGGCCGGGTTGACCTCCGGCACTACGAGGGGCACCCGGGGGTCGAGCCGGAAATGGCTGGAGTTGTCGATGACAACCGCCCCCATCTCCACGGCCGCCGGGGCAAACTCCACACTGGCCGCTCCACCGGCAAAAAGAGCAATGTCCACACCCTTAAAGGAATCCGGCCGGGTTTCCTCTACATGGTAGACCCGGCCCCGGAATCTGATCTCTTTGCCCTGTGACCGGCTGGTAGCCAAACACTTCAGATCTCCGACCGGAAAGTTTCTCTCTTCCAGAATCTTTACGAGTTCCCGGCCGACAGCGCCACTGGCACCGATTACGGCTACGTTGAATGAAGACAATTGCTACGACCTGGCTTTAGCGACCCCTTGGCCGGGGCCACCCCGTCCGACTTACGGAGTTGACGGCCTGCACCCGTCAAACCAGGACTGACACCTCCTGCAAAAATTATACAGGCTAACTGGTTATTAGTAAAGGCTGCACCTGTTTACCGGCCAGGGCACCGATTACCGTCTCGGTGATAAGTGCCATGCGGGCCACAAGGGACGCCGGCTTGCTCTGTGGGTTATCCTGTCCGAAAGGCACCATATATATATTCCTGGCGTTTAAAAGCAAGCCCAGATTCTTGGCATTCATGCTCAGGCCGTCGTTGGTGGAAACCGCCAGAACAACCGGCCGCTGGTTGCGCAGTTGGGCCTTGATGGCCATCAAAACGGGTGAATCGGTTATGCCGTTGGCCAATTTGGCCAGGGTATTGCCGGTGCACGGGGCCACTACAAGAATATCCAGCAGTTTACCCGGCCCGATGGGTTCCGCCTCCACGATGCTTCCGATGACCTTTTCCCCCGTAATCTCCCGTAGAGCTTTCGTCCAGTGCTCCGCCCGGCCATACTTGGTGTCGGTGCCACTAACCGCCTCACTGACGACCGGCACCACCCAGGCTCCTTCTTCCACCAGCCTTTTGACCTCCGGCATAACTTCCTGCAACTGGCAGTGGGAGCCGGTCATGGCAAACCCCACTTTCATCCCTTCAAGCCGCATCACAAGCACCTCCTTATTGGGCGAGGAACCCGGTTAAAGGGCCAGTTCGCGCACCAAGGTCTCTAACACCACTTTCGCCAGGATCTCCCCGGCAGTCTGAGGCGCCACCCGGCCCGGCAGGGCGGGTGCCAGAACAGCGGTCAAACCCAAGGCTTCCGCGCACGTGAAATCCGTTCCCCCGGGGGCCGAAGCCAAATCAATGATCACCGTCCGCGTCTTCAAACGGCTGAGTAAATCGCCGGACAAGATCATGGCCGGCACCGTGTTAAAGACTACGTCGGCAGCCCCTATCTTTTGCCCCAACCCGGTCAACGGAATTGCCTCGTGCCCCGCCTCGCAGGCTCTGGCCAACTGCCCGGGACTGCGTGCCGCCACCATGGTTTTGGCCCCGATGCCTAGCAGCATGCGCGCCAGAGTGGTGCCGGTCCGCCCGTAGCCCAGAACCAAAGCCCGGCTGCCGTGGATGGTTACCGGCAGCCTCTCCATGGCCATTTGGATGGCCCCCTCGGCGGACGGGATGGAATTCAGGATGGCCATCTCCGGCAACTCCAGGAGTTCGACCAGACGTAAGCCATGCCGCCCGAGCAGTTCCCGGAGGTACGGCCTGGCCTTGCCTGCCAGGACCAGCGCGTCCGGCGGAAACTTAGCAACCAGGTCATCATCCAGAAACAGCGACCCGGCCAGAAAAGACCCGTGCAGTCGTCCCTCTTCGTCGATAACTCCCGGTACCGGCAGAATGACGGCCCTGACTCCGGTGACCGCCGCTTCAGCCGACGGGCACGCGATTCCCCTGCCCTGGGACACCGGCAGGCCGAAGACCTTCGTTACCGCCCCGCACGCCCAAAGACTGTCCAGCAACACCAATTCCCTGGCATCTCCGCCGAGTATGGCCAGTTCCACTGCCCGGAGATCGGGTGACATAACCCGGTGCCCCCTCGCCAACTGGTCTCCTAGCAATATATGAGGGAGCAAAAATGGAGGTGCACTCCTAAACCATGTTTTGTTCTGTATCAAAAAGGAGATTTTCTAATCCGTAAATCACCCCCGTCAACGCCGTCACCTTACGCACGGCCAATAAAATACCGGGAATGAATGATTCCCGGGAAATAGAATCGTGCCTGATGGTCAGAGTCTGACCCAGCCCGCCGAAAATTACCTCTTGATGAGCCATCAAACCGGGCAAACGCACACTATGTATCCGGATGCCGCCATCGTATGCCGCGCCTCGCGCCCCGGGCAGAATCTCCTGCCCGTCGACGGGTCCGAGTCCGGCCCTGGCGCGGGCATCCTTCAGGGCCTCGGCTGTCTTGACCGCTGTGCCGGAAGGTGCATCCACCTTCTGGTCGTGGTGGAGCTCGATAATCTCCACCTGTGGCATATGAGGGGCGCAGATAGCCGCCAGGCGCATCATCAAAACCGCCCCGAGAGCGAAGTTGGGTGCCACCACGCAACCGAGCCTATTTTCGGCACACCGCCGCTTGATCTCTTCCATGTCGGATTCGGACAGTCCGGTGGTCCCCACAACCGGGCATACCAGGTGGCGAATCGCCGTATGCAGGTTGGCCGCTACCGCCGAAGGGTTGGTAAAGTCGACCATCACGTCCGGCCTGGCCCATTCGAGGACTCCGTCCAGGTCACTGCCCAGCGGTACCCCCACCGGATCCAGACCGGCCAGCGTGCCCGCATCCACCCCGACCTGCTGCCTGTCCACCGCCCCCACGAGTTCGAGGTCCTCCGCCCGGCAAACGGCCGACACGACCATCCGGCCCATCCGGCCCGCGGCGCCGGAAACGACTACCCTCAACAAAAAGTTACCCCCCACCGGCACGCTATCCGGAAACCAAACCGAAACCAGACCATGCGCAATTCTCTTAATACAAAGTTAATTTTCTTATATTGACGGAAATATGTCAAGCACCAAGGATTCCTTCCGGCAAGTTACAGGCAATGTCTCCTCAGGTATACCGGCAGGAGACGGGGGCATACTAACGCGGAAAACTTATTTTGAAGGCGGGGAAACCGATGCAAAACCCGAACTGGCAGGAGGCCCCCCAGGGAATGATCCACGGTGTCTGGCCGGGAGGTCAGGGAGATGCCGCACAGCCCGTGAACGCTCCGGGAACAGCCTCGGAGGCAGCGACACCAACGCAGAACCCGACCTGGCAGGGGGAGGGAATGCCCCAGAACATCCAGCCGGGAGGCCAGGGAGGGGCAGTATTGCCCAGGGTGGACGTTCTGGAAACGGATGCGGAATTCATTTACGTCTTCGAAGTACCGGGGCCGGATCCGGACCAGATCAACGTCGAGGTATCGGCGCGTGAAATCGCCCTCACCGGGCCGGAATCGACGGTCGGCACCTATCGGGCAACACGCTATCATTCGCTGGAAAGACCGCAGGGACGCTACATGAGGCTTCTCCGGACACCGCCCAACGTGAATACGAACGACGCCACGGCCAGATACCGCCACGGTGAACTGGAACTGCACCTCCCCAAAAGAACGTAAGCCACGGAAAGTGGCTTTCCCTATCAGTCCGGCGGCGGATTGGCGCTGGATTTCGCCGCTTCCGGTACCACCAGCCGTCTATTCGGGCCGACCGGGCTTAGGGGAAAGCGAAATTCCGCCGAAGGGTAGCCGGAACCGGTAGTCAGCAGATAATACTTGGTCGGCCGCCCCGGGAACTGGTAGTGGACCTCAACCGGCCCGTCACAAATTCCCCCGTCCTGAAGAATATCTTCGTCCTTACTCATAGTACTTGTCGCCATCCTTGCTTCAAAATATTGACGTTGATCTTACCCGATTCCGGAAAGTCCTGCCTTTCCACTATTCCCTCAAAGAAAAAGGCGTCTTGGGCCACGGTCGACTCCACCACACCGCTCATGACCCGAAACTCACACCGCTGGTCGTGCAACAGCTCGACCGGGTTAAAAGGCTCGTCTAACACCAGTTCCCCGGCATATTCCAGATACAGGTCCCAGAGCAGTTTCTCCAGTTGCCCGGACGGGTAGACCACCGGCAGGTGGATTTCCGTCGCCGCCTCGCGCCGGGGAATCATGTGATTATGGGCGTACAGTTTTTCGGTCAGGCTGTCCACGATGGAAGCGACGGATGCCTCGTCCGGTGGTTTCTGGTGCAGGGAAATCAGCTTTTTGGCCAGCGACCTGATCAGGAGATAGTTGCGGTGCACATTACCCAGAGCGAGCGGGTGGATATGTTCCCCCAGCAGGAGGAAAGCCCGCCCCAGTTGTTCATCGGTACAGATGCCCGCCTTGTCGCAAGCCAGGGCAAGATAGGAGTATACATCCTCGATGTTGACCGGCATGCGGGCGACTGGATTGGCCGGGTCCTGCGGGTTGAAAGCATTGACGACGCTGGGATCGATCGGCCCCAGCTCCCCCATCTTGCCCATCACCACATCGTCGGCGCCCAGACAGATCAGCGTTCCGGAACTGTAGGCCCGGAAAGGAACCAGTACCCCCAGCCGGTCGGTATATTCCCTTATAAGGTGAATAAGCCGCCACGGCGTGAGCACGTCCCCGCCCCTGGTATACAGAAAGACATCAATCATTGGATACGTGCCGATAAGTTCCAGGTGACGGAAAAAGACCCCGGTGACGTCGGGGGCGATCCTGGTACTGAGGTTTTCCCGGTCTCCGGTGATGTAACATATGAGGCGCGAGTTCCTGCATGCCTCGATTTCCCTGATCAGGGCCACCCTGCGTTCTCTCGACAATACTCTGCCCCGGCTCCTTCCACACCTGCATCGTTATCTTAATTATGTTGTGCCGGGGCCGAAATTATTTGTGGGATTGGGACTACCGCCTTTTACCGACTCGAAAATTTTTTACCGGGGCCAGTATAAATGCTCATCGGACGCCAGAAAATATACCCGGCACCGAAAACAAAAAGGAGGAATGCTTCATGTACGTATCCACCTTCAATCCCAACCAGGCGGTAGCGTTCAGCCAGGGTTACCAGACCGGGGCCACCACCGCCATTCCCCTCCAGGTCAGACCCAGTTGGTCGGGGAACACGGTCATCTACGGGTTCAACCCGGTAGCCAGCCAGACGCAGGCCTGGAACCTGAGCCAGGCAGTAAACAGCGCCAGTCTGAATCCGGCCCTTGGTCTGGCGGCCAACCAGGCCATTCTGGCCAACCCTGTCCTCACGCAGGGCGCAGTCAATCCTCTGACCACCAGCGGCATCAACGCCTGGGGCACGCCGGTAACCACGGCCAACGCGGCACTGGCCCAGCAGGCTTTTGCCAATCCCTTCATCAACAGCGGCATCAACGCTTGGGGCGTGCCGGTGACCACCAATGCGGCACTGGCCCAGCAGGCTTTTGCCAATCCCTTCATCAACAGCGGCATCAATACTTGGGGCGTGCCGGTGACCACCAATGCGGTACTGGCCCAGCAGGCCTTCGCCAATCCCTTCATCGCGAGCGGGATGGTGAACCTCAACGCCATTG
The DNA here is from genome assembly GCA_035530395.1 of Spirochaetia bacterium. Lineage (GTDB taxonomy): Bacteria > Bacillota > Desulfotomaculia > Desulfotomaculales > JAJYZD01 > JAJYZD01. The sequence goes on from DATKUX010000085.1 coordinate 7,654, forward strand.
CGGGAACCACGGGGTTGGCCCAGATGAGAGTGGACCTGGCTGAAACCAACAGTGACGTCGTGCTTGCGGCCGAGTTGCCCAACGTCAGTTTGAACGACCTCAGCCTGACGGTTACCGATGACTCGATGTCCATTTCCGCCACCGCGTACGCCGGTAATCGCGCCACCAGCCTCTACCGGACCATAGCCCTTCCCACTACCATTAAGTCCGAACAGGTGGAAGCCACCTACGCCAACGGCATCCTGGAGATCAGGTGTCCCAAGTCCGATCTCGTTTCGCGCCGGAAGGTAAAGGTGACCGTAGCCCAGTAAACAGGCAGAAACAGGCGGCGGTACTTACCCGCCGCCTGTTCCCGGTACCGGCTTCATTGTATTGCCCGCCTGGCCTGGCGCCAGATCGACCACGATCACCTGCTGGCCGATCTTTTTTATCGCCTCCCACGGGATACCCGTATAACGGGGCCCGTGGCGGAATAACCGCAGGCCTCCCGCTACCACGATCAGCCGCACGTAACCCGACGGACCGTCAATCACGGCGTCCGGCTGGGTAATCACGCCCAGTTTAGTGCCGTCGTGTAAATTAATGATTTCTTTGCCGGACAGATGCCAAAGACGCATCGGCAACACCTCATCACCGTCTCAGATCTTGATACAGTCGCATTACGTAGGGCTGAACCAGTGCCAGGGACAAAGACAGGGCGGCCAACGGTTCCACCTCAAAGCGCCAGGGCCAGACAGCCACCCGGCTTGGCACATCCAGTGCCAGAAAGTCCCGGGCCAAGGTCAGGGACAGGTAGATACCCCCCGCCGTGCCCACCATTTCAGCCATGGCCCGGGATAAGGGCGAGGTCCGGTAAGGTTCGCTCGAGAGATCCCTGAGCCTGACCTGCCTGGTTTTCTCCCGCAGCGAGAACAGGGCCGCGACCATAGTCAGAAAAAGAAGAACCCCCATCGTAAACATTGTCCCCACCCCGTATATGTCTACGCTGGAAAAAAATGTTTAGACCTGCAGTTGGGTTTTTTGTCATTAAGTATGAGTATGACCATGGGGTTCAAATTTGAACTCTTTGCACTTCTTTTCCCGAGTGGCTACGGGCGTAACCGGCGATCTTCCCAGCCCCTGCCTCGTACACCGCCATCGAGATGCAAGTCCCCGACGGCTGTTGGCGGTTTCAATACGGGTGAGCCTGATCCCGCACAGGGAAAAGAAGGAATGGGCGGCACTACCGGAAAAAGAATCGCCCCGGTCATTACCATTGTCCCCAACCCGTATATGGTAGGAGGGAGCAAATGTTTTTGGCCGGGGAGATCTTGCAATTGACAGCCGTGGGATTCTAGACCGATGGTAACCTGTGTTCAGCAGGTGACTTTACCAGGTTAGATGTCAAGGCGTAAAATCCCTACCGATGCTCCACGCCCGGCCCAGATACTCACCAACTCTCCAGTAGTTGTTGTCGTGCATGGAGAAGACAATCGGATCCATCTTCCTGATATCCGGCGAACCATTGCTGAGATATTTTTCTTCGGCATACGTCTGGATGATTTCGCCGATAAATAGGTCATTGTTATCACCGAGGTCAAGAGTCTGAACCAGTTTGCACTCCATATTGAGCGGGCATTCCCGGATCATGGGAGCTGTTTGCAGTTGCCCGTAAAATACCTCGAAGAGGGAGGATTTGTCCGTCTCGGCTCCGGAATGCAGACCGCAATAGTCAGTTATTTTTACCATTTCCGCCGATGGAATGTTGACGCTGAAGGTGCCGTTTTCCTTGATCCCGGCATTAGTATGGTGTGCCTTGCCTGCGGATATGGAAATCATGGGCGGCCTGCCTTGAACTATGCCACAATAGGCTACGGTCAAGAAATTTGGTTTCCCATCGACCACAGCCCCTACCAGCACGATCGGCATGGGATATAAAAAGGTTTTGGCCCCTAATTCCTTCTTCTCCACGCTGATTCTCCCCTTTCCACGGGTGCGTAATGCCGTACCGGGACGGCAAGCGACTGGCCCATACCTGTTACCTCCAACCGCCATGGCCGGTGGGACCGCCCTTCAGGACGGCCCTTTTCGCGCCTCCAGCTGTCTACCTTACATAATTAATGACATCCATATTCCTGGGCGGTGTCGCCGGGTTATCAGATGTCTTGTATCCAAGTGCCACGGTACAAACATGGTTGTATCCCCCGGGAATCCCTAACTCCTTTTTAAATTCCATGCCCTTTTCCGAGGCAAAAAGGAAACCAGGGGATGTCATGAAACATGAACCGATATTAAGTGATTCTGCCGCCAAGGTAATATTTTGCGCTGCTGCGGCACAATCGATAGGAGCTAATTGAGCATCTCCATCCCCTGAAATCAAAACAACTGTAGGGGCGTGGTAAAAGGTGTTATAGCCAGGGCTGCCCGCCATATTCACCAGGAAATCCATACCTGATTTCATCATGTTTTCCTTGATCGTATTTACCATTCTCTCAAGCATATCCTTATCCTGGATCACAGTGAAATGCCATTTCTGCTGATTCATGCCATTAGGTGCGTATAGAGCAGACTCCAATATTACCTGCAGCTCAGAATTAGCAATCTGCTCTGGCTTATATTGCCTGATACTCCTTCTACTCCTAATAACCTTTAACGTTTCGTTCATTAAATAGTCATCCTTTCCTTTTTGAGATTATTTTGTTACATATTCTTACCCGTTCTTCGCCTGTTTAGCAATAACAGGCCTGCCAACAACGCAGAACTGATACAGAAATCCCGGGTCCGGTGTGCGCAGTGCCTTACCTTCCTATGTGACTGTTGCCCCCAACTGGCCCACAAATATTAGACATCTAACTATTACACAAAAAAGATTACAGATTTTTACTGATTTTCATCAGAGCGTTAATCAATACCTCCTTTTCCTCATCGCTAATGCCCCTGTAGACGGAATCCAACAGCAACGCTGAAATCTCATCAAAGTCAGGCTGCAAAGCCCGGCCCTTCGGGGTGAGTGAAATCAGGGTAACCCGTTTGTCCCCCTGATCTGTTGCCTTGCAAACATAGCCCATGGTCACCAGCTTGTCGACCAAAACGGTAACCGTCGGCTTTTCCCGGTCAATCATCCTAGCCAATTCCGTCATGGAAAGGCTGGCATGGTTAAAAAGAGCCACCAGAATATCGCCGTGGCTGGTAGCCAACCCCTCCATCCCGCGGAGGCTCATCTCGCGCATGATGAACCGGTTGGCCTTCTCCCTTATGCGGGATATCATCGAAATTACTTGCCGTGAGTTCATGTCCCTATTATAATTAGACGTCTAACTATTGTCAAGAGTCATGGAGGCTGCACACCAAAATAACTCGCGGGCGCTGGGCCACCCTTTCAGGAAACTTCTTGACAGGATAGTTCTATATAGTATAACATTATATAAAACGTCTTTTTGGAGGAATACGCGCTGTGGAGGAACCGAAAAGACTCTGCCTGGAACTCATGGAAACGGCAGAAGCGGCTTACCTGACAACCATGGACGGGGACGGCTTTCCTCAGACCAGGGCCATGTTCAATCTCCGCCGGAAAGACCAGTTTCCTGCGTTGAGCACTAGGTTTGCAATACACCGTGACGATTTCCTGGTCTACTTTACCACCAACACCTCATCCCGGAAAATCATCCACCTCAGGGTAAGTCCCAAGGCCTCCGTCTATTACTCCCGGCCGACCGAATGGAGAGGTTTGAATCTGATTGGGGATATCGATATAGTAGACGACGCAGATGTCAACGAGAGTCTTTGGCAAGACGGGTGGAATCTGTATTACCCGGGAGGAAGCAGCGATCAGGATTACGCCGTTCTGCGCATGCGCCCGTTGTTCGCCAGATATTACCACCAACTTCATGTTTTCCAGATAGACTTTCCTGTTCATGATTGACGCGGATAGGGGGTGTTAGCAATATGAAGGATCAACGGGAAGGCGGCTTTCTTCTAGATAAAATACATCATTTAGCGCGAAGATCCCTGTCCGTAAAGTTGAAGGAACACGGCATCCAAAATCTCAATGCGGCCCAGGGTCGAATCATGTTTGTGCTTTGGCGAACCAACAAGATCCCGATCCAGCAGTTAGCCAGAGAAACAGGCTTAGGGAAGTCTACTTTGACCAGCATGCTCGATCGACTGGAGAAAGCCGGCCAGATAGCCCGCCTTCCGTCGGCCGGGGATCGTCGGCAAACAATGATTGTAGCCAGGAAACTCAATAACGAGTACATGGATCAGTACGAAAGAGTCTCCAAGGAAATGAACGATTTATTTTACCACGATTTTCTTCCTGGTGAAATCGATATGTTTGAATCATATCTCCGGCGGATCCTGTCTAATCTGTCCAACTCCTCCTCCCCCGGGAAGTAGCGAAAGAGAGGTGCCATACTTGCAGCAAGCCGGTTTCCAGGGATTTTCCCCAGCAACACTGTCTTTCTTGTCTGACCTTAAGGCAAACAACAACAAAGCATGGTTTGAGGAGCACAGAACCGATTATCAGATGCATCTGTTGGAACCACCCCCGCTGTACCATTACCTGGCAAGGGTGACCGGATCTCATGCAGCCGGATAGGTAGGGAGAACCGGAATTAGAAATTTCTCATAATATCGTCAAAAGTTTCTCTTCTGCGTATCAGCTTGTCCTTACCATCGGAACAAATCAGGACTTCTGCCGGCCTTAACCTACAGTTATAGTTCGAAGACATTGAGAATCCATAAGCCCCTGCGTCCATAATAACAACAACGTCTCCCTCGTCAATCCTAGGAAGCATCCTGTCTTTTACCAGGATGTCGCCACTTTCACATACATTGCCGACAACGGTCACTTCTTCGCTGGCGCCATAATCGCCGCTCCGCTTAATAACTTCAACTTCATGGTATGAACCATACATGACAGGCCTCATAAACACATTAAAACCCAAATCAGCTCCGATATACTTAATACCATAATTCTCTTTAATACAATATACTTCACCCAAGAGCATCCCGCATTCAGCGACCATATATCTACCCGGCTCCACCTTAAACACAACTTCGCTGTTATCGTAATCCTTCAAGAAATCATCCAATAATGCGCCGAGTTTTTCAGACAGGCGGGATAAATCAAGCCTATTTTCATTTCTTCTATAAGGTATTCCGAAACCGCCACCCAAATCGATAAACTTGAGCCCCTCCAATTCTCTAGCTATATCTAAAAGGTTTCTTGCCCCGTTAATATATTGATCTTCGTCCAAAATCAATGAGCCAATATGCTGATTGATAGCAATTAGCTCTAAATCATAGCGTGCGATTAATCCCTTGACTTCAGCGATAAAATCCTTCTGCACCCCAAACTTAGTCTTCTTTCCCGCGGTAACAATTTTTTCATGGTCACCAGCTCCGACGCCAGGGTTAAATCTCACCGCCACTTGACCACCACGGCAAATGGTTCCGAAAAGCTCTAACTGGGATAGCGAATCAACACTTACCAGTATCCCTTTCTCTATGGCATACATCATCTCGCCAGCGGAAACATTGTTTCCAATATAGAATATCCTCTCCTTGGGAAATCCTGCCATCTGCTGAACATGAATCTCCCCAGGTGACATCGCGTCAACATCGATACCCTCACTCATAATAATTCTTAATAGTTCTAAGTTACTATTTGCCTTTATTGAATAGTTGACCCTGAAATTGTTGCCCGGCAATAGATTTCTCATTTCCCTACAGCGGAACCGTAAGGTATTCTCATCGTATATGTATAAAGGACTACCGTATTTTTCGATTAGACCAAAAACTACCTCATTGCCGATAAACAAATTACTTATCATCCTCCCAAACACCTCTATAATTGCCTGCTTGGCAGCCATGCAATCGTGATGCTACCTGCATGATATGAAATGTAAAGAATGGCAGTTTAGTCGGCCATTAGGACATGCACTTCAAAGCCAGGGAATTGTATCATAATAGTTACCGCTGAGTGCGTTACCTGTTATGATAACCCTAAAAGAAAATGTAATAGAATTGGAAGCTTGCCCTAATAACCCAGCGGTTCCCCCACTACAATGACCGTAAACTCGGGAATGCCGAGGGGCTTAGCCTCAATCACGGTGGTTATCCTGCACATCCGCGCCGGGGGTGCGCAATTGGCACAGAAGGTTGTTTTGGCGCAGGGCGTGGGTAGATCCAGCCGGTACATGTTCAGCGGCGCCGCCTCGTCCCTGATCCTGGCCAAAGCCGATTCCTGGTCCCGAGTAACCTTGTTTATGCCCGCCACCACGATGACCCGGGAGGGCCCGAAAATCATGGCGGCTACCCTGTTTCCCGCTCCGTCGATGTTTACCAGGCGCCCGTCCAGGGTCACCGCGTTGGTGCTAGAAAGGAAGACATCGGCAGTGAGCTGGCTGCGGCGGACCTGGTAAACCTGTGCCGCGTCAAGTCCCTCCTGCCAGTGATCGAATACGGTATGACCCTGCTGCCGCAGCAGTTCCAGGATACCGATCTGCCTCAGGGTGACCGATCCGCCGGCACTCACCGTGGACCCCTCCGGCACTCTTTTCAATATTTCGTCCACCGCCTCCCGGGCAGTAGGCGCATAGACCCCCTCGAAAAGGTTTTTGTTGAGGGCGGCCACCACTTTCTTGGCCCTTTCCCCGTAAAACCGGCCCAGATCAGTCATCCTGGAAATCGCCCCTTTTAGTTCACCTGATCTCCCAGGCGGTATTTGGCGTCATATCCCTTGATGCGGTAGGTCACCACGGCCACCAGCCAACCGCCGGCGAGAACGGCCATGATCACGTAGCCTAACCCGGTAAAGCTGACTTTCTGGATAAATGTCCAAAAGTATCCCTGCAGGGATAGCCGCGAGGCGATGACCTGCAGCCATTCGATACTGCCCACTACGAGCGCGAGGAATACGGAAATGCCGGTCATGTAAAGATTGTAAAACACCTTGCGGACCGGGTTGACGAAGGCCCAATTATAGGCATACTGCATTACCACGCCGTCCGTGGTATCCACCAGGGACATTCCGGCCGTAAAAAGCATGGGCAGGATCAAAACATAGACCATCGGCATGCTCTGGGCCGCCGCGGCCGCCGAGAGGCCCAGGAGGGCCACTTCACTGGCTGTGTCGAAACCCAGCCCGAAGAGCAGGCCCACGGGGTACATTTGCCAACTGCGCGTGACCGTGTTGAACAGCCCTCCGAAAAACCGGTTCATGAACCCCCGCTTCAGTAACGATTCCTCCAGGTCCTTGCTCGCCTGCTCGCTTAAGCCGACCTCCCGCACCGCCCTGAATATGCCCCAGACGTCGCGCAATATGACCAGGTTGATGGCCGCAATCAGGTAGAGAAAAAAGGCGGAAAAAAAACTACCCAGGAAACTGCCCATGCTCTCCAGGTGCGGCATGCTGCCCCGGACTAACTGGGTGGCCACCACCAGGAGGGCAGCCAGCACTGTAACCACGGTGGAGTGCCCCAGGGAGAAAAAGAGCCCGATACCCAGCCCCCCCCTGCCCTCGTGGGCAAACTTCCGTGTTGTATTGTCGATGGCGGCGATATGGTCGGCATCGGCCGCGTGCCGCAGGCCGAACAGGTAACTCAGGAATCCCATGGTGAAAAGATACGGATACCGTCCGGACAGTATAAGAAGAATAACCCAGGCGACGATATTATAAGAAACGAGAAAGCCGTACAAAACGGAAAGCCGTTTCTTTTCCCGCCCGGACAGACGGCTGAGAACACTCACAGCGAAGCCCCCCTCCAGTTCACCAAAACAAAAAAGCCCATGCGCCTCGTCCCCGCTCTTCCGGCGGGATACCAGCCTTCATGGCCTTATAGGGATTGGAACCGCTTGTTAAGCCTTGGCGGCACGGGATCTTCGTGACCCTGTCCGAGATCATTGTAACGCCGTTTGGGTGGCAGTGTCAATAAGCAAATTAAGCCCGGAGGGATACCCCTGTCCCCGGACCGGCACTCGAGTCTGCGCTTCCCGGCCTAAAGAAACCGCCATTTTCCTATTGGCGTTCTTTCACTTGCCACATCCGTAATCCCGGCATTCACATTATAGAGTGCCACTTTATCGCGGTGCGCCCGGAGCGCCAGATCCAGACAGGCAAATCGCCCCAGAACCACCCTGGTATGGCCTCCTTGGACGGGTGCCAGAGTGCACCCGTCCAGAGGCTGCGTCTGCTCATACAGTCGGAAGGCCCGGGCTTGATTCAGGATTATTGACAATTCGTAAAGTTCAGGCCGGTACAAGAGACCGTTAAAATAGGAAAAACAGCGGTCACCCATACCACCGAAACTGTACCGGCTAAAAACGAAGCATTACCCGTTCACGATCCAGTTGTTGTACGAGTGCAACCACTATACGCAACCAGTTACTCTTGGTGTGGACTCCGGCTATGCTGTGGTGGGCTTTTCCGCAGTCTCCGCCGGCAAAGAGCTGATCGCTGGAGAGTGCGAACTGCTCGACGGCCAAGTAGAGCGAAACAAAGAGCGGCTGATGTATCGCCGTCAGCGCCGGAGCCGGAAACGATACCGGGCTCCACGATTTGACAACCGGAAGAAACCGGAGGGCTGGCTGGCTCCCAGTATTCAGCATAAGCTGGATAGCCACGTCCGCCTGGTCGAGAAGATCTCAGCCATCCTTCCTGTCACAGAAGTCATAATCGAGGTAGCCGCGTTCGACATCCAGGCGATCAAG
>DATKUX010000086.1:0-4851 GCA_035530395.1 Spirochaetia bacterium
TCGTCTATACGTCGGGTGACAGCGTTTTCCAGATCGCCGTCCATGAGGACGTCATGCCCCCGGAGGAACTCTACCGCATCTGCCGCATCGCACGGGGCATCCTGACCGGAGAGCACTCTGTGAGCCGTGTCATCGCGCGGCCCTTCGCCGGTACGCCGGGCCACTTCGTGCGCACCCCCCGGCGCCATGATTTCTCCCTGCCGCCGGCCGGCACAACCGTGCTGGACCTCTTAACGGCCGCAGGGATACCCGTGACCGGGGTGGGTAAAATTGCCGATATCTTTGCCGGCCGGGGCGTTGCCGTGTCGCTGACCGGCGCGGGGAACGACGAACTGGTGACCCGGACCATAGAGGCGCTGGCCGGTCCGGGGAAAGGTTTTATTTTCGCCAACCTGGTGGACTTCGACATGCTTTACGGCCACCGCAACGACCCGGCCGGATACGCCGGGGCGCTGAGCCGCTTCGACGCCCGGTTACCGGAAATTTACGCCGCCATGGGGCCGGACGACCTCCTGGTCATCACGGCGGATCACGGCTGCGATCCCACAACGCCGAGCACTGACCACAGCCGGGAGTATGTGCCTCTTTTGGTCATAGGCGACATGGTACGGCCGGGTGTAAGTCTGGGCACCCGGGCCGGTTTCGGCGATCTGGCAGCGACCATTGCGGAGGTCTTCGCCCTGGGACCCTTCGGGGGGGAGAGCTTTCTGGCGAGCCTGCTGACCGGGGGCGAACGGTGATGGAAACCGCCATGCGGGCCCTGATCGCCAGGAAACGCGACGGGGGCAAACTTTCCGGGGCAGAAATCCAGGCTTTTGTCCGTGGTTACACGGCCGGGGACATTCCCGACTTTCAGGCGGCCGCCCTGCTCATGGCTATCTTCTGGCGCGGCCTGGACGGGGAGGAAACGGTCTTTCTGACCGAAGCCATGGCCGATTCCGGAGACCGGCTGGATCTTTCGTCCATACCCGGGATCAAGGCGGACAAGCACAGTACCGGCGGCGTTGGTGACAAGACCACCCTGGTTCTGGTGCCCCTGGTGGCGGCTGCCGGTCTGAAGATGGCCAAGCTCTCCGGCCGTTCCCTGGGACACACCGGTGGAACCCTGGATAAGCTGGCCTCCATTCCGGGCTTCAATGTGGAACTCGGGCCAAAGGCTTTGCGGGAGCAGGTGGCCCGGGTCGGGGCGGCCATAGCCGGTCAGAGCGGGCGGCTGGTGCCGGCCGACAAGAAACTCTACCAACTGCGCGACGCGACGGCCACAGTGGAAAGCATTCCCCTCATCGCTTCCAGCGTGATGAGCAAGAAGATCGCGGCGGGGGCGGATGTGATCGTGCTGGATGTGAAGGCTGGCCGGGGAGCCTTTACGGGGACGGCCGGAGAGGCCCGTGAACTGGCCCGTACCATGGTGGATATCGGCACGCGGTTGGGGCGGCGGGTTAGTGCCCTGGTGACCGCCATGGACCAGCCGCTGGGCCGGGCGGTGGGCAACGCCCTGGAGGTGGCGGAAGCCATTGCTACCTTGCGGGGCGGGGGACCGGCCGACCTGGTGGAGCTGTGCCTCGCTCTGGGGGCAACGATGCTGGTGCTGGCCGGTGTGGCCGAAGATCATGAGCTGGCGAGGGTTGAGTTGACCCAGGCTCTCACCGGGGGGCGGGCCCTGACCGTTTTCCGCGAGCTGGTAACCGCCCAGGGAGGGGCGGCCCAAGTCGCGGACGATCCGGGCCTCTTGCCGCAGGCCCCGCAGGTGGCGTTCCTGACGGCACCAAACGGCGGGTTCGTCACTGCGCTGGACGCCCGGCTGGTGGCCGAGGCGGCCGCTGGGGCCGGGGCACGCCTTGAGGATGGAGTTATTCTGGATCCGGGGGCGGGCGTGATCCTGAGCCGCAAGGTGGGCGATGTGATCGCGCGAGGCGAGACCCTGGCCGAACTGCACATGGCCCGCGGTGTGGCCCCGGACCATCCCCTGGAGACACTCTCCCGCGCCTTCTCGATCGGGCCCAGGGCACCGGCGCAGCAGCCCCTGGTGCTGGACCGGGTGATGTAGCTTTAGACGTGGATGTCAGCTTGCGCAATAAGGATGACCATTATAGGCAATGGCATTCCTACAGACAGGCTTCTCCTATTCCCAATGACATATGATTTCATATGTTTAGTCATAAATGGTAAACGCAATGTAATTGGCAGTTTTGGTGCGACCAATGGCCGCCCCCAGATATTCTTGATATATTGCCTATATTCAGGGATCGTCTTAAGAGCGTGGGGGAACCAACAGGCTTTGAGTCCTGGATTATAGTTAGAAAAGAAGGGGTGATCGAGATCGGTAGGGACCATCAAATAATCCGGTGGGCAATCCAGAATTCCAACTTATGATAAACATTTCAAATTTTGCCCTATGATCCCCCACACCTTTCTAATATAGGGTGAGATCACATCTAATACAATACCTGGGATCTTAAGAGTAATTTTCCTGAGGGATTTTAGCGCCTCACAAGCCAAGAGCCCCGTATTTTTTTCCCTTGGCCTCACATACTACCCCATAGCCTGACTTTTGCGAAGGGGATGTCATGATGAGATCGAGCCTTGCCGGTGCCCTTATCGTTGTCTCTTGTCTCTTTTTCACTCCTTTCAGTGCCTTAGCCGCAAATAAGAACGTGTCCGATCCCGCCGCCGGTCTAGAAACGACAGCCAGGGCGGCGGCCTTGGTAGAAGCCCACACCGGGCAAGCGCTCTTTCTGAAGGATGCCGGCGCGCGCCTGCCCATGGCTTCCGTGACTAAGCTGATGACGCTGTTGCTGGCGGTGGAGGCCGTGGAACACGGCAAAGCGAAGCTCACCGACCGGGTGAGCGCCAGCGAACATGCCTGGTCTATGGGCGGGTCGCAGATCTACCTGGAGCAGGGCGAAGAGATGACCCTGAAGGAGATGCTGATCTCGGTGGCAGTGGGTTCGGCCAACGATGCCAGCGTAGCCGTGGCAGAACATCTGGCCGGCAGCGAGGAAGCTTTCGTCGCGGACATGAACGAGCGGGCCCGGGCGCTGGGGTGCACGGACAGCCACTTTGCCAACTGTACCGGGTTGCCGGCGCCGGAGCACTACACCTCGGCCATGGACATGACCAGGATCATGCGGGCAGGTCTTACGCATCCCCTATTCATGGAACTGTCCGGGATCAAGGAATATGATTTACGGGGCGGCAAATTCAAGCTGTGGAATACCAACAAACTGCTCTGGTGGTACAAAGGGGCGGATTCCGGCAAAACCGGCTGGACCAATGAGGCGGCGTATTGTTTGGCGGCCAGCGCTGAACGGGACGGCCTGCGCCTGGTGTCGGTGGTGTTGGGCACGCCGGAACCGAAAAGCCATTTCCGGGAGACCATCCACCTTTTCAACTACGGCTTCGCCCGCTACCGGGCCGTAAACATGGCCGGCCTGCGGGAAAAGATCCGGGACGTACGGGTGGACAAGGGGCGGGAGCAGACGGTGGCGGCTGTGACCGGGGACTGGGTTTCCCTGGTAGTGCCTCGTGGCGAGGAGAAAGGGTTCGAGCGGCGGGTGGAATTGCCGGAGGTAGTAAGTGCGCCCGTGCGGCAGGGCAGCCAGGTAGGCCATTTTGTGGTCCTTAAGAAGGGGCAGGAGGTGCTGCGGGTGCCGCTGGTCGCCGCTGCGGATGTGGGCCGGGCCACTTTGGGCGAGGAAATATGGCGGACCATGCAACGGGTCTACAGTGAGGAGGTTAATTTTCCCTGATCAATACTATACAACAATGCAGTTCAACGAACATTAAAGGTACTCATTATGCAGACATGAACCGAATCTTGGTCCACATCGACGGCTACCTCCGTAGCCGTCTACCTGGTTCCCGAACCCCCAAGGGGAGGAACTGAGTGGTCCATTCCCAGTTATGGCTTCGGGAACCACTGCCCAGCGTTATCCGTCTCGCGCAACAGGCCCCATGGCGGACTGACCTCGGACGCCCAGGTCGCCCTGAGCGGCACATGGCACCCATCACTTGAGCACTTACCGGGTGGGGGAGTTACCCCGGCTATCTGGCACGCCAATTTCCACCTTGAACGTCGGATAAACCTTATACAATGCACCGTACAAACGCAAATACGGGCTTTTCTATCACGGCTACCCCATCTCAAGTGGGCCGATGGGGCTGGAGTCAGCGGGACAGACTTAAGAAAAATCACCACCTCCTTTAAGCCGCGGCCCGCTTCTTTTCTTTGCGGTGCCTGGCATACACCAGATAATCGCTCACCCAGTCCTTCTTATGGGCTCGTTCCCTGATGGCGAACTGCCGGGTGTGCTTGACCATGCCGAAAAGCTTGCCCCAGCCCTTCAGATGACTGCCTGCTTCCTTCGCGGCCACCACCTTACGGATCTTCCTGGGCACCTTTTCTTTATAGCCGAGCGCACGCCGGGCGATAACCAGGGCGGCGGCTTGGTGAACCGCCAGCCCGTAGGTCTCCATGTACTTGGCAGAGCCGATGAGCGAAGTGAACTTGGGATCCACCGCAAACACTGCCATGCCTTCCTTGCGCAACCTGACCACCAGGTTGGTGAACATAGCCCGGTGCGAAAAGTTATGGCTCATCCGGTTGAAGAACCGGTTGGTATCATGGTCGGAGTCGAAGTGGAGATCCTCCAGAGCGACTTGCGTGACACCTTTGTCCTTCAGCCACAACGCAATATCGCGGGCCAAGTCACCGATGATCTGGTCGCGCTTTTCGGCTCTCACGTACGGCAGGTCAGGGCACCGGAACACCTTGGACACCTTGAAGTTCCCGTTCGGCAAAACCACGGTGAGCGACACGTTCTGCGGGTTTAGATCACACCCGGCCATGGG
>DATKUX010000087.1:0-15384 GCA_035530395.1 Spirochaetia bacterium
ACGGTTTACGGTTACCCGGGGTACCTGACCATGACCGGAAAGAACGTGGTGGTGCGTTACCGGCCCGGAGACCAGGCGGATGCCGGGCTGGTGCTGGCGGGGGCGGAGGAATACTATGGGCGGGTTATGGCTGATTTCGGCGTAAGCCCCACCGGCCGGGTACCGGTGGTCGTCTATCCTACCGCCACCTCACTGAACAACAGCTTCGGCTGGGCGGGCGACCTGAACGCCATGGGCGCGTACTGGGCAGGGGTTATCAGGGTTGTGGCTCCTTCGACATGGATTGATGTCGGTTCGCCGCAGGTGGAGCGCGATATCTTCTTCGATGAAGGGCCTATGGCCCATGAACTGACGCACTTCGCTGTGGACGAGCTGACCGGAGGAAATTGCCCCCGCTGGTTGCAGGAGGGGTTGGCCCAGTGGGAGGAGATGCAGTTGACGGGTTTCCAGCTCCCTCCACCGGACAGCGGCACCTGGTACTCCATGGATGATCTCTCCAACCACTTTGACTCGTTGACTGACCAGTCGGCGGCTTACTACCAGTCTCTGGCGGCGGTGACGTACATGTACAAGCATTTCGGACCGGATCAGGTGACAAATCTTTTGCACCGCCTGCGGGCCGGAGAATCAATGGAGCAGGCCATGAGCGGCACTCTCGGGGAGAAACCGGCTGATTTTGCCGTACAATATCAAAAATTTGCGGCGGCAAATTTGGATTAGCGGGCGAATCCGTGGAAGGATTATCACTGCGGGCCGAGAATATGTCCTTTTGGGCCCCAGTACCTGATTTTTTGGGGATTCGAGGGGGATAGATGAACAAGATTGTAGTGGCCGGAGGCCGCAAATTAAAAGGCAGGGTTCGGGTGAGCGGGGCGAAGAACGCCTCGCTGGCCGTTTTGTGTGCAGCCATGATGTCGACCGGTGAGGTAACCCTGGAGAACGTTCCCGCCATCAATGACATTTTTGTCCTGGCCGACATCTTGCGGGGGCTGGGTGCCGAGGTCAAATGGCTGGACCGCGGGCTATTGTACCTTAAACCGCCCGATCGCGTCAGCTGCGAGGGCGCCACCTATCCCGAGGTAAAAAAGCTAAGGGCTTCCAGCCTCCTGTTGGGTCCGCTTCTGGCCCGTTTCGGGTGTGCGCGCGTCGCCCTGCCCGGAGGTTGCAACATCGGGATCAGGCCGATGGACCTACATTTCAAAGGATTGGTTGGTCTGGGGGCTGATCTCACACTGGAGCACGGGTGCATCAGCGCCGAGAGCAAGGGCTTGAAAGGGGCACGCATCTACCTGGATTTTCCCAGCGTGGGGGCAACGGAAAACATCATGATGGCGGCCTGTCTGGCCAAAGGGCAGACTGTTATAGAGAACGTGGCCAAGGAACCGGAGTTGGTCGATTTGGCCAATTTTCTCAACAGTCTGGGAGCGAGGGTGCGGGGTGCCGGTACCGATGTCATCAAAGTCGAGGGAACCGGCGGCTGCCTGGACGGGGGCCGCTACAGCATAATTCCGGACCGCATCGAGGCGGGGACCTTCATGGTGGCGGCCGCCGCGTCAAGAGGGGAGGTGATCGTGGAAAACGTGATTCCCTTCCACCTCCAACCGGTTACCGCCAAGCTGCGGGAAGCGGGCGTCGACGTGGAGGAGAGGGAGGACAAGATCCTGGTCAGCGGATCCAAACCGTATCAGAATATCGACATTAAGACGATGCCGTATCCCGGGTTTCCGACCGATATGCAGTCCCCTATGATGGCGATGCTCTGTACGGTACCCGGCCTGTCTCTAATTACCGAGAACATTTTTGAGAACCGGTTTCAAGTGGTCAATGAACTCAAACGCATGGGGGCGTCTATCAAGGTTGAGGGTCGCGTAGCCGTAATCGAGGGCGTACCGGAGGTACAGGGAGCCCAGGTGCGGGCCACCGACCTGCGTGCGGGAGCTGCCCTGGTGGTAGCCGGCCTTTTGGCCAACGGGGAGACCGAGATTTCCAACGCGGAATTAATCTACCGCGGTTACGAGGACCTTGTCGACAAGCTGTCATCCCTGGGTGCGGTGATCAGGGGCGAGGACGGAGAGGATTGTGCGGGTCCCGCCGGGCGGGCGACCGGAGAATGGTCTTGACAGGTTGGAGTGGTCGTGCTACGCTACAAAAAGCGGTTTGCACTTATTAGCACAATGGGTGTGGAGGTGTTGTGATGGGGGGTTCCGCACTTTTCTTGCCCGAAGTCTTGATGTCAAACCTATTGTTAATAAATAATAAATAGTGCTGTTTCAAGGTTTTGTGGAAAAAAGTGCAACACTTCAAGGTAGCAAGTCTTAGATGGTCCCGGTTCCGACCTCAGGCTCCCCCAATTGTCAGTCGGGCCCGACCGCTGTGAGTTCGCCGGTAGCGAAATACCGGGCAATGTAACTACCTGATCAACGAGTTGCGGAAAGAACCGCACCGGCTGATATGGCCCCACAAGTTTAAGATCAAGGTATCCGGTTTTCTGAACCACTTTGTGACCGTCACCCTGCGGTCAAGATTTACCATGGCCGGCACCTTGCGGGACATGTTGTGTATTGATCAGGGCAAGGTTTTGTTCCGCCTCTGCCATGGCTGGCGGGACGTCGGCAGCGAGGTTCCTCGAATACGTATTTTTTGATGAGTACAACCGATAGCGGGCCGCCAACCGGGGAGGGGAGTAGATAAATGTTCAAGGTGTCTGTTGATGCCGACAAGTGTGAAGGCTGCGGCGAGTGTGCAGCCGCCTGTCCGGCGTCGATGCTGGAAATGGAGGATGGCAAAGCCACAGTTACCGGCAGCCCCGATGACTGTCTGGGCTGTGAAACCTGTGTTGTCACCTGTCCCAACGACGCCGTCAGGGTGGAGGAGTCGTAGAAACCGGTGCCGTCCCGGCCCGTGGATGACCCACCCCAGGGGGGCGGTCCACGGGCCGGGACGGAGGTGTTGTCATACCTAGTCTCAAGGAGGTGTTGTCATCTTGGCATATTATTTTATCGGGTCGATCCTTCCCTACATCGCCCTCGTGGTCTTCACCATCGGTGTGCTGTACCGGCTGGGTCGCTGGGTGGGTGCGCGCATAGTGCACCGCATCGTGCTTCCCCCGTTTTCCAGTACGCCTACCGATGTCGTGGTGAATATCGGGGCGGAGGCCGTATTTTTCCGCAGCATGTTCCGCATGGACAAGAAGTTGTGGATTGGGGCCTGGGTGTTTCATGTAGCCTTGTTTCTCGTTTTGAGCGGCCATCTGGTCGGTATTTATACTCTGGGCCGGGAGTTCGTGTATATCGGCGCATCCGTGAGTCTAAGCACGTACTTGTCCGACCTGCTGGGACTCAGCTCCGGGCTCCTGATCATGCTAGCCCTTCTCTACCTCCTTTACCGGCGCGTGACCATCAACGAAGTCCGGGTCATCTCTTCAACCAGTGATTATCTCCATCTGTTTCTCCTTCTCGGCATCGTAGTGGTCGGCGACATCATGCGTGTCTTCCCTGCCACCGGCATCGATTACGCCCCGGTGCGGGCCTGGGTTACGGGTATCATCATGGGCGCTCCGGTGGCCATGCCGCAGGTGCCGCTCTTTGCCGTGCACATGTTGCTGGTACAGATCCTGTTGATGGTGTTCCCCTTCAGCAAGCTTATGCACTCTCTGGGCATGTTCGCCAACCGGTGGATCCTGCACAAGATGTATCTGGAGCCCGCCCCTGGCATGCCGGGTATTACGGCCCCTGCGGGCGAAGCCTACAAGCCCGATTTTGGCAGCCAGGCTATCAACGGGGGGGTGTCGTAAATGAGCGCGGAACAGGTCGTTAAAAAATACAAACAGGCGCCGCGGGCCAGCGACGCGGATTTGCGCAAGCTCCATTGCGAGCCTGTGCCTGATGATCAGAAGGTGGCCAAGGCCATCGAATACATGGACCAGATGCGTAAGAAATTCCGCTCCTTCGTGATGGCTATGGAGTCTTGCACCAAGTGCGGGCTGTGCGCCGAAAACTGCCACACCTACCTGGGCACCCGCGACCCCAACAACATCCCCACCGGCCGCGCGGACCTGATGCGCAAGGTCTACAAGCGGTATTTCACGCCTCAGGGGCGCATGTTCGGCAAGCTGGTGGGCGCGGAAGACCTGACCATGGATACTCTGGAAAAGTGGTATTCGTACTTTTACCAGTGTAACGAATGCCGCCGGTGCGCCATGGTGTGTCCGTTCGGCATCGACACCTGCGAAGTGACCATGATTGGTCGCCAAATCCTGCACTGGCTGGGTATGGAGCCCAAGCTGCACAACCACACCGGTGTGGCGATGGGAAAGACGGGCAACCATATGGGTTTCCCCAAGGCGGGGATCGTGGATACCCTGGAATTTCTCGCCGACGATGTGAAGGACGAGTTTGGCGTCGAGATCCGCTTCCCGGTTGACGAACCGGCCGACATCCTGTACGTGCCTTCTTCCGCCGACCTTTCCATCAACGAGTACACCATCAAGGGCGCAGGGATGTTTTTCAACTACATCGGGGCGAAGTGGACCATCCCCAGCAACCTGCTCGAGGCCGGCAACTTTGGGTTCTTGTTCGACCAGGAAGCGGTCATGCGCGACAATATGCGGCGGTTGGTTGATGCGGTGGTGGACCTGGGCATCAAGAAGGTGGTCTGGGGTGAATGCGGGCACGGCTGGCGGACCTACAAGATGTATATGGACAGCGCGTTGGACCGCCCCCTGCGGGTGCCGGTGACCCACCTGCACGACGAGGTCGCCGAATGTATTCGGCAGGGCAAACTGGTTTTGGACCCGACCCGGAACTCTAACCCCACAACGCTGCACGACCCGTGCAACTACGGCCGGGCCTGCGGCATGTCCGACACCCTGCGCTTCGTCCTGAACCATGTAGCCACCGACTTCCGGGAAATGACCCCCAACCGTCAGTTCAACTTTTGCTGTGGCGGTGGGTCGGCCATTCTCTTCGACGATCCGGTGATGTATGATCTGCGGATCAAGTTTTCCCAGAAGAAGGCGGAGCAGGTACGGGAAACCCACGTCGGCGACAACGGGGAAGGCATCCTGTGCGCGCCCTGCTCTATCTGCAAGGCCCAACTATATCCGATGGTAGATGAACACAAACTGGGCGTGCACGTTAACGGGCTCATCGATCTGGTTGGCCGGGCGCTGGTGTGGAAGTAAGGATTGACGGTCCTTATGGTTAATGGTATTGTATTAGGGGGGTGGTTGGCCCGCCTGGGGTCCGAAAAAAAGATAGGCCCCAACAGGTGGACGCAGGCGGTGGAAGTCGTCCCGTTGCGTCCAAAAGTCCAATTATATTATATCAGGAGGGGGTTTTTGCATGCCCGCGATCGAGATTAACGGACGCTCAGTTGAATTGGATGAAGACGGTTTTATGGTGGATCCCGATCTCTGGAGCGAGGATATCGCCGTGCACTTTGCGCCCGGCGAAGGGATCACCGGCGACCTAACCGATGAGCACTGGAAAGTCATCCGGTACGTGCGCGACTACTACAAACAGTTCCAGATCGCTCCCATGGTCCGGAAACTGTGCAAAGAAACCGGCTGCAACCTGAAGTCCATTTACGAACTGTTCCCGAGCGGCCCCGCTAAGGGCGCCTGCAAGCTGGCCGGACTGCCGAAGCCGACTGGTTGCGTTTAAAAAAGTTTTCTACCGGGCACTAGATACGGCGCAGTTATCGCCGAACTGGGCACGGCCCCTTTTAACCAGGGTGGCTGTGCCCTTAACTTTCCATCGGCCCGAAAATAATTCCCGGTTTCAGCCGGAAAGCGCTCCAGCACAGGTTTCCCCACCACCGTTTTGAAACGGGGGCTTTGGGGAAGGTATTATCTTCAATTACCCCGACTCCACCTTGCCCCGCCGAGTGAAGGGTGCCCGGAAGTCGGCGGTAACCCACGCGGAGGTTTTTGGTCATGACGTTCCCGCTGAGACAGTGTCCAAGGGTGGTAGTGGCGGCACCGCACGGGCGTTCCGGCAAGACCACCGTCACTCTGGGGCTGGTGGCGGCCCTGGTGAAGCGGGGCCTTTCGGTCCAGCCCTTCAAAAAGGGGCCTGACTATATCGACCCGGGGTGGCTCTCCCTGGCCGCCGGTATGCCCTGCCGCAACCTGGATGCCTATATGATGGGGATGGATGGTGTCCGGAAGGCTTTTGCCGCCGCGGCCTGGAATGGCGATATAGCCGTGGTGGAAGGGGCCATGGGGCTCTTCGACGGCCTTGACCTGGCCGGGAGCGGTAGCACGGCCGAGATCGCCAAGGCGCTGTCCGCTCCGGTTCTGTTGGTAGTGGACACGACCCGCATGACCCGGAGCGTGGCGGCCCTGGTTTCCGGTTTCCAGGGGTTCGACCCCGCCGTGCAGATCGGCGGGGTTATTCTAAACCGGGTAGCCCGGTGCCGGCACGAAGACATGCTGCGCCGGGCCGTGGAAGAGTATTGCGGTCTCCCGGTGCTGGGTGCCCTGCCCAAGGGGCAGGGCTACGACATACCCGACCGTCACCTCGGCCTGATTCCGGCCGGCGAGAGCGGGGAACTGACCACGCGGGTGGCGGCGGCCCTCGATGCTATCGGGCGGTTCCTCGACCTGGATGCCATCCTTGCAGTGGCAGGGCGCGCCCTGCCACTGCCGCCCGGCGACACCTCCCCGCAGGCCGTGTTCGTTGACGGGGCCGGCGTCAAGCGGCGCCCCTGGATCGGCGTTTTCCGAGACCGGGCTTTTAGTTTTTATTACCCCGAGAACCTGGCGGCGTTGACACAGGCCGGTGCGGACCTGGTAGTGATCGACGCGACTTGTGACCGCGAGTTGCCGGATGTCGACGCCCTGTACCTGGGCGGGGGATTCCCGGAAGTGCAGGGGCGGGATCTGGAGACCAACGGCTCGCTGCGGGAGGCGGTGCGCCGGGCGGTGGAAGACGGCCTGCCGGTTTACGCGGAGTGCGGCGGGCTCATGTATCTGGGCCGGAGCATCACCTGGCGGGACCAAACCTTCCGCATGTGTGGGGCCTTGCCCTTCGAAGTGGAGATGGTCGACGGCCCCCAGGGACACGGCTATGTGGCAGCGCAGGTAGTGGCCGCCAATCCCTTTTTTCCGCCTGGCACGGAGTTGCGGGGGCACGAGTTTCACCATTCCCGGGTGATCAACCTGGAGAGGGACCGGGTGGCGGTCTGCCTCAGACTCTCGCGGGGCACGGGCATCGGGGAGGCTGGGGACGGCCTGGTTTACCGTAACGTCCTGGCCTCGTATACCCACATCCATGCCCTCGGCGTGCCCGGTTGGGCGAAGTCCCTGGTAGATGCGGCGCGCTGGTACCATAACGGAGGGGCAACCTCTGCCACGTTGCGGGTCAGTGAGCTTGGGTTGGGCCGGCGACACGACTGACCAATAGACCGGAGATGGGTTTTTAGCCCTGCCCCGCCAGGTTATACCTGGCGGGGCTTTCGTCTTTTCTTACATAAAGACCGCGTTTTCATGCACACTAAGTTTTGAGACAGACCCGGGAGGAAGGTCGATGACTAGAATGGCATTCCGGTGGAAAAAGTGGTTCGGCAGACCCTGGATGTACCTTGCTTTTCTGGTGGCTATGGTGGCTGGCGGCACGGCGGTGTTGGCGCAGCCCGCCCTTTACTGGGGCTCTCAGGGCGATTGGGTCTATGCGCTGCAGCAGCGGTTGTACAACTGGGGCTATTACAAGGGGCCGGTGGACGGGTCGTTTGGTAACAGTACTTCGCACGCGGTCGTTGATTTTCAGCTCAACAACGGGCTCATCCCGGACGGAATTGTAGGAACGACTACCTGGCAGAACCTGGCGCTCGGCATTGCCCAGCCGGCAGCTGCCGCTGCGGCTGCTCCGGCGGCTCCGGCGGTCAGCGCCAACGTTTCCGACCAGAGCAATGTCAATCTCTTGGCCCACCTGATTGGCGGCGAGGCCGAGGATCAGCCCTTTGAGGGCAAAGTGGGCGTGGCGGCGGTGGTGCTAAACCGCCTGCGGAGCGCGGCCTTTCCCCATACCATTCCCGGGATAGTTTATCAGCCCTATGCGTTCGAGTCGGTGTCGAACGGCATCTTCAACAACTCGCCCACCCCGAGTGACATTCAGGCGGCCACCTCTGCCCTGTCCGGTTGGGATCCCACGGGGGGCGCTGTGTTTTTCTGGAATCCGGCCAAGTTGGTCAGTCCCTGGATTTGGACCCGCACCATCATCACCCAGATCGGCCAGCATGTTTTTGCCCGCTAGTAGGAGGAGTGACAATGGACAGGCGTAAATGGATAGGTTTAGGGGCCCTGGCTTTGGCGGCCTTCCTGGGGCTCGGTTTCTGGGGACACTCCCAGTCTACGGCCCGGGGCTCGGCTGAGGCGGCTTTGACCGGGCAGTACCAGAGGGCCTTTTATGCCACCCTGGATAATGTTCAGAATGTGCACGTGCTGCTGGGCAAGGCCAAAGTATCCAGCAGCAAGACCCAGCTGGCCGACCTGTTCAGCCAGGTAAGGGCACAGGCTTTTGCGGCCCAGGAAAACCTGACGCAACTTCCGGTGTCGGATATGGTGGCCTCCCGGACGGCCAAGTTCCTTACCCAGGTGGGAGACTTCGCGGGCACAATGTTGACCCGCACGGCGACCGGACAGGTGCCGGACCAGACGCAGCTCCAGACCCTGTCCAGCCTTTACAGCCAGTCTGGTGACTTGAACGGCCAACTGCGCGACGCAGAGGCCAAAAGCGGCAGCGGCAAGCTTTTTCTCAGCAACCTCGTGGCCCAGGCCAGGAACAAGCTGACCGGGCAGGGCAAGAATCTGGCGTCCCAGAACCTGTCGACGATCGATACCCAGATGCAGAAATATCCGGGCCTGATTTACGATGGGCCGTTTTCGGATCAGCCGGCTGGGGGACAGGCAGCACTGCAAGGTCCGCCCACCTCAGCAGACCAGGCTGGGAACATAGCCTTGAATTTCATCGACCGGGTATCAGGGGTGCAGTACCAGAGCAAATTCACCGGCTCGGTGAAGGGGACTGTGCCGTCCTACCGGGTACAGGTATCCCCGGTAAACAGCAAAGCCGACGGATCATCCACGGTTGACGTGGCTAGTACCGGCGGCCGGGTGGCCTGGTTTTTAGATCCGCGACCGGTCACCACCAGCACATGGACAGTGGGCCGGGCCCAGGACAAGGCCCTGTCCTTCGCAGGCAGCCGGGGATTGGGAACCTTCGTGGCCACCTATCACCGTCTGTCCAACAACCAGGCGATTTTCAGCCTGGTGCGGGATGATGGCGGGGTAAAAATATACCCGCAACAGGTCAAGGTTTCCGTAGCACTGGATAATGGTCAGGTGGTGGGATTCGAGGGCACCAGCAACCTCTTCCACAGCCAGGTGAAGCCGGCTAACAAAGTCGTCTTGACCGCCCAGCAGGCCGGGAATTTGGTGAAGAATACAGTGGCGGTGGGTCCGGGCACCTTGAGCATCATCCCGGACGGACGGGGCGGCGAATTATATGCCTACGAGTTTAGCGGCAGGCAGGACGGAGATACCTACCTGGTGTACATCAATGCCCAAAACGGCAACGAGGAGCAGATACTGAGGGTAGCCGATACTCCTAACGGGCAGTTGACCATTTGATCCCCGGGAGGGCCTCTCCGGCTCAGACCTGCGGCGGAACCGGGAGCAGACCCGGTGTATAGACGGCATTCCCTCGGCGATCCCGAAAAGGCCCAAGCGGCCTTTTCTTTTTTTGCCGCACCGAAGGGGGCAGGTGTTCGGCAGCGGGTTCCGGCGGGAGAAGGGCTACGGTGGGCGCCTGGTTGAACAGGCGTTTAATATATCATATTTTTATTACATTTTCGGCAAACACTCAGAGGGAAAATAAAGTTCTTGTAGAAGATAACTGGAGTAGTTTCCTTCTGTCCCGGGTTTTCGTCCCGTATGGCGCCGGCAGTGGCGCCAAGATGCCGTACTTCCTTTTCGCGCAATTCAGACAATTGGTCTGTTGGAAGACGAGCGTGAATATGGATGGAGGTTAGGACCGGTCTTCTGCCGTGATACTCCAGGCGCCCGATCCAGGGGCGATCGTAGGCCACGCAGGCTGGTCGAACGATAATGGCCTCCAACTCGAAGGGGGACAACGGAACCAGCGTGATTCGACTCCGGGACTTCAGTCTGGAAGTTGTTCCGGCATAGTCCCCTGCGCGGGGTGCCAGGCTGCGCAATGAACTTTTCAGGAGGTGGTAATGCCTTACATCGTCCAAGCCGCCGGGGTGCAAATCGGAGGAGGTGCGCCCGGCCGTCATCCGGAAAACAGACCTAGAGAGAACTATGGAAACTAACCTAATTGAGGAGGTAGTCATTTCTAGTGAAGAAAAGATTGGTAGCCGTACTGATGGCCCTTTCGCTGGGTCTTTCATTGGCCGTAACGGGTTGCGGCCAGGCAGCTTCAAGTAGCAATGTTATCAAGATCGGGTTTATAGGTCCTCTAACCGGTGACGTGAAAACCTTCGGCCAATCGACCCAGAACGCCTTTAACCTGGCGATCAAGGAAGCCGGCGGCAAAGTGGGCGACTACACCATCCAGACCTTCTCTGCCGACGACGCCAACGACGCCACCCAAGCCGTCAACGTCGCCACCCAGTTGATCACCCAGGATCATGTGGCGGCCATCGTCGGATCGGTTACCTCAAAAGCCACCTTGCCTATTGCCCAGGTCGCCAACGACAACAAAGTGGTCCTGATCACGCCCACGGCCACAGCCACGAATGTCACCGTGGACAACGGCGCCAGGAAGGATTACGTCTTCCGGGCCTGCTTCATCGACCCCTTCCAGGGGCAGGTGGCGGCTCAGTTTGCCACCCAGAACCTGAAGGCCAAGACCGCGGCCATCATGTACGACCAGACCAACCCTTATTCCAAGGGGCTGGCCGGTACCTTTAGTGACAACTTCGCCAAGGACGGCGGGAAGGTCCTCTCCGACGAGGCCTACTCGACGACTGACACCGACTTTTCCGCCGTGCTCACCACCATAGCCCAGTTGAAGCCGGACATCCTGTATCTGCCCGATTATTACAACAAGGTCAGCCTGATTGGCAAGCAGGCTCGCGCGAAAGGCATCAAAGCGACCTTCATGGGTGGTGACGGCTGGGATTCCTCCCAACTCGACTTCGCCACCATGGATGGCGGGTACTTCACCAACCACTATTCGGCCGACGATCCTCGTCCGGAAGTACAGAAGTGGGTTGCCGACTACAAGGCCGCCTACGGTGCCACCCCGGATGCCCTGGCCACCCTGGCCTATGACGCTACCAACCTGCTGCTGAACGCCATTCGGACCGCCGGCAGCAACGACCCGACCAAGATCAGGGACGCCATGCAGGCGACCAAGGACTTCCCGGTGGTCAGCGGCAAGATTACCTTCGACCAGAACGGCAACCCCATCAAGGCGGCCGTTGTCCTGGAGATCAAGGGCGGCAAGGAAGTCTACGCAGCCACGGTTCAACCGTAAAGTCAGTACACAGAGTGCTTGGACGGACGCTATGGAAACCTGGTTTCCATAGCGTCCGCCTTGATCCCTGGCTTTTCGCCGACACCCTGAATGTCAAGCTAACGGAGTGGAGGTAACATTCTTGCACTATTTCCTGGCCGAGGTGATCAACGGGCTGCAGTTGGGTCTGGTGTACGCCCTGATCGCTTTGGGCTACACCATGGTTTACGGGATTGTCAAGCTGATCAATTTCGCCCACGGCGACGTCTTTATGGTGGGCTCCTTCGTAGGCTATTTTTGTTTCATGGCCGGTGTGCCGTGGCCGGTGGCGGTCCTGGCAGCTATGGCCGTTTGTGCCACCCTGGGCGTGGTGATTGAGAAAATCGCCTACCGTCCCCTTAGGTACGCGCCCAAGATCGCCGCCCTGATCAGCGCCCTGGGCGTCTCCCTGTTTTTGGAGTACTTTTCGAGTCTCAAGTTTATATTCGGCCCGGACTACCGGGTAGTGCACAGTCCTCTGCAGGCAGTGAATTGGAACATCGGCGGGGTGACCGTCACCAACATCCAGGTTATGATTCTGGCGGTGGTTGTTGTCATGTTCGCGGGTCTGCAGTACCTGATTCACCGGACCAAGGTGGGCACCGCCATGCGGGCGGTGTCGTTTGACCATGATGCCGCCCGCCTGATGGGTATCAACGTGGACGGCGTCATTTCGATTACCTTTGCCATCGCCACCGCCCTGGCCGGTGCCGGAGGAGTGCTTTACGCTATCGCCTACCCAGAGATCTGGACCTTCATGGGGATTATGCCCGGACTGAAAGCGTTTACGGCGGCCGTTCTCGGCGGCATCGGCATCATTCCCGGCGCGGTCCTGGGCGCCCTGATCATGGGACAGGTGGAAACCATGACCGCAGCCTTTCTTTCTTCCACCTTGCGCGATGCCATAGCTTTCGGGGTCCTGATTCTGGTGCTGCTTATCCGCCCCAGCGGCATCCTGGGCAAGAACAGACCGGAAAAGGTCTAACGGGGGTAAGGACGGTCAACTATGATGAAGCGAAAATACAACCAAACTTTAGTGATTCTTATCGGGGCGGCTGTTGTTTACGGTCTGCTCAAGGCCCTGATCCTTACCGGTATGATTGGCGATTACTGGCAGCTGATCCTGGACGAAGCCTTGATCACCACTATCGGTGCCTTGGGCCTGTCCATCATCTACGGATTCAACGGACAGTTCTCGCTGGGCCAGGCGGCCTTCTACGGTATGGGTGCCTACACGGCCGGCGCCATAACCAAGGCTTATGGTCACGGCAATTGGGTCTGGTTTGCAGGAGCGTTGATCGCCGGCACCCTGGCGGGGGCAGTGGTGAGTTACCTGATCGGCCGGCCGATTCTCCGCCTGCGCTCCGACTACCTGGGCATCGCCACGCTCGGTTTCGGCATCATTGTTACGGTGCTGCTGAACAACGCCGACAAAGTCATCCCCATATTGGGCGGGGCCATCGGTATGACTGGCTTAAGGCACATGGTGGGTTTCGACCTTCTCTTCCTGTTTACCGTGGGGTCGATTTTCGTAGTGCGCAACTTTATTCAATCCAGCCCCGGGCGGGCCGTCGTGTCCATCCGGGAGGACGAGATCGCCGCCGATGCCATGGGCATCGACACCACCCGTTACAAAACCATGGCCTTTGTCCTGGGTGGCGCCCTCTCCGGCTTGGCCGGCGCCCTTTACGCCCACCGCTATCCGTACCTTAATCCGTCCAGCTTCGATTGGCTGCAGTCTGTCAATTTTCTGCTCATAGTGGTGCTGGGCGGCCTGGGCAGTATCACCGGGACCGTGGTTACCGCCATAGGCTGGGTGTTTCTGCTCGAGGGGTTACGCTTCGTGCTGGGCCAGCAGTTTATCGATTTCCGTGGCGTGATCTACGCCGTGCTGTTAGTCGTCGTGATCCTCTTGCGGCCGCAGGGGCTTTTCGGTGGCAAGGAAATCGGCTTTTTAAGGCCTCCGTCCGTTCTAAAACCGGCTCTCAGGCCAGGAAAGGAGAATTCTCATGCCGGTATTGGAGGTTAGAGGCTTAAGCAAAGATTTCGGGGGCTTGAAAGCGGTCAACAATTTCAACCTGACCCTGGAGGAGGGCGAGATTGTCGGGCTGATCGGGCCCAACGGGGCGGGGAAGACGACGGTCTTCAATTTGATCACTGGTATTTTCCCGGTAACCTCCGGTGAGATCCGGTTTCTGGACCGGAGTATCCTGGGTCTGAAGCCTTATAAAATCGCCCAGTTGGGGATAGCCCGCACCTTCCAGAATATCAGGCTTTTCAAGCAATGCTCCGTCCTGGACAACGTGCGGACCGTGTTTCACCCTAAAATTAAGTATGGCCTGGTGGATGCCATTTTGCACACCCGCCGCTACCATGCTGAAGAAGAACGTGTCACCGCCATGTCCATGGCCCTCCTGGAAACAATGAGCCTTGCAGATCGAGCGGAAATGCAGGCCATGAACCTGCCCTACGGGGATCAACGCCGCCTTGAGATAGCACGGGCTTTGGCCGGGGAACCCAAGGTGCTGCTTTTGGACGAGCCGGCTGCGGGGATGAATCCTTCAGAGGTCGGCAAACTGGTTGAATTGATCCGGTTTATCCGCAACCATTTCCAAGTAACCATTCTGCTTATCGAGCACCAGATGGGCGTGGTCATGAACGTTTGCGAGCGCCTTGAGGTTCTGGATTTTGGTGAGACCATAGCCGCCGGCCGGCCGGAGGAAATCCGGGACAACCCCAAGGTTCTGGAAGCCTATCTGGGCAAGGGGGTGACGGTGGCCTGATGTTGTCGGTAAACAATTTGGAGGTCTTCTACGGCGCCATTCAGGCGCTGCACGGAGTCTCCCTCGAGGTGCAGCAAGGGGAAATTGTCACTCTCATCGGGGCCAACGGCGCGGGCAAGTCCACAACCCTGCGCACTGTTTCCGGTCTGATCCGGCCCAAGACCGGCACGTGTGAATTCAAAGGTAAGGATATCACGAGGGTGCCGGCGCACAAAATTGTCCAGATGGGGCTGGTTCAGGTTCCAGAGGGCAGGAAGATATTTCCCAATTTAACGGTGCGGGAGAACCTGCTTTTGGGCGCTTATACCTTAAAGGACAGGCGGGAGATTGCCAATCTGTTGGAAAATGTGTTTGAGCGTTTTCCCCGCCTCAAAGAGCGGCAAAAGCAGGAGGGTGGGACTCTGTCCGGCGGGGAGCAGCAAATGCTGGCCATGGGCCGGGGCCTCATGGCCAACCCTGCGCTTTTGATTCTGGACGAGCCTTCCATGGGCCTTTCCCCTATCCTGGTGGAGGAGATCTTCAAGATCATTCAGGAGATCAACGCTAAGGGTACGACTGTACTATTGGTGGAGCAAAATGCCTTCATGGCCCTGCAGATCGCCCACCGGGCCTACGTGCTGGAAACCGGCACGATCATGCTTTCCGGTTCGGCGGCGGACCTGCAGGCCAACCCCAAAATCCGCAGCGCCTACCTGGGCGATTTGGTAGAGGAGACTGCCTAACGGGATTTAAAATTTCCGTAGCGAGTACGAACCAAGGGGAGACGTCACATGCAGGCGTCTCCCCTTACCGCAAACGGCAGAAAATTATTTTTGCCGGGCGGGGCTAAAGTACGTCTGTACTATCTGCTGTTAACGAAATTACCGCACTTTGTCCCTGCTGAATAGAAGCGGGAGAAATTGTGAGCACCAAACTAGGTGCACTTGCAGCACGACCTGCCCCGACAGAGACGCAGGTGTCCGGTCCTCATCGCCGCGGTTCATCCCGGGTGCGCCAGGCCTGGATTGCGTCATCCAGCCATTGACAGGGTGTGTGGCCCATGCTAGAATATTATTTAATTTTAATAGCCAAGGTGATGA
>DATKUX010000088.1:0-7211 GCA_035530395.1 Spirochaetia bacterium
CTGTTGAAAAGGTTGACAGACACCGGGCCGTGTTGTACCCAGTTGAACGGGATCCGCGCAATATGTCGACACCTTGCTCCCCGAGCAGGGCGGTCGCTTTGCGAACGGAATCTCCTCCCTTTATGGGAGGAGTAGTTCAATGAACCAGGAACTCTACGGCTATAAGGCCCGTCCTGATGGATTAACCGCCCTGGGCCTTTCCGGGGGGAACAAGGTTTTCGGCACCATGTTGCCGGGCCGTCCCCGCTTTGCGTACCACCGCATACCATTGCGCAACCAGCCGGCCATAACGTGACGGTACCCGGCGGGACCAGCTACCGTCTTGCCCGGTCATCGTGAACAACCATGTGCCGATTACCGTTCCTGGCTGACTGGACACATTGTACAGGCTTTCCTTTATATATTGTGTCGACACACTTATTACATGAGACACATTTGGACTTCTTATGTTGGTCAGTTTGCCAATGTCTGACAATATGTGGTTCGCATATTAGAGGGCGGCATAGTGATATAAAATCCGCCTCTTTGTTCTGGATAATTTCCTGCATTAGAGACAGTGTTCTAAGACCCCCAACCATCATGAGCGGGATATCTGTTTCCCTCCTTATTTCCCGGCACCAGATGCGGTAATATGCTTCCTTATCCAGACAGTCGATATGGGTCTTGAACTCGGTGCCGTCGTATCGAGTACCTCTCAAACCCTGACTGATTTCCAGGGAAGCAAATCCCAAGTCGGCAAGCAACTTGGCGGCTCGTTTCCCTTCGTCAAATTCAAGCCCTCCGGGAAAACCATCCTGCACGCCCAGCTTAATTAGGACCGGGTAGTCCTCACCAGCTTTTCTCCTCACGTCACGGTATATTTCGCGATGCAGGCGGAGGCGGTTGTCGAGGCTCCCACCCCATTTGTCCCGTCTGCAGTTAGTACGCGGCGACAGGAATTGGCTCAAAAGGTAGGCGTGGGCTCCGTGAATCTGTACGGCATCAAACCCAGCTTCCCGTGCTCTGCGCGATGCGTCGCCATACGCACCGATTATTTGCCAGATTTCCTCCTCCGTCATCGCCCGATGTGTACCCCTATAATATGGATCGGCTTCAATGACCGATGGTGCCAAGGGAACGGCATTTTGGTTTTTTATGTATTGGGCTTCCCTTCCACCGTGAAAAAGTTGTATAGCGATTTTTGCGCCCCGGTCATGAACCGCGCTTGTAAGTCTTTTATAGCCGGGAATAAATTCATCTCCGGCAATAGAATTCTGAAAAGGTGATACCTGACCGCTGTGATGAACGTAAGCAATTCCTGATATGATAAGACCGACCCCGCCGTCGGTAAGCTCAGAAAACAGTCTTATCTGACCGTCGGTAACATAACCATTTTCGTCAGAAAGACCATCATATGTGGCTGATCTTACGAAGCGGTTTCTTATCTCAACGTTTCTTATCTTAGCCGGCTCAAACAGCATATTGCTATCGCTCCCCTTAAACCAATTAACTATATGTATTCGGTGAAACACCCGTCGATTGCCCCCGGAGCCACGGCCCGGACACACGAATGTCGTGATATCGCGGGAAGATAAACAGGTAGATGCCCATAAGAGACATAATTACAATACGGACAAGACCGCCTGCCTCGAGGCTGAGAACGCCAAACTGCGGACCGGGAACGTAGGCGGCGGTCAGACCCCCCCGGAGCCGGCATCATACCACAAGAACCGCTCTCGTCAGAGAGCGACACCCACCTAACGGTGGGTCCCGGCGGCGTAACATTAGGACCATGAAGCCATAATGCCACCTCTAGCATAGCAGAGGTGCTTCGTAGTAGAGGATGGGAAGCCCCGTCCTTCAGGGCGAGGAGGCTTCACATCATTAACTACTACCCGGGCACCCTCCGAGGCAAAAGCCAATGCTATACCCCTTCCTATGCCCGAGCCGGCTCCTGTAACCAGTGCGACCTTGCCCACAAACCTTTTCAATTGATTTACCCCCTTATCCGGCACTCTGACCGCCGTCCACAAACAGGATGTGGCCAGTAACATAATCAGATGCCGCTGATGCGAGATATACCACCGCACCTTTAAGGTCATAATCTGAACCGAGGCGTTTCAAAGGTATCAGGGTCTTGGCCAACTCGCCGCCCCTTTCCACAAGGATCCTACTCATTTTGGTAGGGAAGACTCCTGGTGCAATGGAGTTGACGTATATATTATATTTAGCCCACTTCATGGCCAGGTCTTTGGTAAATGTGGCCACAGAACCCTTGCTGGCCTGGTAACCGATTGCGTCCATAAAATCCGGGTGGGTGCCGAAAAGACCTGCAACCGAGGATATATTTATGATCTTTCCCCCACCCTGCTCGATCATCACCCGGCCGACCTCCCGGGAACAAAGAAAAGTGCCGGTGGAGTTGGTTAAAAAAACCTTGTTCCATTGATCCAGAGTCATATCTTCCGGCGGAATGCCCCATGAGGTGCCTGCATTGTTAACGAGAATATCAATTCGCCCAAACTCTTCCCTCACCCTGGTGACCAGGGTCTTGACTTCTTCTTCAACGCTAACATCACAACGTAAGGAGATGCTTTTGACACCTAGACCCATCAGTTCTTCAGAGACCAATTCGCAGTTGTTCTTGTTGCGGGAACACGTAACAACATCCGCCCCGGCCTCAGCAAGACCGTGGGCCATCTGCCTCCCCAGTCCCCTGGAACTGCCCGTCACTACCGCTATCTTTCCTTTGAGACTGAACAGATCCCATACGTTCATTTTCCAATACCCCCTCAATAATAAGCCCATTCCCTCACTAGGTGCCGGATGTTAAAAGGGATGGCCGGAAGTCCTAGGGTCAAACCTTCTTCCTTACCTGACGGACTGTTCTGCTCCTTCTCGCCGCAGGTCGTCGATCGGCGGCCGGCTAGATTTTTTACCATCCATGTGAACTGATGTTTTCATTATTTAAACACGGCAGGGTGATCCAATCTATGCATCCCTTCTGTAGCCTTACAGAAAGGATGCATATCCCGGCGCACCGCAAAAATCTTGCGCCCCCCGCCCGGAGTCTTCTTTACCGCCACATAATTGCCGGTTTATTGCGCAGGGGTATGCGGTGGTATTGATGGCGGGGGTAGCCGATCATCAAGGCGCCGAAAACCTGGTGACCTTCGGGCAGGTCCAGGGCCTTGACCAGCGGAGGGTAATCGGCGGCCGCAGCGCCGAAAAACCCGGCCCAGCACGACCCCAGTCCCACGGAGAAGGCTGCCAACTCGAGGTAGGCCAGGGCAATAATACAATCTGCCGGTGCGGTACGTACGGCTTTGGCGGCATGGGCCACCACAACGTGCGGGGCATCCCGGCAGATCCGGTCCTTACCCCTTTCCCAGCTTGCCACCACATTGTCAAAATGGGAGGGTAAGGCCAAATGCGGGTTATGCTCCAGCATGTAACGCATCCAGTCGATCACCAGGCCGGAAAGGCGCCGGACTTCGCCCCGGTCCTCAATAACCAGCCAGTTGACAGGTTGCACGTTGTGGCCCGAAGGAGCATACCCGGCCATGTCAATCAGTCTGGTCATTACCGCCCGGTCCACTGCCTGATCCTTGTAAGAACGGATGGAACGGCGGGACATCAGGAAGTGCTGCACCTGGTCCGGGCCGGGAAGCCTCTCCTTCTGTACGGGAAGGCATTCTTCGGTTTTCATCTTTTCTAAGGATATGGCCCCGTGGGGACATACGGACACACAGTGACCGCAGTTGATGCACATGGCTTCCGCCCCCGCCACCGGTGAAGGAAAATCATCTTTGCTTTTCATTCGCATAATATACGCCGGGCATTCCGCTACACAAACTCCGTCTCTTTTACACTTAGTCCGGTCAACTGTGAAAAGGGCCACCCACATTACCCCCTTGGTTTATCATCCGACCGCCGGATCAAAGACTTCCGGCTTTCAGCCGAAAAGCTTAAAATCGCGTCCCTCAATCTCAGTAGAAAACAATGGTTCTGGGGAAGAGCGGTATAACTCTCAACAACTCCCTCTAAAGTCGGCGATTTGCGGCGCTCTCGCTTAAGTCGACTTTCAGTCGAAAGAACCCCAACTGCTTCACTGTTTTGTCACTTACCATCGTCCGGGACGCCGGTGAAAATCCTGCTGCATGGCCTGGTTGGCGAAGATCGGCTGACCGAACTGGTCACGCTGCCGGGCATACCTTTCCCGGATACCCGCCGCGGGGGACTCCCAGTCGTTAAGATATTTTAAGCAATTACCATGCCATGTCTGTCCTGCGGCTGCAAAGCCAGACCCGGGATGAAAACGTTGTTGAAAACTAGAGCAGCAATGTCTAATATTTAAACGTTTAACCGACCCCAGGGGAACCCGTTGCCCTTTCCACGCCAAACACCGGCCAACCAGCCGGCAGGGAAATACGGTGGCCCAAACCGGGCCACCGTATTTAAAGTGTCATCTAAGTTAGTTGACCTTTTAATCCCAGGTGAGCAAGTCGATTGGTACTGCTACAGTCCATTAGGTCCGGCCATGGCGGGGCCAAGTAAACCCTCTGGTATTTGTTGCCACGGATGAATTATATGACAGAGCATGTCCATCCATATGTGCTTCTCCCGGCTGGTCTAACCTGCGGCTACCTCTCCGTACCGGTATAGGTCCACACCCCGTCCACCCGGCTCTTTGCCAGCTGCCCCCTTCTTTCCAGGTAGGCCAGGTGGGCCAAGGTTTCCGTCATGGCAAAACGCACCTCGTGCACAGACAACCCGTCGCCGAAAACCTCCCGGGACACCTGGTAAACGGATGCCCCCCGGGAAGCCGTCCTCCTCATCAGTTCCAGCCTCTCCTGATGGTGGGCCTCCAGTGCGGCCACCCGCTCCTGCACGTTGGTGAAACACTCTCCATGGGCCGGCAGCGCCATGCTAACCCGCAGCCGGTGGTTTTCCGCCAGGGAGGTGAGAAAGTTGTCCAGGGGATCGGGGTGGGACATGGGCCACAGGCTGATGTTGGAGGAAATGTGCGGCAACAGGTGATCACCCGATAGAAGGAGACCGCTTTCCTCGTCATAAAAACAGATATGGCCGTCGGAATGACCCGGGGTCAAAAGAACCTGGTAGTCCCGGCTACCCAGTCGCACCACTTCTCCGCCGTACAGGGGCGTGATGCGGGGCTGCGGCCTGGTTCTGGACCGCATTACCGCCATATCTGCCAGTATTGTTGGCACAATTTCCGCGGGCATGCCGTTTTCCAGAAACATCCCGGCCACCAGTTCCACGTTTTCCTCCCGCCACATTCTGGCCGACAGGGAAGCCTCGGTGGCATTCATGTACACCGGTGCTCCGCACAGTTCCTGCAGCCATCCGGCCGCGCCGTAGTGGTCCGGGTGGTAGTGGGTCACATAGATACCGGTGACGTCCCCCGGTGTGAACCCATGCTCCTTCATGAATTCAGGCCAAGCCCGCCGGGTGGCCTCGTAATTCAGACCGGCGTCGATTATGGTCCAGCCGTCCCCGCCTTTCATCGCGTAACAGTTAACATGGTCCAGCTTAAACGGTAGCGGTAGCCTGGCCTTGAATATGCCGTACCGGGTAAGGTCTGTCACTGTCTTTGTCTCCTTTTTTCAACCTGGTTATCGCATCCCGCAAACTTAACTGGGTTGCTGACCGGCTGGACCAATTGGCATCATACAAGCCGGGATATTCTACCCAGCCTTTCTCTCATGCTCCCGCCGGTTTCCCCCGCCGTTAATCTCCGTCAATACCGGCTATGTCCCTGGCCAGCTTCTTCTTGTGTTCCAGGTCGGCCTGCCTGGCGATCACCACCCGCTGGGCCTGGGGAGACCCGGCACCGTGCAGGGATTCGGTGCGATAGCCGACCGCCGCGCAACCAAGGGTGAGATTCTCAATTAGGCGGAGCATTCTCAGACGGTGCTCCGTGGGCACCGAAGCGACACCACGCAGGTACTTCTCAATATACGGACCTATTTCCGGGTGCCGGAAATCTTTCTCCGACGGCATGGTCACCATCAGGCCACCGGCGATATCCTCGGCCAGGCGGCCGATCTCGTAAGGGAACCGGGTTACGTTCAGTTTACACACGTTGGCCAGGAGGAGATCGATCAGGTACGTGCCCGACGCCGTACGATGTCCCTGGCAGGAGCAGGCGATACCGCACGCGTAGAGAGTCTCGTTCAGATGAACCATCTCGACGAGCTTGTCCTTGATATGCGACGCCCGGGGGATACCGTTGTACTCCGCCATCTGGGCCGCCGCACCGATGAGCACGTCCCCCACTCCCACCTTGCAGCCGCCGTAACTCTGGCGGTGATACCCGGCGAAGCGTTCCACCAACGGGCCGGAGAACTCGAATTCCCCGCACATGAAGACCCGCTCCCAGGGAACGAAGACATCTTCAAAGACCACCAGCGCTTCGTGCCCCCCGTAGGTGGCGTTTCCTACATCCATCGGCGCCTGTTCCAGTTTTCTGGTGTCGGAGGACTGCCGGCCGTAAATATAGAAAATGCCCGGCGCATCGCTGGGAACGGCGAAGGACACAGCGTAATCCTTGTCCGGCCCGGTCATGGCCATGGTGGGCATGACGCAGACCTCGTGGGAGTTCAGAGCTCCGGTTTGATGAGCCTTGGCCCCCCGTACCACAATCCCGTCGCTGCTTTGCCCTACCACGTGGAGATACATGTCGGGGTCGGCCTGTTCACTAGGCCGTAAGCCGCGGTCCCCCTTCGGGTCGGTCATGGCCCCATCGACGACCAGGTCGTTCTCCTGGACATAGGCTACATAGCTGCGAAAGCGCTCATGGTAGCGGGTACCCAGTTTACGATCCATCTCGAAAGTCACACTGTCGATGGCATTGATGGCATCCATGCCCACACAGCGCTGAAAACAGGCTGCGGTCTTCTGGCCCATCAAGCGCTGCATCTGCACCTTCCTCACCAGGTCGTCAGTACTTTGGTGAAGATGGGTAAATCTATTGACTACGCCATCATTTAAACTCGAGGGCGCGGTCATCAAGTGACTGAAACGTTCGTCAGCGGCCAGCTCGTAGGTTTTGGCCACTGAGTTTACGGACGGTCTAATGATCGGGTTATCCACAAAATTGTGGACCCTTTCCCCAAACATCCATATCTTCAGATCAAGCTTTCGCAGGCTGGCCAGATATTCCTCTGCAGTTCTCAGCATGTTTTCGAACTCCTTTCAAATGGAGATCC
>DATKUX010000089.1:0-30125 GCA_035530395.1 Spirochaetia bacterium
CTGTTGAAAAGGTTGACAGACACCGGGCCGTGTTGTACCCAGTTGAACGGGATCCGCGCAATATGTCGACACCTTGCTCCCCGAGCAGGGCGGTCGCTTTGCGAACGGAATCTCCTCCCTTTATGGGAGGAGTAGTTCAACGAATCAGATGCAAAGAAAATAACTGGATAACCTGTCGATGCGCCGTATGTTCGACCGGCTGGAGAACAATTACATGGACCGGCTGGTAACGGCACTGGACCTTCCCCGCGTGCGCGATCTCGTTACCACACCCGGCTAAACTTCATGCGTACCGACCCCGTCTCGGCCGGCTGGTACCGCACCTGCAAGGCTTACCTGCGGCCCGGGCGTGCATTTTAACCCGTAGAAGAGGTTTTCCGTCCGGCGTTTCATGCTCCGCGCTACCACCGGTGCCGCCTTTTGGTTGCCCGGATCCATCGTTCGAGGGCCCTCCTCTTTTCCCTTGTGGGCCGGAAGCCCCTCTTGGTTCCCTTACCCCCAGCCCGGGCGCTAAAAAAGGGAAAATCCCTCCTCCGACCCCCTCTCCTTTTCTCCTGTCGGTACTATATCCACGTCAGAACAGAACCTTTTTTCTTATAATGAGACCGATTCTTAAATTGAGAAATGGCCGGAGTAAAGAGTCAGCAAAAGCAGTCACGGGAAGTGTGGAAAAACCTGTTGTATTATGCAACATTTTCTGGTAACATGAAGGAAAGGAATAAACCGCTGGAAAATGTAGAGGAGGTGTCTTTCTGAATGTTGCTGATGGTGGGTATAGGCGCTGTCTTCCTTGTTCTGCATATCGTAACCGCGCTACGCTTTACCCCCCTGATGCCGGAACGGATGGTTACCCACTGGGGGCCGACCGCTGGCGGCTTGGGTCCCAACGGCTGGATGTCGAAGCGCTGGGGTCTGAGGCTGGGCGCCATCCTTTCCCTTGTCCTTTCCGCGGTCAACTTGTCAGTAGGATCTCAACCAGCCATGGGCATCTACGTCACGATGGGTGTAACCCAAATAGTGGTGTACCTCGTCTTCGTCTGGATGCTTGTGCAAAACGCCAAAATAAGCAAGAATAATCAAGGGGAATAACGCACCATGTTCGACCCTTCGGCCTACGACCACCAGGCGGACTTCGTCTCCGGCTTCGGGCGGGACCTGATCCGGCTCCTCGATCCCCGGGCCGGGGAACGCATCCTCGACCTGGGCTGCGGTACCGGGGACCTGACCCGGGAAATAGCTGCGACGGGAGCCGTTTGCACAGGCATGGACAGCTCCCCGGCCATGATCGCCCGGGCCTGCGGGAAGTACCCGGATATCGCTTTCACCGTAGGCGACGCCGCCGACTTCCGTACCCCGCAACAATACGACGCCGTCTTTTCCAACGCGGCCCTGCACTGGGTCACGGACGCCTCCGGCGCCGCCCGGTCCATCCAGTTGGCCCTGCGCCCGGGCGGCAGGCTGGTGGCCGAACTGGGCGCCCGGGGCAATGTAGCCGCACTGGCGGCAGCGATCGAAGCGGTACTGGCCCAATATGGCATTACCGCTGCGGAACGCAACCCCTGGTATTTTCCCTCTCCCGGGGAATACACCACCCTGCTGGAGACCCAGGGATTCGAGGTTCTGATGGCTGCCCAGTTTGTCCGGCCCACTCCCCTCAAGGGCGGGGACAACGGGCTGGTCGGCTGGCTGGACCTGTTCGCCGCCGCCTTTTTCACCGGCTTGCCGCCCGGCGAAAAAGCGGACGCCTACCAAAGCATAGCGGAACAACTGCGGCCCCGCCTTTTCCGGCAGGGAACCTGGGTAGCCGACTACCGGCGCCTCCGGATCATAGCCCGGAAAGATCCTGACCGGTCCGGGCCGTAAGGGGCCCCGGGATATTGGCTTTACCGCGATCGATGTTTTGGTTTTTCAAATTAGACATCTTAGGAGGAAAACATGGAGTCCAGTCTACAGCAACGCAATATGGTGCTTGACGAAATTATGTTTAACAGGCACTCGATAAGATCATTTAGTGATGATAGTCCTTCAAAGGATGAAATTGAGGCTATTATCCTGGCGGGCAGATTGGCACCATTTGCGCAACTTGCGGTTGCGGGAAAGGAAGATTACAGGAGATTCATCGTCGTCTCAAAAAGCAGCCCTATCATGACCCAATTGGCAGAACTTGTCAAGGTCAAAATGAAAAGCTTAACAGAAATATTGGCCCATCGAATGGAAACAGATGAGCTGTTTCGCAGTAGTGGGCGACCCTTTTATAAGACAATCAGCGCATCCGCTATAAACGGAGTCCATGGCATTGGAACCGCGCCGTATTACCTTATCGTTGCCGAAAGAAAAGGCATACCCGATAGCGCCCAACAGTCAATTGCCCACTGTTTGCAGAATATGTGGCTAAAAGCTACCGCCCTGGGATTGGGTTTTCATCTCGTTTCAGCGACAGGCCAGCTGGCGGAGGACCAGGATTTTTGCGCCCTGCTCAACCTGCCTCACGGCGAATACGCAATGGATGGTTGTGCGATCGGCTATCCGAAGGGAATACCTTCGGCCAAACATGTCAAGGACATTCCCAATCTCGTCACGTGGCTCTAAGGAACTTAAACCCTAAGGAACCGCCCGTGCGCGGTTCCTCTTTCGCTACCGCACGCCTGCGTCTTCCGCCTTCGGCGGCATGACCAGCGCCTCCCCGGTCAGAACAACCTCCTCCCTCTGGTTGTAACAGGTTGTTTTGAGCCTGACCCTGTTTCTTGCCGCGTCGATGGCTATAACCTCCACCTCGGCCCGTACGGTGTCGTTGGGCCGGACCGGCTTGAGAAATTTAATGTCCTGGCTCAGGTATATGGTGCCGGGACCGGGCATTCTGGTGCCGATCACCGTGGAAATAAGTCCGGCACTCAGGATACCGTGGGCGACTATACCCCCGAAGACGCTCTTTTCCGCGGCGACCCGGTTGATGTGGAGCTCGTTGAAATCGCCGGTGAGACCGGCAAAGTTATAGATATCCCCCTCGCTGATGGTTTTGGCGAACTCTGCCTTATCGCCGATACTGATTTGGAGTATGCTCCTCTTGCCCATCCGCCCCATTCCCCCCGGAAATCATTTTACCAGACCGTTCCCGCCGGTAGCAACAGGATATTCCTTTTGCCCACCGGCGGGCTCGCCACCCGGCTGTGTTTCCAGGGGATTGACCGGTCGCCCCTGTCTTCAGGCCCCGCAAAGCTTGCGCACGATGTCGACCACTTTGAGGTGCAGGTCCAAGGTGACCGGCGCCCCGGTCATGAGGGCCCCGGCTCCGGCCGGGCTGACCCCCAGAAGGCAGAGCGGCGGAAAGAGAACACACCACCAGTTCCTGCCGACGGCCTGGCCCAGTTCTACCCGGACGGCCCGGTAAACCCCGGCCGGCACCACCAGGCGCCCCGTCTCTCCCCGGTAAACCCGCCGGGGAAAGGGGAACCGTCCCAGGGTCACCGAGGATGAATAACCGACCCCTTCTGCGCGCAGCCTTCTTTCGGCCACGCCTTCAATCAGCTTCCGCCGCTCCTTTAACCACAACACCGCCTGATCTCCGCTCGTCAACCGGCCAAGATCTCCGGAAAGGGTTCGCACTATGTCGTCTCTAACCGCCAGTTTTACCGCCTGGTCGTGAGCGCTGTCCGAATTGGCCACTACGTGCAGCCGGACCAACTCACCCGGGCTGACATTTCCGTGTCCCGGGCGGGGCCGGAATCCGGCCCGCCATTTTCCCCACTTACTTGCGATCGTCATTTCCCTGCACCGCGAAAAAACGCGTTGCTCCCTTCAAACGTACTTGCGCATGTGGCTCAAGGCCGCCTTCTCCAGGCGGGACACTTGCGCCTGCGAAATCCCGATCTCCTCGGCTACCTCCATCTGGGTCTTACCCTCGTAGAACCGCAGGGTAAGGATCAGTTTCTCCCGTTCCGTGAGCTTGCTGAGGGCATCGCGGATAGATATATCCTCCAGCCAGTTTTGGTCGTTGTTCTTGTCGTCGCTGATCTGATCCATCACAAAGATGGGATCGCCGCCGTCGTGATAGATCGGTTCAAACAGTGATATCGGCTCCTGGATGGCATCCAGGGCAAAGACCACTTCCTCCTTGGGCATCTTCAATTCCCCGGCGATCTCGGTGATCGATGGTTCGCGGGAAAAGCGGTTGACCAGCGTATCCCGTACCTGCAGGGCCTTGAAGGCCACGTCGCGCAACGACCGGCTGACCCGGATGGGGTTGTTGTCCCGTAAATACCTCCTAATCTCCCCTATGATCATCGGCACCGCATAGGTAGAGAACTTAACGTTTTGGCCCAGGTCGAAGTTATCGATCGCCTTCATCAAGCCGATGCAACCCACTTGAAAGAGATCGTCCACGTATTCACCACGGTTGGTGAAACGCTGGATTACGCTCAACACAAGGCGCAAGTTGCCGCTGATCAACTGTTTGCGGGCAGTCTTGTCTCCCTGGTGAATGGACTCGAACAAGGAGCGCATGTGGCTGTTGGTCAATACCGGCAGTTTGGCGGTGTTCACGCCACAGATTTCCACTTTGTTTACCAGCACCGACGGACCCCCACCCTGTTGGCATCATTTTTCATTTTTGTTTTTATTTCAGTATTGCCCCTGCTATGTGGCTTTATACATAAGCGGCCTACCGGGCCGGGGCATCAACCGCCGGCATAGTGGCAGGGCGCCCCAACGGGGGTGTTTCACACTAGGCCAGGTGAACCGCCGGCCCCCGGGGAACATCCGGTGCAGGAAGCAACCGGGAAGGAAAAACAGGCGGAATAAGCGGGTGTACGCCAGGAACAAGGAAGGCCTCAACCGGACCGGCTCAGGGGACAGCCGGTGGGTGAGGCCTGTGTCATCATCCTTTTGGCGTTGTTCCGGCGGCGGTGGATGCGGCCTACTTGGACCGACCGCTCTGAAAGGCTCGCCCGGGCAGCGTCCACCCGGCCCTTGGGCAGGAAACATACCAGGAGCAGGGACAGGGTGAGGATGAGCGAAGACTTGGGTTTCTTGGCAACTGGAAGAAAGACGACAAAAAGGCGGACCTCCTGAGCGCCCGGCATCATGCCGCACGGTCATTCGTTCCGCCATCTACAGTCTGCAATTGTTCCCTGCCGGGAGGAAGGACCCCCTCACTCCATGCGGTGTATCTCCTTCTTCAACCGCTTGATAATCCGCTTTTCCAGCCGGGAAATGTAGGACTGGGAAATGCCCAAAAGGTCGGCCACCTCCTTCTGGGTTTTTTCCGTTCCGCTGTTCAGGCCGAAACGAAGCTCCATGATGCGGCGCTCCCGGCCGCTCAGTTTGCCCAGGGCCAGGTGAAGCAGGTTCTTGTCCACCTCA
The DNA here is from genome assembly GCA_035530395.1 of Spirochaetia bacterium. Lineage (GTDB taxonomy): Bacteria > Bacillota > Desulfotomaculia > Desulfotomaculales > JAJYZD01 > JAJYZD01. The sequence continues at coordinate 5,359 of DATKUX010000089.1, forward strand.
TCTTCTATATACTTATAAATAATATCGTTATCCGTCCCCAGAATATCGGAAAGCAAGAGCTCGTTGCCGTCCCAGTCAATGTTCAGGGGCTCGTCAAAGGACACCTCCGCCCTGGTCTTATTGTTGCGCCGCAGGTACATCAGGATCTCGTTTTCGATGCAGCGTGACGCGTAGGTGGCCAGCTTGATCTTTTTGGTCGGGTCGAAAGTGTTGACCGCCTTGATCAACCCAATGGTGCCTATCGATACCAGGTCCTCGATACCGACCCCGGTGTTTTCAAACTTCCGGGCGATGTAGACCACCAGACGCAGGTTCCGCTCGATGAGCACGGCGCGTACGCACAAGTCCCCGGACTCCAGCCGGCTGATCAGGTAAACCTCCTCGTCCCCGGAAAGAGGGGGCGGCAAAGCCTCCGAACTGCCCACGTAAAAGACCGGCCGTCGCCAGCCCAGGCGGTCCAGAACCCGGACCATAACCAGCCGCCAACGCCAACTCAGCCGCACCAAAAGATTCATTTTCCTCCCCCTCCTACTAAGCCAGGATCTCTTCCAGCAGACGCGGATGAACCAACGCCCGGCAATTCAATTCGGGATCGAAACGGTCACGCGAAATTCCCACCACCACCTCGCTTAAGGACATGCATTGGGCGGGGCCGACGATCTCCAACTGGTCGGGACGAAAGCCGACCATCAGGCCGCCACGGCCCAGGGCCTGAAAAGGGATGAGCCTCAGGCGGGCGGCCAAGTCGGTACCGGCCAGGTCCGCCAGAAGGGCGAAATCAACCTCCCCCGGCCCGGCCAGGGCCACGGTCAGGCCTTCCGGCAGGAGGGACTTTAGTGCCTCCGACTCGACCACCACGACGGGATGGCCGGAAAGGGGATCTTCCAGGCAGTTGCCGGTATCGACCAGGGCATCCACCTGCACCCGTTGCCCCCACAGGTGGATGAGCAACCGCATGCGGCAGGCATCCAGCGCCAGGTTCTGCAGGCGCCGCCGGGCCAGGCGGCCGAAGAACCACAGCACCGGCAAGACACCGGCCATGGCCGGCAAAAGCCGGCCGGCCAGGACCATGTCAACATCCCAAAGGCGGTTTCCCGCCCCGGGCGGAGCCAGCAGGTAGGCCAGCACCAAGGCTGCCCCGACGGCCGTAACGGCCACCAGGTAAAAAGAAGCCACGGCCAGGAAGAAACGCTTGAACGAAAGCGGCGCATACGCCACGCCTACCATCACGAGCGACACTAAAACCTTGCCGGCCACTCCCACCAGGGGACGGCCGGCGGGGAAAAAAAGACAAAGGGCATACAGGCCGCCCAGAACGGCCGCAAACCCGGTACGCCAAGGGCGGACGGCTATCCGGCACAGCCTGGCGGCGGTATAGAGGAGAGCGAAATCCATAGCCAGGTTCTCGACGAACACTTCGTCCAGGTAAACCACGTAGGTGGGCATGGCCCCACCTCCCGCGGGGTGAGCCGGAGGCTCCCGTCCCGCTACCATTAAATAGGCCGGCAAAGAAAATATGCCAATTAGCCCAGTACCGACCGATTCCATTATACCTGGTACATGGCGGATAATATGTAATTTTATAGTAGCAAACAGCCTCTTTATTACGGCAAATTGCGGCAATAAAACCGGGCTAGAGTTTGGACAGGGACTGACCAGATATCCTTCGGCGCAGACCGGGCCTTCCCTCGTTGAGCGGGTTTCCGGCCCCTGAGATCATAAAATCGCGCGGAGCATCATCTACTTAACCCCGTGGAAAAAGTTACTACTGATGATTATCGTTATAGGGCTGCTTCGAACAAACGCCGGTACATTTTACCCTATTTTTATCTTTCTCCGGCAGGTAAAGGAACGGCGGTGTTGAATCCTTTTTCCTGGAAGCGAACTCTGACCATCCCCCCTTAATTCGCACCCGCAGGTCAACTACCCCCACTTAGCCCCTAACGGGGCTTGAAGTGGGGGCTTGTAAGGGAAACCTTACAAGCCCGGTTGAATATTGCCTTAGTGCCGGGACCTTCTGGGCGAGCACTACGTTATACCGGAATATACAGGTACCCTGGGATACTCCACACGTCCCTTGCACTGCGGCTGGCGGTTAAACATCTCTGAGGGTAGGAGAAGTGCTGTCAGCGCCAAACCCGGTATAACATTGGCGAAGTGGACCAATCGCCGAAAGGCGGACTTATTCCGAAAGGAGTCCCAATTATGGTCTGCGTGTTAGGGAAAGACGGGAAACCTCTAATGCCGACAGAGCGTTATGGCAAGGTACGCCGAATGCTCAAAGATGGTCGGGCGGTAGTCGTTCGGTCAAAACTCTTTACCATTCAGCTCACTTATGACACAACTCACTACACCCAGCCGGTCACTCTCGGCGTTGATTCCGGTTATGCCATGGTAGGCTTTTCAGCGGTTTCGAAAGATAAGGAACTGATCGCCGGGGAGTGCGAGTTGCTCGAAGGAGAGGTGGAACGAAACGAGGAACGTTCCAAGTACCGGCGTCAGCGCCGGAGCCGTCTTCGTTATCGGGCTCCACGTTTCGACAACCGGAGAAAGCCGGAAGGCTGGCTGGCACCCAGTATCCAGCATAAACTGGATACCCACATCCGGATTGTGAACCTTATCAAATCGATCCTTCCGGTGACGGAGGTAATCGTCGAGGTGGCCAACTTCGATATTCAGGCTATAAAGGCTCCCGGTATTCAGGGCAAGGAATACCAGCAAGGCGAGCAGGCCGGTTTCTGGAACTTGCGGGAATACATCCTTCACCGGGACGGCCACAAGTGCCAGAACCCCGAGTGTCACAACGTAGCAAAGAATCCAGTGCTCCAAGTTCACCACGTCGGTTTCTGGAAAGGTGACCGCACGGACAGGCCGGGTAATCTTGTGACTTTGTGTGATAAGTGCCATCGTCCGGAGAACCATCAGGAAGGAACACTTTTATGGGGCTGGGAACCTGAGATCAACCCTTTCCGGGCGGAAACATTTATGACTATCGTCCGTTGGAAACTGGTTAATCAGTTGGGTGGTGAACACACGTATGGATATATCACCAAGAGTCGGCGCATTGATTTGGGCTTAGAGAAGAGCCATGCGAATGATGCGTTTTGTATTGCGGGTGGATCAAATCGGATCCGGTGCGCGCAAATACAGATAGGGCAGGTGAGGCGAAATAACCGGTGCCTACGCTTATTCTACGATGCCACTTATGTTGATCGCAGAACCGGAGAATATGTTTCGGGTCAGACTCTCAATTGCGGTAGGCGCACGCGAAACAAGAACTTGAATAGACCGAATCTACATGTATACCGGGCTAACAAGCTCTCTAAGGGTCGGTATCAGCTTCGCACAAAACGTTATCCATATCAACCTGGAGATACCGTATTGTTTCAAGGAAAGAAATATACGGTCAGAGGCAGCCAAAATCACGAGCAATACATTCGACTTAGGGAGTTATCTAAACCTGTGCGAGTAGACCTTCTCAAGCCGCTACGTTACGGCAAGGATCTGCGGGTCATTTGACCGCCCTGCGGGCGGTGCGCCATTCATCCCCCGCCTTCGCTTTGATTAGAGGTGGGGGCTTTCTGGCGCATTTTGGGCAAATTGAAAGACGGCTTTATTTGTCCGTTGAGATTATTGTGCCGGAGCAATTGAGCGAGGTGTTGCCCATGAGCCGGCCATGACGGCTATCAGCTCCGGTATTCAGGATTTCTTCGCTGGCGAAACGATCCTGGAAAGGATTCCACTTACCTCCCGATGTCCATACCCGGGGTACGGCACCCGCCAAGGAGATGATAGCATGGGTTCAGATGACAATGACATTGATATCAGCATGTCTGAGATAAAAAGACTCAGCAAGGACGTTCATTCCTTCATGCATGCCCTGGCGACCAGGTTGAGCTCCAGTTTACCGGAAGGCATGCTTAAAATCGTCAAAAAGAAAAAACTGCTTTCGTCCCGGGAGACAGTGCAGAGTATTGCCGTTACGGTAAAAGATAAGACGTTTCTTATGTGCCTCGAAAATGATCACCTGGTAACTACAATCAATAAACAGGTCAATAACATCGTTCTTAGTCATGGCAAGTGCTCCGTGCCGGAATGGTTCTCTTGTTTAAAAGAAGAATTGAAGTTGGTGGCCGATTATCACAAGGATGCCGCCGACCTGTTGTCAGACTTCCTGATTTAACGGAAAGGAAGTAATCTCCTTGTTTGGATTCAAAGGATCTGCCGGCAATCAAAAGAACACCACCAGTGATCTGGCCGAAGGAAGGTTGCCCTCTTCTGTGACAGAAAGGCTGAAACGCGTTACCACGGGAAGCCTTCCTTCTACCAGCGACCTCTCCGTAAACGAGTTCCATTACCTGCAGCGCTTCGGCATAAGACCCTTGAGCTTGGTCATGGGTTCGTCGGTGTATAGGTATGTCAACCCGGTTGCCGGCTACGTCGACCATATTCCCCCTTTGCCTGGTTCATACCACCTGAACAACTTCAACCGGGATGTATTGTCAGCCCATGAGTCGGCCTTGGAACGCCTGAACGGGGAAGCGCAGGCCCTCAATGCGGATGCCGTGGTCGGGATGACCTTGCATAGACGGGAAATTGACAACGGCGTAACCGAATTGATGTACCTGGGTACCGCGGTAGCGTTTGCCGCCGGTACCGGAGCCAATAAGTACGGGGTACTCAGTTCCTTCCTGCCCGCTCAGGATTTCTGCGCCTTGCTGGCCAACGGTTATCTGCCGGTCAGGGTGGTGGTAGGCTCCTCGCTAATCCTTTACATCCCGGACTACTATGAACACACATTACTGGAGGGAGGACAAGCCGCATTTCCCCAGATCTTCACGGGGGCCTTCAACACGAATCAGGAAATAAAAGGCCTTTCCAACGCTTGCGCCGAGGTTTACCAAAACCTGCGGCGCCAGTACAACCTGCTTCTGGACCAGGAGGTCCCCGGTCACGCGGTTATGGGCGTTAACGTCAGCTTCGGGCGCGAGGAGTATTCCGTCGGCATCCCCAGCTACGACTTCTTTCCGGGCAGCATGTCCAACGAGTGTGAGACGGTCGGATCCTTTCTTCTGACCGGTACGCTCACCGGGACTCTGGTGGCCCGGGTGGACCGCGAACGGCAATGTCCGCCGGTACTGCCGGTCCTCTGGCTGAATGGCTAAAATCTAAACGAGGTGATTGTCAGATGGCGCAGTTTCAGGATTTACCGGCAGACGCCGTAAAGCGTCTGGAAGACATGAAAAAGGACCACCGCCTGTTTACCTCCGACCTCTCGGTCAATGAGTTCCTGCTGGTGCATGAAGCCGGTTTTGACCCGGTTGGACTGGTGGTCGGGTCCAGCATCTACCATATCGGTTATCAGCGGGTACGCTGGAGCCAGAGTGCCGAGATGACCGTCCTGTCCCAGGCCATGTACAACGCCCGGGAACTGGCCGTGTCCCGCATGCTGGAAGAGGCCCAGGCCCTTGATGCCGACGGCGTGGTCGGAGTGCGCCTAGACGTGGCCCACGGCCGCTGGGGGGAAAGCATTGCCGAATTCATAGCCATCGGTACCGCCATAAAAGCCCGTGACAACCGGAACTGGAAGGCACCGGACGGACGGCCGTTCGCTTCGGACCTGTCCGGGCAGGACTTCTGGGTTTTGCTAAAATCCGGGCACCGGCCGGTGGGTATGACCATGGGCACCTGTGTCTACGGGGTTGCCCATCAGAGCATGATGCAGGCGTTCGGCAACCTGGGCAAGAACGTGGAACTGACCAATTTCACCCAGGCCCTGTACGATGCCCGCGAGTTGGCCATGTCCCGGATGCAGAACGACGCGGAAAGGGTTCAGGCCAAAGGCATTGTCGGAGTCAGGCTGGATGAAAAGACTTATGGTTGGGAATCCCACGTGATTGAGTTCTTCGCCATCGGCACCGCCATCGTGCCGATGGAGGAGGAATGGGGCGGAGACGTGCCCACTCCCCAACTGACCCTGCCGCTGAACGATTTCTAGAAAATCTGAGCCCTTTTAAGTTAAGGAGTGATTATGGTGGGTCTTTTCAAGAGAATTCAAGACGTTGCCGAAGGCAAGATCAACAAGTTGCTGGAACGGTTGGAGAACCCGGATGAAATGCTCGACCTTTCCTACGAGCAGATGCTCGATCAACTCCAATTGGTAAAGTCATCCCTGGTGGACGTGCTGACCGAGGAGAAAAGGTTGGAAGCCCAACTCACCAGGACCGGTTCCGACATCGACAAGTATACGGAAGATGCCAAGGCGGCCTTGCAACTTAACCGCGAGGACCTGGCATCCCACGCCATCGAGCAGAAGCAGGTTTTACTGGCCCAGAAAGAGTCCCAGGCACAAGCGTATAACAATATCCATACCCAGGTGGAAAAGCTGCGCAAGGCGGAAAACGACCTAGCCGGCCGCATCCGTGATTTCAAAACCCAAAAAGAAGTAGCCAAGGCCCAATACGCCGCCGCCCAGGCCCAGGCCAGGGCCACCTCGGCCGCGTCCAACCTGTCGGGGAACTTTGGCAACGTCGACTCCTCCCTGGCCCGGGCCAAGGACAGGATTGAACAAATGCAGGCCAAGGCTGCCGCTTTGAACGAAATATCGGATGACCAGGACAAACAGGATATCGGCAAGCAACTGGACGAAGTGCGCCGGCAGGCATCGGTTCAGGCCGAGCTGGAGAAAATGAAACAGGAGATGACCGACGGTAAGGGTTGAGGTACTCCCCACCTTCCTGCTCCGTCAAAGCGTTGGAACCGGGCCGGTTTACCCGGTCCGGTTCCTTTTGGGGATACTTACAAGCCATCACTCCGGTGGCGACGGGGTGCGGCGCCCGGTGGCCGTCCGGCAAGGCTTATTGTTCCCCCTCAATCCATAATGTCATCGAAGTATTTGCCTTAAATCCAAGCTTTTCATAGAGCCCTATTCCAGCCTTGCTTGGTTTCAGTTGAACCCTCCTTATATTAAGAGTTTTACAGGTCATAATCAATTCTTCCATTATTAGTTTTGCATACCCTTTTCGCCTATGCTCTTTATCCGTATAAATACTATGAATATAGCCAGATTTAGAGTTTGGGTCATTCGGCAATGGTGCAATTTCCACAATGGTCACCGCGCCACTGGCTAGTATTTTACCCTTAAATTCCAATACGTAGGCAATACAAGTTCCAACAGTGAGCTGTTGTTCCAACTTCCTTTTATATGATTCTTCCATGGCAGCCCAATCTGCATTTTCAAATTTGACACCTTCTACCTGTGACATTTCTTCAAACATTAACCGATGGTGCGAGGACAAAACTGGAATATCGTACATTTGCGCTTTGCGTATCCCAATACTTTCTCCAGGCCGTAACATATGATTCACCTTACACTCCCGATAGATAAATTAATCTCTCACAAGCCGGACTCTGCCAAGCCCTTCGATCGGGCTACCTTGCCGTCCCCCTACCTCCCGCCCAACAGCAGGAAGTTAAGTGCCAAAGCCAGGGTGGTGAACAGCAGGACCACGGGCGTAATTCGAATCCCCACCCGGAAAAACTCCCCCGCCGCCAGTTCGTGCCCCTGGTGGCGCACCACCAGGAACCATAGCATGGTGGCCAGCGAGCCGGAGAGGGTCAGGTTGGGACCGAGATTGGTGCCCACCAGTACGGCCGAGTAGAGCGGCAAGGCCAGGGCGGCCGGCAGGCCCGGTGCCGTCTTGAGGGCCGCGATGGCCAGCATGACCGCCGGGATGTTGTTGATGAGATTGGCCGCGGCCGTCGAACCGAAGACGATCACCAAAAGCCCTACCCACAGGGAATGCTGCAAGGCGAGGACCATCCATTTGCCTAGGGCAACGACCAGGCCGGTGTTCTCCACCCCCTGCACCACCATTTCCAGGCCCAGAACAAAGAAAAAGAGTTGCCACGGTACATTGGATAATAGCTGCCCCGGCCGGAGTTGCCCGTACCGGATACCGGCGGCCCAGGCGGCCGCCGCCGCTGCCAGGGCCACCGGGTAAAGGGGCCATTCCGCCAGGGAAAGCACGAGGAAGGCCCCCAGGGTCAGCAGGATGATGACTCTGGCGACGCTGAAAAACCGCGCCTGCGTACCCTCGCGCCGGAAGCCGGCCAGTAAGCCGGCATCGAAGCCCGGACGGATACGGTGCCGAAAATAGTAGAAGAGCAGGGCCGCGCTGACGCCGACTGCTACCAGGCCCGGCAGGGCCAGGTGGAGCAGGTATGGGCCGAAAGGTACATGCAACTGCCCGATCAGCAGAAGGTTGGTCAGGTTGCTCACCGGCAGGATGAGAGACGCGGTGTTGGCTGTGAAAATGCCGGCGTAGAGAAAAGGTACGGGATCCATCCGGAGTTTAACCGCCATGATGTAGATGACGGGAGTCAGTATGACGGCGGTGGTATCGAGGGAAAAGAATACCGTAGTGACCGCGCTCAGGATCACGGTGGCAAAGAACAGGCGGTAGCCGTTTTGCCGCGCGGTCTGAACCGTTAGCCAGGCACACCAGTCGAAAAAACCCGCCTTGCCCGCAGCCGTAGCCAGCATGAGCAGACCGGCCAAAAGGAGCAATACGCCGGCGTTTTCCCGCCAAATGGTCAGAGCCTGGGCCGGGGTAACCAGACCCAGCAAGAGAACGGCCAGTCCACCGGCTACGACCCCGTAGCTGGCACCCGCCTTCCCGGGTCGGACCACGACAACAGCTATAGTGCCCCCCAGGATGAGCAGGGGTAAAATCTTTCCTAAAACCGGGAGCCCCCCCCCCGAACTGCTAAACTTGCGGATAGAACGAGTGGAAAAGCTGCGGATGAGTGGGATCCCGACCATTCCTGGCAACTGGACGCCCGTCCTTACAGCCTGCCTTAATTCCTCAAAGCAATTCTTCTCCAAGAGCAGCGAAAAACCTGCCCCATGCCTGTCTCTCCATCCAGGGCCGGTGCCCGCCGTTCTGACATAGCCAACTAACTCTCCAGGAAAACCTCCCCTGTCACAAAAAAGATCCGGCTCGACCGGGTTTTCCCCTTGCCAGCCGGAGCAGAGCCGCAGGAAGGCCTACCGTGAAAAGACCCGGCTCGTAAGCCGGGTCTTCCTCTCTCTACGTGGGGCGGCGCCGCAAGAACGCCGGAATCTCGAAGTCGCTCTCGGCAAATGACTTTATTTCCGTCTCCGGCCGCTGTTTGGCGGTGACGAAGCCCTTGCGACTCTCAAAACCAGTGGCAATAACCGTGACCCGCACCCGGTCCTCCATGTTGTCGTCGATCACCGCGCCGAAGATGATGTTGGCTTCCGGATCCGCAGCCTGGGCAATAATCTCGGCCGCCTCGTTTACTTCGAACAATCCCAGGGAGGAGCCTCCGGTAATATTCAGCAGAACCCCGCGCGCCCCTTCGATGGAGGTCTCCAGTAGGGGGCTGGAAACGGCGGCCTGAGCCGCGTCGCCGGCCCTGTTCTCACCTTTGCCAATACCTATACCCATGAGCGCCGAACCCGTATCCTTCATGATAGTCTTGACGTCGGCAAAATCAAGGTTGATCAGGCCGGGGACCGCAATAAGGTCGGAAATGCCCTGCACTCCCTGGCGCAGCACGTCGTCGGCAATGCGGAACGCCTCCATGATGGAAGTATTCCGGTCAATAACCTGCAGCAACCGGTCGTTGGGTATGATAATCAGGGTGTCCACCTTGGCCTTCAAACTCTCGATGCCTTCCTCGGCCTGCAACATCCGCTTGCGACCCTCGAAGGAGAACGGCTTGGTAACGACGCCCACCGTCAACGCACCCATTTCCTTGGCCACTTCGGCCACTACGGGAGCACCACCGGTACCCGTTCCGCCACCCATGCCCGCGGTTACAAACACCATGTCGGCGCCGCGCAAAGCCGCGATAATCTCCTCCCGGCTTTCCTCGGCCGCTTTCATGCCGACCTCCGGATTGCCCCCGGAACCGAGTCCCTTGGTGAGCTTGCCCCCGAACTGAATCTTGTTGCCGGCCTGGGAAACCATGAGCGCCTGCGCATCAGTATTGGCCGCCACAAATTCAACGCCTTTAAGACTGGCCAAAATCATCCGGTTGATAGCATTGCTGCCTCCACCGCCGACCCCTATCACCTTGATGTGGGCCATTTGATCGAAATCCAATTCAAAATCTAGCACTCAAACCCTGGTTTCGCCAATTATTCCGCGCCCGTTGACCAGACGGGCCGCAACCCCGCAAGATTGGAAGGCAACCCTCGCGCCGCACATCCACGGCATCTTGCCTGCTGCCGGGAAACCAGGCTCCGCACCTCCTTTTCAGTGGTTTTCCCCCGCACGGCCCCGCCCCGGTTAGCGCGGAGACCGCCAATTAAATCTTCATCCTGGTACGGGAACAGCTTCTTGAAGGTATGTACTCACTGTTTATGGATTTTCTACGTAGAAAAGCAATTTCCTCTCTCTATGGGGCGTTACAACCTATTTTTTTAATAAGCGTCTCCTGATAATGCCCAGGTTCTGAAATAACCGCACACCGAAGGCCACCACCGCCGCCAGGTACAAGGGCACACCCAGGCGTTCCCCCAGAAAAGCCAAGCCCGCGGCCAGTAACGCATTGGAAAAGAAACCGGTCAAAAAAATCGCGTTGTCATAGTGGTCCTCCATAGCAGCCCGGATCCCGCCGAACACCGAGTCCAGAGCGGCCAGAACCGCCACACCTATGTAACTGGTATAAGCCGGCGGTACCACAAGAGGTAATTTCAGGCCTATCAGGACGCCTAGCGTCAGTCCGACGAAGACCAGCCAGATACCCAACCACATACCTGCCGCTTCCGGCACCACGTCCGAAAGCTCTCCCCCCGTTCGTCAAAAAATATCCGGATCCGGGTTTTTACCCGGCATCCTGATTGGGTCACACCGGTCAGTTACCCGCAGTCGTTTGCCCAGCCGCGGAGGGCTGTACCTCCTGGGCATAGGGGACGTCGGGCGTGCCGCTGAAGGCCGGCACAACCACCTTGGGGTCCTTGTCCAGGGAAACGGAAACGCCCAGGTCCTGCAAAAAAGCCAGGACGCCGCCCGGAATCTGCAGTCCCCCCGCCAGTTGATCGGAGGCGCCGATGGCCGACACCACGTAGGGAGGCGTAATGGGTGTCAGGTTGACGTCTATGTTGGACCCGGCCAGCCGGACCTCGCTGGTGGCGATAATCCGCTCCCCGTTGATGGAAATTGCCTCCGCCCCGGCCGCGTTCAGCTCGTTTATGAGTTTGAGGAGGTCCTCGTCCCGGATGATGTATATACTGGTGCCGCCGACAGCCTGAGCCGTGACATTGGTCAGGGTTATCCGGACGCCGGGACCGGTAACGGCCGCAAGACCAGCCTCCAAGTCGGTCTTTGTAAGCTCGGACTGCGCCGCCTGCACGGCCCCGGATTGACCGGCCCGAGCCTGCCTGATTTTTTTCTCCAGGTCGGCGGCGTCGGCTTCCAGCGATGCGTTTTGCTTCGTCAGGCTGTTAAACTCCAGGGTCAACTGTTCCCCCTGGTCGTAAGGCAGACCCATCAAAGCATTGTTGGCCCGGAACTGGAAAGTCATCAGGACGCCGATAATGAGGCTTACGGCTCCGAGGGACAACGACGTAACGAGTTTCTTTCTGGTCAAGCCGCTTTTCCCCCTCAATTCACCGGATGAGCATAATCAAAGCTTAAGTTGCCGTCATAGGCCGGTACCTTAACCTGGTTCACCTTTTCCACGGTGACCTGTATACCCCAAAAGCGCAAGAAGTCAACCACGCCGCCTCTCATGTTCAGGGAGCCGGCCAGGGTATCGGGGTTGCCCACGGCAGTGATCACATAGGGCGGCGTTACCCGGATGGTTTTGTTGATGAGAATGGCCGGTCCAATGCACCGGATCTCGCTGTCACCCAGCAGCCGGTGGCCGTTCATGGCTATGGCCTCCCCGCCGGCAGCCTTTATTTCGTTAAGTACCCGCAGAACATCGGAATCATGGAGTACGTACAGGTTGGGATTTTGATTGGGGGAAAAAGGAACCGTGCTGTCGTTTAAGGTAATCTGGACCCCCGGACCGGTCACGGCATCCACACCGGCTTCGACGCGGGCCACTTCCAGCGCCTGTTTCACGCTGTCCAGTTGAGGCTGGTTAGTAAGTGCATCCAGTTGCTTGCGCAAAGCATCCACCTGGTTTTGCAGCGTGTCCCTTTCCTGGTGCATTTGCTCAACGCTGTTCACCAGCTGAGCCGCCCCCGAATCGGGATTGGCCGCCGCCCCCACCGTCGCATAGCGAAACTGCAGGCCCAGAGTGAGCCCCAGGATAATCCCGGCCAGTCCCATCGCAAAGTGATACCCTCGCAGTCGCATTCCCGCCCAGTGCCTCCCCTCCCGGCGCTACCGCCGGCCGGGAAAACACCTTCTCTCCCTTCCGCGGCTGACGTCACCCGGCCGTCTCGCCTAGTCCTGATATTTAACCACCGGTGAACTGACGCTGGACAAATCTATGTAAGCAATTTTCTTCTTTTGTTCCAGCTGTTGGAGAATAGCCAGCAGGAGCGCGCCTTTGCCGGCCGGATCAGAGGTATCGCCGGCCAATACCGGAATGCCGTACAGAGTAGTAAGGATCAGTTGGCCATTGCTTTGGACGTGCACTTCCGACAACTTGGGCAAAAGGTCCGGAGGAAGGCCGCTCACAAAATGAAGAACTGCCGGCAGGGCCTGGGCGTTCACCTTTTGTCCCGGGGCGGGCAGGCTGGCCTGAATGCCGGTCAGCACTGGAAGGCCGCCGGTATTGACCGCCCCCTGCTGCAGGTAGTAACCATCCTCGTCCACTTCCCCAAAGGTACTGCCCTCATCCAAGAGTGCCACCGGTGTCCGTTCGGTAACTTCGATCAGGACGGTAGAGGGAAGGATACGGCGTAGATCGGCTGTTTTAACCAGGGGCAGAAGGGCAATCTTTTTCTGCGCCTCTCCCAGATTGACCTGAAAGATGTTTTCCCCCAAATTGATGCCGGAGAGTTCCCTAATTTGACCCGGCTGCAACAGGCGGGTGCCGGTGACCTCCATCCTCTGCACCTGGAAAAGCGGCGAGCGGAAAAGAATATACCCCGCCAGGACCAATAGCACGATAAACAGCAGGCTTTCCCCGACATTGATTCTGGCCTTGGGGCGAGCCTTGCCGGGTCTGTCCATGCAATGCCCAACTCCCGTCATTTCGGCGCGAAAAAAAACCTCGTCCGGGCTTTTCACCCGTCGAGGTCTATTATACAACCATCCTGGCCGGCCGTCCAATAAAGAAAGGTTCATTCAGTGGTCCGTAACCCTCGTAATCCTCGCTCCCAGTTCGCTGTACTTGGCTTCCAGACGCTCGTAACCCCGGTCGAGATGCCCGGCATTTTCCACCACCGTCCCGTTCTCCGAGGCCAGCCCTGCCAGCACCAGGGCGGCGCCGGCCCGCAGGTCGCTGGCCTCCACGATAGCTCCGGAAAGGCGCGCCGGCCCTCTGATGATAGCCGACTGCCCCTCCACCTTGATGTCGGCGCCCAGCCTCCGCAACTCGGCCACATGCTTCATGCGGTCTTCAAAGACGGTTTCCGTAATGACGCTGGTGCCTTGAGCCCGGCAAAGGAGGGCCGCCATCTGCGGTTGCAGGTCGGTGGGAAAGCCGGGATAAGGCAGGGTTTTGATGTTCACCGGCTGCAACCGGCCATTTGCCGCCACCCTGACATTGCTGTCGTTTACCTCGACCACTACCCCGACCTCCCTGAGTTTGGCGATCAGAGCCGCCACGTGCTCAGGGATGACGTTTTCCACCACGACGTCACCACCGGTTATGGCCGCCGCCAGCATGTGAGTTCCACACTCGATGCGGTCGGGAATGACGGTATGGTCGACCGCACCCAACTCTTTCACCCCTTTTATCCTGATCGTATCGGTACCCGCCCCCTTGACATTCGCACCCATCTTGTTGATAAAGTTCTGCAAGTCGACGATCTCCGGCTCCTTGGCCGCGTTACGGACGATCGTGGTGCCTTGCGACTTTACCGCCGCCATCATGATGTTCTCGGTGGCCCCCACACTCGGCTGGTCCAGATGGATCTCGGCGCCGGTCATATGGGCCGCTTGAGCCTTGATCAGTCCAAACCGCTCGCCAAACGTCACTCCCAGGGCCCGGCATCCCTTCAAGTGTAAATCCATGGGCCGTGAGCCGATGTTGCAGCCGCCCGGATAGGAAATGGTCGCCTGGCCGAACCGCCCCAGCAGGGAACCCAGTACCAGGTTGGAAGCCCTCATGGAGCGCATCAATTCCTCCGGTACCACCGAACTTTCCACGCGGGAAGTATCCACGACGAGATCGTTTCCCTGCCACTCCAGCCTGGCTCCCAGAACTTCCAGCACCTCCTGCATCACCAGGACATCCTTGATGCGCGGCACCCCGCGCAGGGTGGACACCCCCGCACCCAGAAGACAAGCCGCCATAATGGGCAAAGTGGCGTTCTTGGAGCCGCTCGCCCTGATCCTGCCCCGCAGTGGGCGGCCCCCCGCAATGATAACCTTATCCAATTTTCCTATCACCTGCCGCATCGGGTAGGTTTTTCGCCGTTCCCGGCCCGGGGTGGCCCTGCCGGGGATGTGATATATTATGCGGGACACGGCGGGGGTGGTGAATAACGGCTGAGCGACTGCAACCGGCTCCCATTCGCACCGGCGCCTGTCGCCTTTGGCCCGATCACGGCCGAAGCGCGCAATTATTGCTGGGTGCGGTGCAGCCCATGGTATTACCCAGTATTTGGTTCGGTCATTGATTGTAGGCTATTGACAAGGGTTTGGAGCAGCAATTACTATATTACATAATTGTATTTAGACAGAGAAACCACCATCTAGGCAAAAGACGTTTTGTGATTTTGTTCAGCGCCTGAAGCGGTATGATAAGTTAACCGGCCACCTGAAAAAGTATAATTGAGCAACAATTGGCACGCAAGCCGCGCAAAACCATATTTAGCCAGGACGGCAACCATAAGGAGACCCCTGCTAATGAGTGCAAAATTAACGGATGATGCTGGTGACACTTACACCCTCTCACGATTACGCCGGTTATCGATCCCCGTCATAGCAGGAGCCCTGGCTGCCTTGGGCCCCCTGTCCATCGACATGTATTTACCTGCCCTGCCTTCTCTGACTAAGGATCTGCATGCAAGCGCATCGCTCGCCCAACTCAGCCTGACCGCCTGCCTGCTCGGGCTCTCCCTGGGACAATTACTGGCCGGTCCGCAGAGCGATATACGCGGGCGCCGCATCCCTCTCCTTATCGGACTGCTTGGCTATGCTTTGTCATCCCTGCTTGCCGCTTTCAGCCCTTCAATCTGGGCTTTAATTTTGCTGCGATTTATCCAGGGCTTGGCGGGATCCACCGGACTTGTAATATCCCTCGCCATAGTCAGGGACCTGTTCTCCGGCTCAGAGATGACGAGGTTTTTTGCTCTGTTATTGCTAATCAACGGCGCCGGTCCTGTAGTCGCACCGGTTGCCGGCGCACAGCTACTGCAAATAACCTCCTGGCGGGGCGTATTCATCGCCTTGAGTTTAGCCGGTATTTTCATGTTCGTTGCAGTCCTGTTTGGCTTACCCGAGACACTTCCAGTCCAACGCCGGTCAAAGGCCGGCATTGTCCATACATTATCCACATTCCGGGTTCTTCTCAGTGACCGTGCTTTCATTGGATTTGCCTTGCCGCAGGGCCTTGTTATGGCCGCCATGTTTGCATACATATCCGGTTCGCCCTTCGTCATCCAAAATATCTTTGGGGCCTCTCCCCAGCTTTTTAGCCTATTTTTTGCCACCAATGCCCTCGGAATTATCGTCGCCGGTCAAATTACCGGTCGACTGGCGGGAAAAATTAAAGAGACTAAACTATTCGTCACCGGCATTGGCATAGCCTCAATCGGCGGCATCAGTTTACTAGTTGCAATCCTTAGTGGTGCGGGGCTAACCGCCATCTTGCCCCCCTTGTTCCTGGTCGTGTCGAGTGTCGGAATCGTAAGCACCGCCGGCTCTTCGCTGGCGATGCAAAACTACGGACACTCGGCCGGTAGCGCGTCGGCCTTGCTCGGACTGCTCTCGTTGGGTTTCGGCGCGATCGTCGCCCCGCTCGTAGGCCTCGGCGGCAGTTACACGGCCACACCGATGGGTGTGGTCATAGCGGTCGCCGAAATTGGCGCGGTCCTCTGCTACGCCATCCCGCGACGGCGTAGCTAGAATGGTCTTCTGCAACGCGGGGGGAGGAGCCTCTTTTCCGCATCTCACGCGATTTGCGGATTCACAACCTCTGCCATTTCCTTTTTACGATATCTCCCGCCAATTACCGCGCGATTCAATATCCTTTTCCAACTTCCAAAAACCGGCTGGTGTTAATAAAGTTGTCAATCATTTTTCATGATTTATTCATGTTATAGTCCCGCTTTTCTGATAGAATGGTCCGGAAGTCAACTTGCGGGATGGGGAGGTGACCGAGAACAGGTTGTCGTAAGGTGACCTGTTCAAACATGGCCGACAAACACTCGAACCTTTTCAATCGACTGGCCCAAAGCGTCCGGCATCACAAGATAATATCCATTGTGGTGGTAGTTGTGGTTCTGGCCGGCCTGGTAACGTGGCGTGCCGAAGCGGCCAAATCCACAAAAGGCGGGTATCTGACCAGAAGGGTTACTACCGGCGATATCGCCAGCACGGTAAGCGCCAACGCCACCGTGCAGGCCACGCAGGAGGTCGTCCTAAGCTTCAAGAACTCGGGTTATGTCCAGAACGTCTCCGTGACCCAGGGTCAGTTCGTCAAAGCCGGTACCGTCCTGGCCCAGGAACAGGCCAGCGACTACCAGGCCCAGTTGGACCAGGCCGACGCCAACTTGGCCAAAGTGCCCGACGAAATTGACCAGGCCAAAGCCAGCTTGACTCAGGCCCAGAATAACCTCGATCTGGCCAAAACCACCCTGGCGCAGGACGAGGCCCTTTTTGCCGCCGGGGCCATCTCGAAGTCAACCCTGCAAAGCACCCAGAACTCCTACCAGAATGACCTGGTTGCCGAGCAGTCCGCCCAGAGCAACGTGAACATGGCCGTCAACACGGACGCCCTGACGGCTCAGGCCGGGGTCACCCTGGCCCAGAACAACCTGACCGGCTGCGAAATCGTCAGCACCATGGACGGCTACGTCGTCAACATAAACGGCAATACGGGTGAATGGACCCAGGGCGGTGCGCCGGCTTCTTCGGCGAGTTCGAGTTCAACCAGTTCCTCCCAGTTCACCATTTCGGTTTCTTCCAACCAGTTGGAACTGCTGGCGGAAATCAATGAGGCCGACATCGCCAAGGTGAGCACCGGTAACAAAGTCACCTTTACGGTGGACGCATTTCCCAACCAGACTTTCACCGGCCAGATAACTTCCCTGGCCGCGGAAGCCACCGCAGTGCAGGGAGTGCAGTACTACCAGGCGTACGTTTCCATCGATAACCAGACCGGACTCAAAGCCGGCATGCCGGCAGCCATAAACATAATATTCGCCCAGAAGAGCAATGTGGTGGTAGTGCCGCGTGCCGCGCTGGATTATGCCGCCGGTTTGGCCAAGGGCGGCGGGAGCCACGTAGCGGTCCTGTCCGATGGAAAGCCTCAGTTGGTGCCGGTTCAGACCGGCATTCAGAACAACTCCCTGGTGGAAATCACGTCGGGACTTACCGCCGGCCAGCAAGTCATCCTCAGCGGTCAGGGGCTGACCCGCAGTAGCAGCACCAGCCAGGATCAGGGCCAGGGTCCCTCCACCACGGGCAGAGCAATGCACATTATCGGGGGATAAAGTATCATGACAGAGCCCTTGATTTCCTGCAGTCAGTTGACCAAGACCTATCCGCTGAACGGCGTGGAGGTCAAGGCCCTCAACGGGGTTGACCTCTCGGTGGAGAAGGGGGAAATGGTGGCCATCATGGGGGCCTCCGGCTCCGGCAAATCCACCCTCATGAACATTGTCGGCTGCATGGACCGGGTTACCAGCGGCCGGTACTTTCTGGAGGGGGTGGATGTCAGCGATTTTTCCAACGAGGACCTCGCCCACCTTCGCAACCAGAAGATAGGCTTCGTCTTTCAAAGATACAACCTTCTGCCGCGTATGAGCGTCTGGCAAAACGTGATGCTGCCGATGGTCTACGCGGGCAGGAACGGCCCCCAGGCCAAGAAGAAGGTCCTCGACGCCCTGGAGATGGTGGGCATAGGTACCCTGGCCTACAACCAGCCCAACCAGATGTCGGGCGGACAGCAGCAACGGGCCGCCATCGCCCGGGCCCTGATCAACGACCCTCAGCTCATCCTGGCCGACGAACCCACCGGTGCCCTGGATTCGGCCAGCAGCGCGGAGGTAATGGCCATTTTACAGAACCTTCACCGGGAAAAGGGCGTCACCCTGGTTATCGTCACCCACGAACGGGACATAGCGGCTTACTGTGAACGTGAGGTAGTCATGCGCGACGGCCGTGTTTTAAGCGACCGGACCAGCAAAAACGGGAACAAGGAAGGATAGCAAAAATGGCTGTCAAGCCAAGTGTACTGGCCGAGTTTTCCCTTCAGGCCCTCCGGGCCAACAAGTTGCGCTCCTTTCTGACCATGCTGGGCATCATCATCGGCGTCTCCTCGGTGATCCTGATGATGGCCATCGGACAGGGGGCCCAGAGCCAGATTATGGCCCGGATCAACAGCCTGGGCTCCAACGTGGTGATGGTCCTGCCGGGCGCTTCCGGCCAGTTCGGCCGGGGCTCCCAAGGAGCCGTCCAAACACTGACCACCGGCGACGCCCAAGCCGTCGCCCAGCTTCCCTTCGTGGCCAATGTGGCCCCCACCGTCCAAAAAGGGACCATGGTCACCCACGGCAACCTGAACTGGACCACCAGTATCACCGGTACCACCGCCGCCATCCAGAATATTTCTTCCCTGACCCTGGCGGAAGGAAGCTTCTTTACCGACGGTGACAACACCTCCGCCAACGCGGTGGCGGTCCTGGGTGATACGACGTACCAGAACCTGTATCCGGCCGGCACCGATCCCCTGGGCACCCAGATCATGATCCAGAACGTTCCCTTTACGGTGACCGGCCTGCTGAAGGCTAACGGTGCGTCGGGAATGGGTCAGAACCAGGACGACGTCATCTACGTGCCGCTGAAAACGGCCCAGATCCGCCTTACCGGCACCACCAACGTCTCCCGGATCGAGGTGCAGGCCACCCAGGGGAACGAGGTCGCCGCCGTTGTGGACGAGGTGACCACCCTGCTGCACCGGCTGCATAACCTGGCGCCAGGTGCAGCCAACGACTTCAACGTCATGAACCTTTCCCAGATGCTGAGCACAGCCCAGAATGTTTCCCAGCTTATGACCCTCTTCCTGGCCGGGGTGGCCGGAATTTCCCTCCTGGTCGGCGGCATCGGCATCATGAACATCATGCTGGTGGCCGTAACCGAGCGGACCAGGGAAATAGGCATCAGAATGTCGCTGGGCGCCACCCAGCGGGACGTCCTCAACCAGTTCCTGACGGAAGCACTCCTCCTGTCCCTGGCCGGCTCCTTCATAGGAGTGGTGCTAGGAGGCGTAGGTGCCGTCCTTTTCTCCACTCTGGCCAAGATGTCCGCCCCGGTGTCGCTATGGTCCATCCTGGCCTCCGTAGCTTTTGCCGGTCTTACAGGCATCTTCTTCGGCTACTACCCGGCCAAGCGGGCCTCCTCGCTCAACCCGGCCGAGGCCCTGAGTTACGAGTAGAGCCGGAGCACACTACTTAAGGGGCGGGTCCATCGGGATCCGCCCCTCTACTTTTTCCGTCGCTAACTACACCTGGCTTCTGAAACTGAACAAAACCTAACAGGATCAAGTTCCTCATCCACTGACTAGGTGGACGGCAGTATCACAGGATTCAACTGCTGAGCTACAGGCTCCCGCCTGTTTCCGGGTGACTTGCCCGAAGGCTTGTCGCCTGACCAGAGGCACCAGTACGGCCTGGAAGAGGATGTTACCCACGACCCACCTTTGGTGGGTCGTGGGTTGTTAGTTCCCGTGCCCGACTTTCGCAATGTGTCCGATCCGCCGATTCCGTGTTTCAATACAGGTTGCTATTCTCAGTGAATAAATTATGCTTCATGCGAAACATAACCATACCCTCCCTGAAGAAGCTATATAATTCTTGATTACTAACATCTTTACCAGAATTCATATTCAAATTGTGAAATTCTCTAAACTTAGAAAATAGCTTATACTTAGTGTTTAATATGAAAAACAACCTATGAAAGATGTAATCATTAAACCTGGGATTGTATAACATGTTGACTAAGACGTAGCCACCTCTCAACATATATCTTTTTAGCCCATTTTCTAAGAAAAACTCATAGCAATTGTCATCATAAAGCCATATAAAGTAGAGAGGATATTTATACCTCTCGTTTTCCTCTTCTAACGCTCTATCTAAAATTATAGCAATTGTCTCCTTGGTTACCCCCACCCCAAAAAACAACCTACAGTACTGATCAAAATACTCGCGCAAATTGGAAATATAATCATCCCTACTAAAAACCCTTTTCCGTTTTTTCATAATCAATTCCGCACCTACCTAAAATATGAGCAAAAGTTCCCTCTAGTCTTCTTTCGCTTCCTATATAGTCTTGCTTCCAATCTTCATAAACCGTTATCAACTCAGCCACATTTACCTTATTGCTCTTTATTAAGTAACAGCAATCATCGATATCCTTGCCTGAACCTCTCCCTATTTTTGATAATATTAGATCTATTGGGTTTAATATGTACACCCTGAGATTATGAAAGCCAAGCTTTTGTTCTATGATTCTCTCCGTATATTCGTCGGGCAGGTTTAAAAAATCCTTTGTTGTAATGTCTATGCCATATTTGTCTAATAGGCTATGAGGGACCTTACTCAAAGTATCAATATCATACGTAACCCTCGGGCAATGGTAACCCAAAACCATTGCAGCTCCACCTGACAAAACAAGACTCATCCTGAACTCCAATAGTTCACATTCCTCATCTAATCTCCGGAGTTTTTCAACGATTAAATTTCTATCCATCGGCCCCATCCAAATCAACTCCTGCTATGGGCAAAAAACCAACCAGCCACTTGGCAAATCGTCCCATACCCATAGCGTATTATACCTAAAATGCCATGTCAAGTATTTTCACTATGCCGGCGACTGCCACACCTGGCATCCACAGCTCTCCGGGGACCCCCTGGTCATGGAGCATTTGCAGCAGACCGGGTATCCCCGCTGAAAACCACCGTTGCGGCTACCGGTATACCTCGTCGGTCCAGTCGTGTCGCTCAAGCCGACGGGGTGAAACCGGCCTGGAGCATACAAAAAAAGCCAGGGCAATTAGTCCCGGCCCCGGCACAACTTTCCCGGTTTAGTCCAAAAAACAGCTGTTGCCGATAAATTCGCGGACGATGGAGTTGGCCGGCACGTCTTCGGCGTCGATGGAGACGAAGTAGCTCAAAAACTCCCGCAGCCGGCGCGCTTCCGAGTGTTCGGGGAATTCAGGCGTGATTTCTTCCAGCAGGGGATCGGCCACCCCCTTCAGCACCGCCAGTTCGTAAACCAGGGCCGAATTGAACATTACGTCGGCGCTCTCCTGGAAGGGAAAGATGTATCTTTCCTCCCCCCGCCGTACCGACGGCCACATCCCGATGGTGTCCCGGGCCGAATGGGCGCGGCACCGGTAGTCCCGTACAATGCGCCTGATAATACGCAGGTCGGTGGTGGGAATACGGTTGTGGTCGTCCAGGTTGAGCTGGGTCAGGGCGCTGACGTAAATTTTAAACTTTCGTCCCAAGGGAATGGAACTGGTCAATTTGTCATTTAACCCGTGAATGCCTTCCACAACAATCAGGTCTGTTTCCTTTAATTTAAGCGCCTCGCCGCGGAATTCCCGCCGGCCGGTTTTAAAGTTATAGTACGGCAGTTCTACTTCTTCGCCCTGAATCAACTTAATAAGCTGGTCGTTAAACAAGACCCTGTCGATGGCGTCCAAGCTCTCAAAGTCAAACTGGCCCTCTTCGTCCAGCGGAGTTTTCTCGCGGTTGACAAAATAGTTGTCCAGGGAGATGGGCAGCGGATGGATGCCGTTCACGCGAAGTTCCGTCGCCAGGCGCTGGGCAAAGGTGGTCTTGCCGGAGGAAGACGGACCGGCAATGAGCACGATCCGGACGCGGTCGATGTTGTCCGCGATCAAATCGGCGATCCGGCTGATCTTTTTCTCGTGAAAAGCTTCAGCCACCCGGACTAATTCCGCCGCCCCCCTGCTTTGCAGCACCTTGTTCAGGGAAACCACGCTGCGCACGTCCAGCACCTTGCCCCATTTGTCCGCCTCGAAATAGATGTTGGCCAGTTTGCCGTGCTCCACGTACTCCGGAATCACCTCCGGGTTATTCTCCGTGGGCAGTTCCAGGATGAAACCGGGCAGGTAAAAACGCAGGCGGAATGTCTGTAAAAGCCCGGTGTCAGGCACCATCGGCCCATAGGAATAGTCGTGAAACCAGCCGCAGGTATAAATGTCCACTTCCTGGGAATGGCGGTATTTCAATAGATCGATCTTTTCGGCCTGACCCGAGGCCGTAAGCAGTTTTATCACTTCGTCCTTGTGCAGGCGCCGCCGGACAATGGGTTCACCGGCGGCAATAATCTCCCGCATGCGCTCTTCGATCAGGTGAATATCCTGTTCCCGCAGGGCCCGGTCGAGTCTGATGTTGCCGTAAATGCCGTTACCCAGGGAATGTTTGACCGTTACCGTGGTACCAGGGAACACTTCACTGGTCGCTCGCACCAGCACCATGATCAAACTGCGCACGTAAATGCGCCGGCCGTCATCGCCGCCGTAGTCCACAGATTCCAGCCGGCAGTCTTGATCCAACTCGAAGGACAGGTCTTTTAATGCGTTATTTACCTTGACGCCCAGGGCGGGCAATTTTTTGTGCCACTCGCGGGCCAGCACTTCCATTGCCCTGGTTCCCCGGGGCCATGATAATTTTCCCACGCCGGCAAGGTCCACTGTGATGCTGGCGGGAAGTGATTTTTGTACTGCGGCTGTTGGCATGCTGTACCCCCCGGCTAAGAAGATGTGCCTTATTATATTATTCGGGATTTGTCTTTGATTCCCTGCCGGTGTATTTTGGGCAATCATTTTGCTTACCCTAATAGAAGAAGGGCCGCCTTCTTCTACTTGTCCCGATAAAGCCAGTCCTTCACATCGGCTTTCAGCCACCATACAAAAGCATCATAGGGCTGGGCGCCTGCGATGCTTTTTGAGTAAATGACCCAATATGTGGTAAGAGTATGACAAGATGGGCATGACTTGTTTTCTACTTCTCCAGGTAAGAACGGGAAAATTGATTATCGATGAGTTTGAGGTTATATGCCATGTACCATGGCACTAATTCAGATTTCTCTCATCAGTTGACCTCTCGGTCAAGGCAACCCAGATATACTTTGAGACGAAGATGCCGGCATTGCAGCTATACAATGCCAACTATTTCGGCAATGAAGTGCCTGATCTGCCAAAGAGCCCCTGGTTCCACCATACCTATCAGTTCCCTGAGCAAGGACTTGTCCACCGCGCGAACCTGGTCCGTTAGGGCCAGGCTTACTTTGCCGTGGATGTGGACACCGACCCGCCATGAATAGCGCCTGGCACCGGTGGAAAACGGCACTACCACGACGGTCGACAGGTCGTTGAAGGCCTCGTCGGAGACCACGACCGCATAATGAGGGCCGCTCAACTCGTGGCCCGTCCCGCGCAAAGAGATACGGTACAGTTCGCCGGGCACCGGGACGGTCATAACTCCCCGCGGTCCGCCCGTTCAATGTTGTCGGCCCACTCCTTAAGACCGATCAGGGAATATGTCCTGATCTCCTCCCTCACCTCGTCCGGGCTGCTCTGGATCTCCTGCCTGATCTGCTGACGCCTCAGGTCGCGGGCCAAAAGGCGCAAGCCGGCCAGGAGCGTGTCAGTCGCCGTATCGAACTGTCCAAGTTCACGACAAAGGGCCAGAAGGCTCTGGCTTTCAGGATCCAGACGCAGACTGACAATGGTTTCTTTGGCCATCGGTAACACCTCCTTTTCAGATACTATCGTAATACAATAGTACTACAACTGCAAGTGCCACCCGGACATTTTTTTCGGACCATTCAGCAACCCCGGCCGGGTCCCGATCCGTTGCCGTACAAAACCGGAAAACCCGCCGTTGACGGCGGGTTTCTTTCTTCTGCCCTGATCTTTCCCTCATTCCCCCCAATCCCCGGCCAGTTGGACCTCCAGGGAAAGCTCTACCCCCGTACGGCTGAGCACCATCTCCTGCACGGTTTGGATAAGGCCCCAAACGTCGCCCGCCGTGGCTCCACCCGTGTTGACGATGAAGTTGGCGTGCCGCGGGGAAACCAGGGCGCCGCCGCGGGACAACCCCTTGGCCCCGGCTTCCTCGATCAGGCGGCCGGCAAAATGTCCGGGCGGGTTCTTAAACACGCTGCCGGCGCTGGGGTAATCCAGGGGCTGGGTTTGCCGGCGCAAGGCCAGGTATTCGGCCATCTCGCGACGGATCCGGGCCGGATCGCCCTCTTGCAGTTCAAAGCGGACTTCCGCCGCCACCAGCGGTTCTTCCCGGAAAACACTGGTCCGGTAAGCAAACTTCAGGGCCGGACCGCGCAAAATCTGCAGCCGGCCGCAGCGGTCCACCACAGTGACTTCCCGCACTACCTCGGCCAAGTTATGGTTGT
>DATKUX010000090.1:0-10784 GCA_035530395.1 Spirochaetia bacterium
GTTCTGCACCGGTATCAGCATGGAAACAGCCCCTTTCATGGGTTCTCCGCCGGGGCACCCACCCGAAGGGTGGGTCGGGGTGTTTGGCGGAACGTCCGCCAGCCCTGTGCTCCTCCACCGGGAACCGGACGCCAATCCGGAGACTGACGGGCTATCTTGACCGCGAACCGGCTAGGACCAGCACCGCTCTTGTAGGTCAGATTGCCTTCTCGGTTTCTCAGGAAGCGTGTCAACACCGTCCTGCCTAAAATCAAAAGCTTATGGGCGAACCACCAAGCCTCTGACTTCAGTCAGGGGTTAGTTGACTTCCTTACAAAGTGGGGCATCTCAAAGGGTATTTCCAGTGACAGCTCCACGAACCCCATATATTCATTATCCTTATACCAGGGGGTCTGGTAAATCAGCTTCTTTACCCCGTCCTTCTCGGTGGTATAACAGTTAAAAGTTTGATTATCGAGCATGCCCTTAAGTTTTTCCCGGGCAGCTCCGGGATGACAGTCCAAAACATTCCTTCCTGTCAATTCCCTGCCCCCGTCCTTTTGAAACACGGTACAGGCCTTTTCGTTCATCTCCAGAATTTTTCCTTCCCTGTCACAAACCATGATTGACCTGGGGAAATTCTCGACCCACGATCCGTCCATGACCATACCCCCCTACCCTTGTTGTTGATGCTTCCGGGGAATCCTGATATGGACCCGTATGGAACAGAACACGGGCCACCTTTGAGGGCTCCCTCCGCAAGGCCATGTAGAATCCGGCCGTCTACCACTGCATGATCATTTCGTTGAGTTGCCACCGGATTCCTTTCCACTTTCACCACCAATCCCTCATCTGACGGAGAAAACCGGACCGTAAGCTTGACAGGCCCGGCCGGCTGGAGATAGACTCAAGGCGGAGACCAAGGGCCCGGGGAAAATACGCCTGACGGAGACGTTAGGAGACAGTGAACGGGCATATTATTAGAATCACCGGCAACCGGCCGTGTTCCCGGTCAGGGGCCGGCGGGCCGTTTCACCGCTTCTTACCGGGTCCGGCCGCCGTCAAGGGGACAAAGCACAAATCTATAACGAGTACAGGTGGGAAACATTCTGACCAATAGCGAATCGCTCCGGACCAAACCGGAGACCATCACCTTGACCATCGACGGTATCACGCACGCCGGAGAAGGCGTGGGCCGATACGGCGGGTTGGCCGTATTTGTGCCGGGAGCGGCCCCCGGCGAAACAGTACTGGCCGAAATGGACCAGGTGCGGAAAAACTATGCCCGGGCCCGTCTGGTGGAGGTCCAGGTGCCCTCCCCCGCCAGACGGGAGCCGGCCTGCCGCCATTTTCCCGCCTGCGGGGGCTGCCACCTGCAGCATCTCGCCTACCCCGAGCAACTGCGGCTGAAAACCGGCTTGGTCAGGGACAGTCTGACCCGCCTGGCCGGACTGGGCGATGTACCGGTGCGGAACACGCTGGGCATGGCCGGCGACTCCCTGCACTACCGAAACAAGGTCCATTTTCAGATTGGCCACCGTTTTGGTAAGATTACTCTGGGCTACTACGGGGAGAAGTCCCACGCCCTGACCGGCCTATTCCCGGACGGCGCAGCTTCCGCGGCCCTCCTCCACCCCGGCTGCCTTCTGGCCGACCCAGGGCTCAACATTGCCGCCGCCGCTGTCCAGGAACTCCTTAACGTCTGCGCGGCCGGCGCCGTTCCCGGCAAAGGAAACCGCTTCTTTCGCCACGTCCTCCTGCGCAAAGGACTGGGAACAGGGGAAATGATGGTTGTGGTGGTTACCACTGCAGGCCCCTGGCCACTAGAACACGAGTTCGCCGCCAAACTGGTTCAGCGACATCCAGACGTGCGTTCAATAGTGCGTAATCTGCATGATGGGCCGGACGAAACGATCCTGGGCCGGGAAAACCGGGTCCTGGCCGGACAGCCTACCATCACCGACCGGTTGGAGCACTGGAAGTTACGCCTCTCTCCTTCTTCCTTTTACCAGGTGAACCCGGCCCAGACCCTGCTCCTTTACAGAAATGCGGCCGCTTTTGCCGGTTTGCGCGGCGGAGAGACGGTTGTGGACGCCTATAGCGGCGTCGGCAGCCTGACCCTTTGGCTGGCCGCACAGGCCCGCCGGGTGTACGGGCTGGAGATCGAGCCCGCCGCCGTGGCCGACGCCCGCGCCAATGCCGTCTTGAACCAGGTTGCCAACGTCGACTTTCAAAGGGGCGACGTGGCCGAACTCCTGCCCACCCTGGCCGCGACCGGCGTTGTACCCGATGTGGTAATGCTGGATCCGCCCCGCCGGGGTTGCAGCCGGACCGTCCTCAAGACGGTGGCCGCCTTGGAGGTACCGAAGGTGGTCTACCTGTCCTGCGACCCCGGAACGCTGGCCCGGGACCTCGCCTTCCTGGTCTCCCGGGGCTACCGGGTAGACGAGGTGCAACCGGTCGACATGTTCCCCTGGACTCCCCATATCGAGTGCGTGGTCAAGATAGAGAAAAAATAGCCTTATTTCAAGGCTGGCTGCGACCTCCAAGTGGCGACCTACTCAAAGGACCCGCCTGTTCTCTTCTAATTGGTAATTATCTAGTCATACATAGGTAAAAAAGGGTATCCCTCGTTCAGGAGACCCCTAACAGCTTCGCGGCCGCCCCCCGGCTTCAGCGCAGAAAAAGGCTGTAGCTCAGGGCCGCCAGGACGACCAGGGTAAAGACGGCATACTTTAAGTTCCTTTCCACCAGGGCAAAATAGAGCATCGAGGCGAGCACCCGGACGTAGGGAGTGAGCATAAGCACCACGATGCCGAGGCTGACCACCAGCCGGGGCCGGTAGGCACCGTGGAAAGCATTTATGAACTCGTAGAGGGCAAAATTGAAAAAGTTGACCGGCCTCAATTCGTACGTAAGCCAGAGTGTTCTGCACTGCACGCCGTGCCAGACCAGCCCTCCCAGCAGGAGGGCCATGCTCGCCAACACCCCACCCAACAAAATATAGCTAACGACCACTTCCAGGTCCAACCTGCCGGTGGGAGCCGGCCTGTCTTCCGCCACCTCAAATCCCTCCCAGCCCGCGGCTGATCATTTCAATCCCCAGGGCCAGCAGTACAACGAGGAAAAAAGAACGTACCGTCCTGTTTCTCATGTGCACCAGCAGGCGGGTGCCCATAAAGGCCCCAACCACGACCCCTAGGGCCACCGGCGCCGCCAGCCCCGGATCGAGGAGCCCGGCGCCCAGATAGACGCTGGCCCCGGCCAGCGCCGTGACGCCGATGATCATGTTGCTGGTGGTGGTGGAGACCTTGGGCGGGTAACCCATAATCAGGTCCAGGACCAACACCTTGAGCGCCCCGGCCCCGATGCCCAGCATACCGGCAATCATGCCCACCCCCAACATAAGGGGCCCACCCAGGTAGGCCCGCGTCCCCTGGTAGGTGACCGTCCGTTCACTGGTCAGGTCGTAGTAGCTGCCGGAAAGTTCCAGCCAGGCCGAAAGGCGGTCCTGGGAACGGGGAGGTCCCCCTCCCTCCCGTCGCTGCGACAAGAGAGCGACCCATGAGCCCAGAAGCACCACACCGAACAATATAAACAAGAAGCGTTGCCTGGCAGCCAGCATGATGGCTGCCCCGGTCAGCGCTCCGGTTATCGTGAACATTTCCAGGAACATACCGGTTTTGATATGGGTGATGCGATCCCTGACGTAGGCGGCAGCAGCCCCGCTGGAAGTGGCTATTACGGAAACCACACTGACCGCTATGGCATGGCGGATGTCGAGCCCGAGAAAGGTCAGGGCGGGGATCAATACAACGCCGCCCCCCATCCCGCTCAGGGCGCCGACCAGGCCGGCGATCACCGAGATGGCAAAAACGGTATCCATGTGCATCGCTTAGCAGGCCCCGCCGGACCACTCCGTATTCGCGGGACCCTGTCCCCCGTCCTTCCTGCTCAGGAATCCGTGGTTCCCGCCTGTTCCAGGTAGGGCAGACCGGCCATGACTCCGGCCAGGAACCAGAAGTAAGTGCCCATCATAGGCACCTCGAAGATGTTTTCCACCGAATTATGCACCAAAACGCCGAAGAGACCGGCGAAGAGAGCGGCACTGATCAGCCTGAGGTAGGGTTCGGTGAGCCGCAACGTGTTGCTCAGGCCGCAGCGGATGACCGACACGATCAGCCACAAGAGCGCCAGCGAGCCTATTATGCCCGTTTCCGCGGCCGTCTTGACATAAAAGCTATCCACGTAAAAACTCCCCGGCACCTCGTTGGCCGCCACCGCGCCACCGTACCAACCCAGCCCGTCTCCCACCAACGGATGCAGGCTCACCTGCTGCAAAGCCAGGCTCCAGCGTTCCAACCGTCCGGCCTGGGAACTGGAAGCCAGGTAGGCCGGGGAAAAAAGGTACAAAAGACGCGACATGACACTGGGAATCGTGGCGGGCACCACCATACCGGCCACCACTAGACCCGCCAGAAGCCGCCAGTTGTACAGAACGGCAAATAGGATCAGGCCGGCCAACAGGGCAAACCAGGCCGCCCGGGTGTAGGTGAAGATCAGGCACGCACCCATGCTCAGGAGAATCACCAGGGCGAAGGCCCTCTTCCACCATTTACGGCCGGCCGCCAGCAGTTCGGCCAGCGCCAGCGGAATGGTCAGTACCAGGAAGCTTCCCAGCACGTTAGGGCTTTCCACAATGGAAAAGACCCTCGTAGTTAAGGAGGGTTCGGCCTGGTCAACCCACTGGGGCGGAATGGGCACCTTTATATAGAACTGGTAGTTGCCGTAAAGGGAAACCAGGAAGGCTACCAGCAGCAGGACCCAGATGATGCTATGTACCTGCCCCCGGCTGCGGATCAGGTTGGCTCCCACGAAGAACCAAAGAATGTATTCGACGTATACCCGCAGACCGTCGAAGCCGATGCGGGTCACGGGGGAATTGATGAAGAACAGGAAGAGTAAGGCGGCCATGAAGACTATTACGGGCAGATCCAGGGCGGTCCGCCGGTAGACCCTCTCTCCCCTGGCCACCTGCCGTGCGGTCCAGGCCACCACTATGAGGACGAAAAGTCCTTTATCCCAGAACTTCCAAAGCAGGGCGGTGGCCGCGAAGCGCCGCAGGAAGAAATCCCAGAAGGCGAAAGGGAGTAATATATATAGAAGGTCTTCAACACTGAAGTACCTTATCCACCGGTATACCCGGCTTCCCCCCCAGACACCGGCCGGCGCCGGGCGGGTGACCGCCGGACCCAGTCCGGCCTCCCGCAGCCAAGGCTGCACGGCGGAGCGCAAGACGGCCAGGAACCGGCCCAGGGAGCGGTACAGCGGCGCCTCATCCTCCAGACACCCGCCCTCCCGGAGATCCCCGAAACCCGTCAACCACCGGTAAAGGGCACTCTCCCCGATCTGATTGACCAGACCCGCCAGGGCGCGGACCAAAAGACTCTCCCGCCAGACGGTAGAAAACAATGTTTGCCCCCCTGTCGCCCGTTCTACACAGATGTTACTAGTCTGCGTTCCCCATGTCAAGCCGGCGCTCGAGGCAGGCGTTTTTACAAAAGGAATTCGTACACTCCGACCGCTATCAGGATGAGGCCGGCGGCCAGGCTAGCCCATTTGCCCAACCAGCGCGAGAGGTAAAGGTGGCCGAACTTCACCCCGTAAGCCAACGTGAGGAGACTCAGGACAAATACCAAAGCGGTAGTGAGGGGAATGCTGATGCCGACCATCCCGCCGCCGAAGCCGCCGGCCAGGTTGTTGACGGTCAGGGCCAGGGCCAGCACGAGGGCTTCCCGGCCTTCGATTCGTCCGGAACAGTCCATATCCACCCCGCCCGGCTCCCTGAGGATGCGGATCAAGAGACCCAGCGACCGGATGCGCAGTTCGAACACTTTTTTCGTCTCCTGCAGCACCGGTGGCGGCGGAGTGCTGGTTCCATTCGGCTTGATCCAGGTTTGCAGCAGCACCCATATCCCTGCGGCGATGATGAGCCCCGAGCCCGTGCCGGAAGCCAGCCGGTCCGGAATGTGCCGGGCCAGCAGGTCGCCCAGGGACATGGAAAGGAACGTTCCGACAGTGGTGACCAGGGCCACGATCAGGTTGGACAGGAAGGGAATGGCGATGCGACGGATCCCATAAGAAACTCCTATCCCTATATTGTCCAGATTGGAAGACAGGGACAGGAGAAAACTTGACAAAAAAACCACCCGGTAAGCCCCCCCCTCGCTGACTATGAAATAAGTTTATTTGCGAAGGCAGGGCGGGGTGCCAGTCCAGTAAGGACCCGGGGGAAATATACGTTAGGCTTACTTAACTTAAGCTTGTCTGGACTTAAGACTTTGCGTATAATATCCGTGGGGTTGCCGGGAAAAGCCCGGCAGACCGAACATACGGCGGAGGGTGCTGGATGAAGTTAAAAAAGAGCCCGTGGAAAAGCATCCTAATCTTCCTGCTCGTCCTCGGCCCCGGCATCATAACGGCCAACGTGGACAACGACGCCGGCGGCATTACCACCTACTCCCTGGCCGGAGCCCAATTCGGCTACCACCTGCTCTGGACCTTCCTGCCCATAACCCTGGCCCTGATCATCATCCAGGAAATGAGCGCCCGCATGGGCGCGGTCACCAGCAAGGGTTTGGCGGACCTGATCCGCGAGCAATTCGGTTTGCATCTGACAGTCTTGATCATGTTGGTCCTGCTGGTGGCCGACGTCGGCAACACCGTGTCCGAGTTCGCAGGCCTGGCCGCCAGCATGGATATTTTCGGGGTGACCAAATACCTGGCCGTACCGCTGGGCGCCGTCCTGGTCTGGTGGATGGTGGTCAAAGGCACCTATCGCAAGGTGGAAAAAATTTTCCTCGTGGCCTGCACCTTCTACGTAACATACATCATCTCCGGGATGCTGGCCCACCCCGACTGGCCCGCGGTGGGGCGCAGCCTCGTGACGCCCGGTTTCAGCTTCACGTCCGGCTACCTGGCCATGTTCATCGGCCTGGTCGGCACCACCATCGCGCCCTGGATGCAGTTTTACATCCAGTCGGCCGTGGTGGAGAAGGGCATAACCGCCGCCGATTACCGCTACAGCCGCTGGGACGTCATTCTAGGCTGCCTGGCCACCGACCTGGTGGCGGTATTCATCGTCATTGCCGTGGCGGCCACCTTGTACGTCCGTCACATATCGATCGTCGACGCCAAGGACGCGGCCATCGCCCTGGCTCCCCTGGCCGGACGCTTCGCCTCCCAGCTGTTTGCCTTTGGCCTGTTGAATGCGTCGCTCTTTTCCGCCTCCATCCTGCCCCTGGCCACCGCCTACAGCATCTGCGAGGCTCTCGGGTTTGAAGCCGGCGTGGACAAGACCTATGACGAGGCACCCCAGTTCTACACCCTGTACACCGCCATCATCGTCCTGGGGGCGGGCCTCATCCTCCTGCCCAGTGCTCCGCTGGTGCCGATCATGTTCTGGTCCCAGGTGCTCAACGGCGTCCTTCTGCCGGTGGTGCTGATCGTCATGCTCGTCCTGATCAACGACCGGTCCCTGATGGGCGAGCACACCAACTCCCCGTTCTTCAACGTAGTATCGTGGGTTACGTCCATCGGCATGATCGGGCTTACCCTGCTCCTGGTGTTAACCCAGTTTTTCCCCGGCCTTTCCCCCGGCTAGGCTGGTCGGCAAAAATTTCAGAATCCCGGGCCAAAAACATCTTGCTATTTAATGCACATGCGTGTTAAAATTCTGTTAAGATGTTACGTGGCCATCGGAGGCTCTGAAGCCGCAATTTACGGGAATAAACTGGTCGGCTTCCCGGTTGCGGCGGGTGAATCTTTAAGACGACTAAACAGTTTAAGGCAATAAATGGGGTTTTTTGGGAATCGCTTATGAAAGTTATCACGATAACAAACTCAAGCGCTATTTGAGGCCATAAGCCCATCCGGGTTTGCTCTTGTCGAGCCGGTCGTCTCATGCCAAACCGGAATCCAGCCTTTTTTGCGGCGGTAGGAACTACTTTTTAACATAGTGATTTATCCCAGGACAAGTGAAATCTGATGCAAATCACCGGGAGGGGTAAAGATGCGGGTTCTTTACCGGGAGTGGGTGCAAAGGTTCCTGTCGTCCGACCAGCCCCAATTGATCCTGCTGGCCAATATCGTTGGTGTGATCGCCGGCTTTTTGGCCATCCTCTACAGCGTCCTGATTCGTTTCTTACGGGACTTCTTTGTCACCGATGGCAAGACCATCCTGTCTTTTGCGCACGGCTACTACATAATCCTGATACCGGTAATCGGGGGAGGGGCCATCGGTCTCCTTAACTATTATTTCACCCGCGATGCCCGCAGTTCTTACGGCGTCCCTGGTGTGATGGAATCGCTGACCATGCGCGGCGGGCAGATCCGCCTTCGTACGGTAGCCGCGCGTTCCCTGGCCGCGGCCATCTGCATAGGCTGCGGCGGCGCAGCAGGCAAACAGGGTTCCATCGTGCAGATGGGCCTGGAACTGGCCAACATGGTCCGCCGATTTTTCAAAGTGGGTGAAAAGAAGCTGCGCATTCTGGCCATGTGCGGCGTGGCCGCAATGGTTGCGGCCAACTACAACACCCCGCTGGCCGGCATAGTCATGGTTTTCGAAGTAATAATCGGTGAATTCAACCCGTCTTACCTGGGACTGATCGCGATTCCCGTTGTCGTGGCCAATTTCATCTTCACCGCGGTCATGGGCAATGGGGCCAAATTCCCCGCCCCGGTCTTTCAGGCCGGCAGCCTGATCCAGCTGCCCTTCTACCTCCTTATCGGCGTGGCCACCGGACTCCTGGGCCTGGTATATATCAAGGTCATCATCAACTCCGAGGTCTTCTTCCAGCGCCTCTTTGCGGGCACCAACTACTTCCTCCGTCCACTGATCGGCGGCTTGGGCATCGGCATTGTGGTCTTTCTGGTACCGCTGGCCTTCGGCCGCGGTACCACCGGTATCGATCTGGTACTGGCGGGGAATTTGATACCTTCGACAATGCTCCTACTAATTGTCCTCAAACTGGTCAACATATCCTTCACCGTCGGGGCATGGTCCACCGGCGGCGGCTTCCGGGCCGGCCTTTTTCTGGGAACCATGGTAGGCGGAAGCATGGGCTACTTGTTCCACAACCTCTTTCCCTCCATTACGAACACGCCCGCCTCTTACGCCCTGATCGGCATGGGGGGCCTCTTCGCCGCGGCCGCCCAGGCGCCCTTTACCGCCATCTTATTCGCTACCGAATTGACGAAGAACTATGCGGTCATCCTGCCCGTAGCTGCCGCCTGTGCCACCAGCGCCTACGTCTCCAGGGCCTTCAGCGATGAAAGCATCTTCACCGCCCGCCTGGTCCGCCAGGGTCTGGACGTGGAGAACGCCCGCCGGGAAGACATCCTGCGCAACATCCTGGTGCGCGACGCCATGGTTCGGGACGTCGCCACCCTGCCGGCCGACCTAAACGTGAAAGAAGCCTTCCGGCTGGCCAACCAGGGCGCCTATAGCGGCTACCCGGTGGTAAACGGGCAGGGCCGTTTGGCCGGTATTGTGACCCTTAAGACCCTGCGCAACGCCCTCAAGGAAGGCCTGCACAACCAGCCGGTCGCCGACGTCAGTCCCCAGCAACTGGCGGTCATCACCGGGCGCGATACTCTGCGCGACGCCATGATCCGCCTGAACGAGCACGACATCAAACGGCTGCCGGTCGTATCGCGGGAAGACCCTCACCAGTTGGTAGGCATCCTTACCATGGCCGACATCATGCATGCCTATAACGAGGACCTGGCCAAGGTGGCCGGCCGCAACCGCCTGCTTGCGGCCGCCCGGGCAAAACAGAAGCGTGCCGGTGCCGAAGGGGAGGTCAGCCCGGCCATGGCCATGGCGTCCACCGAGATCAGCCTTATTCAGTGCGATCCGGAGTCCCTGTCGGCGGACCTGAGCATTCAACCCGCCAAGGACGAAGCCGCCAATTCCACCAACCTATCCGCACTGGGAACCGAGCAGGGCAGTTGACGGCTCCCGGTCCGGCAGCCGTCGGTTGTCCGGCCACGCCTGTTACGCACCGGTCGGCCCTTCGGCCCTCTTGGGCGCCGCGGTTATCGCTCCACCCGCCGGCGCCATCGGCAGATTCGTTCTGGTCGCCTGCAACGGCGCAACGATCGTCATCGCCGCCCTTCCCATAACCCCGGACCACGCCCGGCGGGAAAAACATCCTGACACAGGCAGCCGCCGCCTGGACCCTGTTGCTCCACTTCATCGTCACCATTTCCATCAGTGTGTTCACCGCTCATGCCGGTGCTCCATACTTACCCGGCCAACGGCTGCGTCGGCATTGGGGTTGTCAGTGTTCCCCTCCTGATTCACCAGATATGTCATACACCGCGTGGTGTCAACAGCTACCGGTTTTCTGCGACAAAGTAGGACATTTACCAATAACTGTGTTTTAGCCGCCCTTTCGTGAGTACGCCTATCCCAGTCTCTGCCAGGTGTGATAGGTGACTGATATTGAAAAGGTAAAGGTGAGAAGATGACCTGGGCTGAAACCTCACCCGCCCGACCTCAGCTATAGCCCCACCACTTTAACGTGCAATGCTCATTTGCATGCGGGCATTAACGTATCCCATCGACGGGGGTGTCCCCTCCGGGAGTACTTATCCCACCCGGTGTGTAGCCGGGCAGGGCGTTGTCGCCGCTACCTTCGGCGGCTTCTTCTTCCTCTCCCAGTGAAACTCGTTGTAAAAGCTGTGATGCATGTTCACACTGGCGTTGAAGTCGGCGTTCACCACATGTCCGCAGTGCGGAC
>DATKUX010000091.1:0-2790 GCA_035530395.1 Spirochaetia bacterium
ACGTCGTGAGAAATGTTTATGCATTCAACCTTGATCCATCGAGAATGGAGAGCCTGGTCAAAAACTTGTCTGAAGTTTTTACGCGACTCCAAAATGAGATAGCCGGATTCGTCCAAGGAATAGAAACCGTTAACAAAGATGGTGGTTAGTCTAGAAACTAGTACCTATCTACAGAAGAAGCACTTATGCTCCAATACATTTATTGCCAGCTATCGGCTGGTTTTTTTGGTCTACCGTAGACGCTACAAAGGCTCTCCATCTTCAGTTTACCCCAGGCTTACGCCTAACTTGGGCCAAGGCTACCCGGTCGGTAAGGCCCGGACCGACTCCCTGCTGGCGTACCTTCAGGACAGGCCTTGTTCTCGAGTCATTCCGCTCTTTTCCGGACAGTCTAAGAGGAAATGGCAGGAGTTGGCGCGAATATACCCGTTACTTGATTTGGCGTGAAGGAGAGATTTTCGTTGCTTAAGCTCTATACCCTTTCCACCTGTCCCTGGTGCAAGCGCTTGAAGAGTTTCCTGGATAAGGAAGGTATTGACTACTCCTTTGTGGACATAGACCTCCTGCAGGGTGAGGAGCGGGACCGGGCTCTGCGGGAAGTCGACAGCATCAGCACGGAGAGGGCCTTCCCCCTCACCGTGGTCAACGGCCGGACCATCAAGGGTTTCAATCCGGATTTAATCATGGCCACCATTAACGATAACGATGAAAAGTAAGATTCATTGCCCGGTCTGCCAGGTCGGTTTTCTCGCGCCGGAAGGCCTGCAGGAGGGAGATACGGTTATCTGCCCCGTGTGCGGCGCCCTTCTAACCGTCGGCCCCCCCGGCCGGGAGATGATCGAGGCAGCTAAGACACCCCAGGCGCCCTGGGACGAAATCAGCCAGCGGGTGGACAACTTCGCCCGCCTCCGTCATTACATCTTCCAGGACACCAAGGACCTGGTCATGGAAGGCCTAATGCAGAAAAAAGAAACCTATGGCGACTTTTACTGCCCCTGCCGCTTGGAAAACGTCCCGGAAAACCTCTGTCCCTGCCTGGAAACCAGGATGAACCGGGTGCTCAAGGAAGGAAACTGCCGCTGCGGCCTGTTCTGGAAAGAGTGAGGAAGGCCTCTCTTCCGGCGGGAAGAGAGGCCTCTATTTACGACTTACGACCGGAGTTCGAACACGACCACCCTAGGCTCCCCGGGCAGGGAGCCTCTATCCAGAACCAGGGCCTTTTGCCTTTCCGCCAGGGGGTAATATTGCAGGAAGTCCTCCACCGGCGCGATGGGCATGTCCATCTTGGAACTGAACTTGTAATGCATCGGCAGAACCACGGCGGGCTTGAGCTGCTCCACGGTCGCGCGGGCCAGCTTGGCATCAATGGTGTAAAAGCCGCCAACCGGTACGCACAGGACATCCACCGTCCCTATTTCCGCTACCTGCTCCGGCGACAGGGTATGGCCGAGGTCCCCCAGGTGGCAGAAGTTCAAACCGTCCAGGCTGATGACGAAAATAGTGTTGGTACCCCGCTTGGCGCCCCGATCCGGGTCGTGAAAGACCCCCACGCCGCGTATCTCGATCCCTGCGGCCGTATGCCGCCCCGTTCCTTCCACCACCACCGGCTGGCCCGGCAAAAGATGCGTGGCGTTATGGTCAAAATGATGGTGGCTGACCGTAACCACGTCCACTTCCACCTTGGGTAGCGGATAACCCACCTTTTCGTCAAAAGGATCGGTCAGCACCTTTACACCGCCGGTTCCGGTCAATAAGAAGCACGCGTGCCCCAGCCATTCGATCTGCATCTTGCCCCCACCTTTGCTCTAAACTATAGGCTTATTTTACCAGACGGCCGGCCGGTTGTCCAGCCCGCCGCGGCAGGACAGCGCGGTATCTTACCGCGTCCGGAGAAACAAAAAGGTGGGGGCAACCAAGCATATCCCTCCGTACGCTATATTTTCAGCCTTAAGCAGGGGAGTCCGCGTCGCGTTGCATTAATCGCATCATTTACTGAAAAACTTTTATATTTAAAACACGAAACTTTCACATTTTCTTAAGGGTTGTTTCAGAAATCTGCTTTAATATACAGTCGGTCGGTGCACCGGCTTAAGATAAACTCATGAAAGAGGTGTTTGGATGAAATCCGGCAAATGGCGTACCGGGGTTATCGTTCTGGCTGTGGTTGTTTTGGTCGGCTCGATCGCAGGTGTCGCTCTGGCCAACACACCCCCGTCTCAAGGTTCGGCAACCAGCGTCTATCAAGATTTTGTTGCAAAACTGGCCACCAATCTCGGCCTATCCCAGGTCACTGTCACCTCGGCCCTGAAGACCACGGACCAGCAAATGCTGGCCGAAGCCGTTGCGCAGGGTAAACTCACCCAGGCACAGGCGGACAAAATCGAATCCAGCCCGAACTTCGGCATGTCCGGCTTCGGTTGGGGTGGCGGTTTCCGCGGTGGTAAGGGTCATGGCGGCCCAGACGGAAATCCCAACGATATGGCCAGTGTCTTAGGTATAAGCGCCAGCCAGCTTAAAACCGACCTGCAGTCGGGACAGACCCTCCAGCAGATCGTAACCGCTCAAAACATGACCATGCAGCAATTCCAGCAGAAGATGCTGGCTCTCAAGGAGCAGGAGATTTCCCAAGAAGTTTCCAGCGGCAAGATTACGCAGGACCAGGCCAACAAGATGATCCAGCGCATGGAACAGCATCAGAGCGGCACCACGCCCCCTACGCAGTCCAACACAACGCAATCCTAACCGGTGGTTAGGCACCGGCCCGGCGAAAGCCGGGCCTTTTTGTTGTGG
>DATKUX010000092.1:0-6245 GCA_035530395.1 Spirochaetia bacterium
GTTGACCTCGGCGGGACTGCCCGCCCCCTCGATAACCACCACCTCGTAGCCGGCCATGAGTCTCTTCAGGGCCTCTCTGGCGGTGGCAAACAGCCGCGGGGCATATTCGTTGTGATAGACATGGGCGGGAAAGTTACCCACGGGCCGGCCCATGACGATGACCTGGGAAGAGGCCTGCCCTGTCGGTTTGAGTAAAATAGGGTTCATGTCCACGGTGGGCGCGATACCCGCCGCCTCCGCCTGTACCGCCTGGGCCCGTCCGATTTCTCCCCCGTCCGCGGTGACGAAGGAATTGAGGGCCATATTCTGCGACTTGTAAGGGGCTACCCGGTAACCGTCCTGCGCCAGGATCCGGCAAAGCGCGGCTACCAGCACGCTCTTGCCCACATGCGAGGCCGTCCCCTGCACCATGATGGCTTTTCCCACACCAATATCCCCCTTATTCCTTCAGCGCCACCGCAAGGCCGGCCACCACCAGATATACGCGTCCGGCCTGGCCGGCCACTATCTGGTTGGCCCGGCCGGCCAGATCGCGAAAAGCGCGGCCCAGCGGATAAGCCGGTACCAGGCCGCAGCCCACCTCGCAGGCCACCACGATAACCCGGGCCGGCACCCTTTCTACCGCTGCCAGAAGGTTCCCGATCTCGGCCCCGATGGCCTCATCTCTGACGTCATCCGGCACCGACGGCCGCGGCCAGTTCTCGTCCGTCAACAGGTTGGCCAGCCATGTAGTCAGGTCTTCGATCAGCAGCACCGCCGTATCACGGCCCCAGCGCCCCACCGCCTCCGCCAGGGCGTGCGTTTCCTCCCCGGTCCGCCACTCCTGCGGCCGGCGGCGCCGGTGCCGCTCGATACGCTGCTGCATTTCCCCATCCCCCGCCGCCGCCGTGGCGAGATATGTAACCGGCTCCCCGCACGAAGCCGCCATCCGTTCCGCCACTTCACTCTTACCGCTCCCGCTGCCGCCCAATACCAGGGTAAGCGATCCCACCGCCATCCCCTCCCTTCGAAACAAAAATCCCCAGCCTTCGGGCTGAGGAGGACAAGGGCATCAAGCCAAAACCTTTCCCCTTTCTCGCGAAGGTCCCGGTTTACCCTTCAGGCAGGTTTCCTGGCTTCCGTTTCATCGGCTGGCCGGCGCCTTCCCAAGGCGGTGGCATGTTGCCGGCTTCTCCACGGATACAGTGGCGCAAGACCGCTCAGGCCTATAACCTGATTCCCTTTTTCTCCCCTTGCGGGGGAGCACCTGTAGGTGTTGGCTATTCAGTTTACCTTACTATTCGGTACCGTTGCGGAAAATCCTTTCAGCAGTGAAAAAGCCGGCCAGAAGATCCGGCCGGCGCCCAAAGGCGGGACCGCGACGTTACCACCCGTCCCTCAATATTGCAGCTACGGATCTTTTCCACCAGGCAAACCAGCCGTCGATCACCCGGGGATCATATCGGGAGCCGCAGCCCGAGCGCAACCCCTGCCCCGGAGCCCGTCCGGACGCGCTGGAAGGTATGGCCGGTGGGTCCCGGGCGCTGGGAAGATCAAGGTCAACCCATTAAGCCCTGCTCGAATATCTGCACAAACACCTGCACAATCTCGGGATCGAATTGTGTTCCCGAACACCGTAAGACTTCAGCCAAGGCATCTTGATGACTCATGGCCCTTCTGTAGGGCCGGTCACTAGTCATGGCGTCATAACTGTCAGCGATAGCAAGAATCCGGCAGGCTAACGGAATCTCATCACCAGCCAATTTCAACGGGTAACCCGTTCCATCCCAACGCTCATGATGTTTTAAAATCCAATCGGCTATCGGAGCCAAATCGGGACTACTCAGAGCTATACGTTGGCCCATCTCGCAATGGCGCTGCATCTCCGTATATTCATCTCTGGTAAGAGGCCCTTGCTTAAAAAGTATATGATCTGAGATACCAACCTTCCCAATATCATGGAACTCAGCCAAAAGAATCATATCTGAAGGGTTACACCTGTTCTGACCATATACAATCAACATCTTACTCACTATATCACGCAGTCTTTCGGCATGCCCGCCGGTGATAAAGTCACGTTCTCCCAGAGCCTTCATAGCGATTTGGACAATATTACTTCGGATACTTTGTCTGTGAAGTAGTTTTTGACGGTACATATTATTGTCAGCCAACTTAAAGAGGTCGTACGGGTTATCTTCAGGATCTTCAGCTACGGCAAACCCTAGAGATAAGCTCAGGGGAAATTGGGGACACCTGCCATTATACTCCTCAACCGATCGACGTATCGCCGAACACACCGTCTCGACCTCGGGGTAACCCGCCCCCCGCATCAAAATTGCGAATTCATCTCCACCTGTTCTGGCCACCACATCACCTCTTCGGGCACATTTCGCCAAAATGGACCCGATCTCAGCCAGCACATCATCTCCAGCTATATGGCCAAAGGCGTCATTGATTAATTTCAATCCGTCAATGTCACAGCCAACCAGGCCGTACCTAGTTGTACATTTACCCGGTATCCCTTCCAGCTGTTCTTCGAAGAATCTTCGGTTATAGAGACCGGTCAATTTGTCATGAGTGCTTAAATACTTTAGTTTATCTTCCGCCTGCCTGCGGGCGGTTATATCTATCATCGATCCAAGTCTCTTAGTTGTACCAGGTATGACGCTTACGGTATAGAATATGTTTTTAATTGTACCATTTTTGCTAAGTAGGTTAAAGTCGTAATTAATTGGCGCCCTATTCCCACTATCTCTTCTTGACTCATGATAGTGCAACACTCTTGCCAAATCTTCTTTAGTAACAAGATCGACCCACTTCTTGGTATTTTGAATTTCCGACCGGTCATATCCGCTCAATAGTTCAGCCTCTTTATTGGCCATGGTAATAGTAAGATCATCTTCGAACATTATCATAGCCGTACCACTATTCTCAAAAATTGTTCTGTAGATATTTTCCGACTCCTCTAGAGTCTTTTCCATGTTTTTCTTCTCGGTAGTGTCAATAACATAGCCCAGGGCCGCCCGTCTGCCCGCATAAACCACAGGCACTACAGCCTCCATGGCCCACCTGATTTCATGCTTCTTGTTAATATATCTATATTCATATGGTTCCGTTCTTTGTCCCTTCAGCATATCTATGGCATATTTCCGCACCATATCTATGTCTTCCGGATGAATGATTTTCATGTAATCATAATCAATGACTTCCCCTTCTTCCACGCCGCTATAGAAGGATATACGGGAATTCCAAAACTTAAACTTACCATTCTGGACTATAAATACGCCAGGAGAAGCAAACGGAGAAACTATAGGGTCAAAACTATGCATTGGCTTATAGTCCCCGATGTTATAGCCAAGAAGGACGACCTCCTTTTGGCCAAATAAGGAGGCTATTTTCCAGTTTACTAAATACTCCACTTTGCCACACACTTTCACTTTACAAAGCACATTGTCTGTGACAACAGAGCCATGCTGTATCTTCTTGAATATAGTTTTGATCTCACTTCGGCTCTCAGCCGGCAAGCAGAGACTTATAAATTCCCTACCTATCAGATCCTTAGATTGTTCCCCAGCTAACCATAACATATAACTGTTACAATGCTCAATCATCCCGTTTGCGCCGACGATAACTGCCGGACCATGAAAAAGTTCGAGTACTTGGTGGATCATCAGCCCAATTTCCGCAATAGAGGTTGGCTGACGATCAACATGCTTTACGGACCGGTTTAACAAATCGGAAACATCCACCAAATTTGGCCACTCCCATCAACTACTGGGTAGATGCGCTTTACATCTTGCCAGTATATGTGTGAACAGTAATAATAAGGATGAATTGTCGTAAGAAAATTACAATTCTTATTTCGGCCAGGGTTATGAATAAATCTACCCTCTTCCTAAAATATTTTACCTTGACCAACCACCCGCTGTCCGGGTGTCCTGCCCATCGCCCGTCGGCCGGGTAAATAACTGCGGTCTGTTCACGATCCATACGCCCGTCATGATGACGGTCAGCCCGGCCAGGTATTCCCAGAGCACGCGCTCGTGGCCCCACCAGGCCCCCAGAAAAACGGCGATAACAGGCGTAATCATGGAAATGTAGGAAAGCCGGGAGACCTCCATACGCTCCAGCAACCAGAAATAAAGGAGAAACGCACCCACCGAACCCACCAGGGCCAGGTAAAGGAGCACCGCCACCCCGTCCAGGGCCAAATGGAAGGCTTGACCACGTTCCAGCAGCACGGCCGGGACCGCGATCACAAGAGTGGTGACGCCCATTTGCACCGTCACCTGTTCCAGCAGCCCCAGCTTGTGCTGGTAGCGTTTGGCCAGGGTGGCGCCCAAAGCGTAGGAAACGGTCGACAGCAGAACGGCCGTCTGGCCGGCGAGGGATCCTCTGCCCAAATGCAGCACATCGCCCCCGAAGATCAGAACCACGCCGCAGAAGCCGGCGAGCAGACCCAGACCCTTTACTAACGTGACCTTTTCGCCGGCGAGCAGACAGGCGAAAATAAGGCTGAAAAATGGCAGGGCGGCATTGATGATGGAAGTCAGGCCGGAAGGAATATACTGCTCGGCCCAGAAGATCAGGGCATAGTCAACACCGTTGAAAATGCCGAACCAGACCGCACCCCGCAGGTCGCTCCACCGCCAACTGATCGGCTCGTGCCGCCACAGTCCCGCACCATACACCACTAG
Source organism: Spirochaetia bacterium (assembly GCA_035530395.1). GTDB lineage: Bacteria > Bacillota > Desulfotomaculia > Desulfotomaculales > JAJYZD01 > JAJYZD01. Next base: position 4,677 of record DATKUX010000092.1, read on the forward strand.
CGTTGCCAGGGCGAAACGGATGGCGGCAAAGGTGAAGGGTGGAAAATAGGCCAGGCCGATCTTAATGGCCAGCCAGGTGGATCCCCAGATCAGGCAAAGCAAGGCAAAGAAGATTTTTTTCATCCAGGTATGTTCGCCTCGGAAAACTGAGATTCCTTCCGCACCGCAACCCGAGTGTCATGGCCCAGTCGCCGAAAATCCCGCCGGAACGTCTCCAGCGCCTTCCCCACCGGGTTTCCGCCAATCAGGATGCCCGCTTCCCTGTCTGTGTTCAGCCTGCTTACCGAGATGTTCTCCGAACCCGGGAAGCCTGCCGCCCCCGGGATGGGTACCTGTTGTTATTTTACCGGCTGCTTACCTAAATTCAACAAAACAGTAACCCGGACTGAATATACTTTTCCAGGAAAGCTCCTCCGGAGGGTTGTTTATGGATTTATACGAAAACCTGGTATCCGTTCTCCTGGGCCACAAAGGCTATTTTTACCTTCCCCAGGTGGACATTCACAAGGGCACCGGTCCCAACGGCCGGTTGGCCTGTTTGGATTTTGTAGCTCTGAATTTTGCAGATGAGGAGATTTATCTTATCGAGGTGACCAAACAAGGTCAAGAAAAAAATGCCACGAAAAAAATCAATCCGGCTGACTATCCGGACGTTGAAAACTACGTTAAGAACTACACCCTCCATGGGAATTCCAATAATTATAAGATGACGTGGTGGGCAATGCCTGACAAACCGCTGCGCTGATTGTTAAGGCGACCCGGGGTGCAGCCGGACCGGGAAAGACCTACCAGCCCCCCAGCCTTCCCAGCCCAATCCAGCGACCCACCTCCATGAGAACCGTCGTCACGGCAGCGGTCATCACAGGGCCGCAGGGCACCCCGTCGAAGAAGACGATACCCACTACCGCTCCCATGGTCATGCCGAAAACCGTTTCCGGACGGGTCTGCAGAAGGAGTAGTCCCTGGGCGTTCAACCTGGTGGCCAGCAGCCCGGCGAGCAGGGCCAGGATGCCCCGCCGGGAGCTGAAGGTCGCCCGGAGCTGGTTGACCGTGGTCTCGCCCCGGGCATAGGGAACCAGGATGTAGAGCATTAAAAACAAAAGACCGGTTTGTATCCCCTGCTGTTCCAGCCAGGGGTAAGTGTACCGGTCCAGGCCAGTCAACCGCAATACCAGAAGGATGCACCCGGAGGCCGCCACCAGGTTGCTGCGGCCCAGGATCCCCAAAAGGACCAGCAGGATCAGGACATAGTCACCATTCAACGGAGCATCCCCAATAGTGTCCAAGCCTTTGTCTATCTATATGCTCCGGCCCGGCGGGCGATTCACGCAGGAAGGTTCCGGCTACGCCTCAGGTGACAGCGGCGGTTTCTGTTCCTCGTTGGTCATGGCCCGGCTCATCGCTGCCATTATGGACGCATTACTCAGGGAGTCGGCCATACGGTTGGGCACCACGATCAGCGTGTTGCGCTCGCTCTTGACCGCCTCGTACATGATGGACATCGCGCGGAGTTCGACCGCCACCGGTTCGTTGAGGTAGATGCGGGCTGCGTCGACAAACTTCTGGGCC
>DATKUX010000093.1:0-5844 GCA_035530395.1 Spirochaetia bacterium
GAGGAACGTTCACAATTTAGAATGAAGATCGCGGCTGCCTGAGACCGGGTCGGTAGCCGCCTCCGAAAAGGGGGTTAATCAAGTGGTAATCATTTTTATAAATGTCATTATATAGGTAAATCACTACATCAGTGGGTATGATGGTTTCAGCCTGCATTGGCGCACTGACGCCCGGGGCGCCTGGCGCCCGGGTACGCTCTGCCCCGAGCGGTCGTTTTGGGTGGAGCCGGACGAAATCAAGCGTCTGGCGCAGGGGGAAGCCGTGGTAATGGTCAAGCATCCGTCCTTCCAGGTCCAAAAGGTCCGGATAAACCGAACCGGGGGAGGTGGGCGGCATGGCATTGGTTTGGCTGTTTAACTGGCTGGTGGTCAGCGGTATGCTGGTTCTGGTCGGCAACCAGCCGCCTGTGGCGGCCGGTCTGGTGGCCCTGGTGCTCTTGGGCGCCCTGACCCTTCTGGCCGCCAGCCGTTCCTTTGAGCGTCTGACGGCCTGGTTCATGGGGGCGCGCCGGCCTACCCGGCAGGAGATGTCCTCTGTTTCCGGGGCGCTGGCGCTTATCGGTCAGCGGTTGGGCGGCGCTTACCAGCCGGACGTGTTGGTCCTGGACAGGCCCCTGCCTCAGGCCTGGGCCCTCGGGCGGGAAACCGTCGTGGTCACGGCGGGGCTCCTGGGCTTTTGCCGCGATGGGGAACTGGCCGGCGTTCTGGCCCACGAGGCGGGTCACCAGTTGGAGGGACACGCCGTTCGCCGGATGATCTTACGCATGCTCGGTCTGTCCGGTGGCCTGGCCGGCGTCCTGGGTTGGTCGGCCGTCCGTCTGGGTCTTGCTCTGGGGCGGACTGGGCGTAGAAACCCGGTTTGGGAAACGGCCGCCTGGCTTTCGGGTGTCCTGGCCTGCGGTGTCCGGCTGGTGGATTTGGCGGAAAAGGCTGTCTGTGCGGCCTTGTTTCGCCGGGAGGAATATGGCGCGGATGCCTTTGCGGCCCGGCTGGGCCTCGGTGAGGGTTTGAGCAGCTATTTAGGCCGCCTGGCCTTTCTGGACCAGTTGGGGTCCGCTCCCGGCTGGCAACGGCTGTGGCTGGCTCACCCGCCGTACCACCTCAGGTTGGAAAGGTTGCGCCATTTGTCGTGATGTCTAGGAGCCCGGCAAGCCGGGCTCCTTTTCCTCTTCCAGCGGACCTTGGGCTGTCCGCTGCCTTATTGAGGTTGGCCCGGGCTGCTCAGAAGGCGTCCCTGTACCAGAGGACCACGCCGGCAAAGGCACAGCCCGTGCTCACCACCCGGTGCTCGGTGGTCTTGACGATCAACTGCGCCGTTTCCAGACGGCGGACGGCCAAGGCCTCCGTGACCATCCGGCTTACGGATTCGCGTGCTTCTTCGCCGCTGACCCTGCCGGAATATTCCATGATCACACCGTAGCCGTAGGGAGGTATGCCTATGGCGACCGCAGCCGAAATGACCTCTCCGGGTACTTGGCTGCATATGCGGCCGTAGGCGATCGGGACCAGCGAACCTGGCGTAATGCTGATCCGTTCGACGTAACTAGCGCCCGGCGGCAGAATGCTACTGACTTTCAGGAGGTTCAGGTTGCCCACCCCGGCCGCCAGAAGGGCCCCGTCAAAAGCTACTAGGGGAACGGTCCCTTCTCCGTTGCCGGCCACCAAGGAATAGATGTCGGGTGTGGCTAGCACAGAAACTATCACTTCCTCCAAAGATTTGTTCCGGGCCTCCGGTCAGCGGGTGAGGCCTGGCGTTACTGTACATAATATCGGGGACCGGGCCGTATAGTGCATGGCCCGGACCATGCCTTTGCCGGAGGAAATCAGCGTGCGGCTCATCCTGATGGTGCTTATTATCCTATTGACCGCGGCGGGGCCGGCATGGGCGACCACCGATCCGCCAGAGACCGTTGTCCTGGTCGACACCGTCAACCACCGGCTGATGGTGTTCACGGGAGAGAAACTGGTGGCCGAACATTCGGTGGCGGTGGGGAAACCTGAGACGAACACCCCGGTTGGGAACTGGCGGGTGCTGCGCAAAGCCATGAACTGGGGGACCGGTTTCGGCACCCGCTGGATCGGTCTGAACATTCCCTGGGGCATTTACGGCATCCACGGTACCAATAAGCCCTGGTCCATAGGTACCTCGGCCAGCGCCGGCTGTATACGGATGAACAATGCGGCGGTGGAGGCCGTATATCCCCTGGTGGACCCCGGCATGCCGGTGGTGGTAACGGGCAACCCTTTCGGTTACGGGGAATTCAATCACCGGACCCTCCGTAACGGCGATGTGGGCGGCGAAGTGATGCAGGTTCAGAGGGCTCTGGCCATCCAGGGGCTTTATAGTGGTCCGGTGCACGGCATTTTCGACGGGGAGACGGAGCGGGCGGTGGTGAGCCTGCGTCGCAGTTGCCACCTTTCCCCGGACAACTGTGTTGACCAAGATGTCTACAACCGCCTGGGTTTGTAAGCGGGCCCAGGCGTACAGGGGGGGGCATTGTTTTTGGTTCACCGTTTGGAGACGGAAAAATCTTGGCAGACGGTCATGGAGGAGCAAAAAGACGACATCGCGGGCGAGGTGGCTAAAACCCTCGCCCTTCGTTATGCCCGCTATTTCGGCGGCAAGGAGCCCCTGGTGGGCGGGCACTACGAGGCGGCTTACGAAATAGCGAAACGGCATGTCCTGACCCGGGATGATCTCCTGCCGGCCGAACAGCAGCCGGTACTGATGAAGGTGATGGGACAGGCTTCCCAGTACGGTCCGCTCTTACCCTTCTTCGTTGGTGAAGATGCCCAGGAGATTACCGAGGTCCTGGTAAATCCGGCCGGCTTCGGCAGGCCCCGGGTCTACATTGGCCGGCACGGCCGGCAGCACTTCGCCGGCGACGCCTACTTTCAAAGCGACCGGGAGGTGAAGGAGTACGCCCAGATGATCTGCCACGATTCCGGCCGGGATTTTACCGAGACCACGCCGGCCGTCGATGCCTGGCTGCGGGACGGCAGCCGGGTGAGCGTTTTCGGGTACAAGGCCAGTCCTGCCGGCACGGCCGTGACCATCCGCAAGTCACCCCTGCGGCGGCCTCCCCTGCCCCTGGCCCGGCTGGTCGAAAACGGGATGTTTCCGCCGCTGGCCGGCTCTTTGATCAGCGAACTTCTGGTTACGGGACATTCCAACTTCGGCTGCTTCGGCAGAACCGATTCGGGCAAAACGACGTGCATCTTAGTTCCCCCGAAACAATTGGACGGAATTTAGGATGGGAGCCACGAGCCGGGGGGGGGGTTAGTAGTTGACAACTGCCATGTGCTTTATAGTGTATTTCTCTTCCGTATCTTGATGTTCCTCTTTCGTAAAACTAAGTAGATCGATGTTGTAGTTTATGACAATCTTGCCCCGATATACTTCAATTGTCTTAATAACAGTCTTGAGTAATCGTTGAAAACCACTGTGGGGCTAAAGTAACGAAATCCTGTAAAGCACTCCGCGATGTTTTGGACAATGCGATTTGCTTTCTTGCCTCATCGAGGCCGACTTTGCAGGTTGTGATTAAGTCACTATATTCTCTGATCTTGGCTGCAATGTAATCTTCGGAGTACAGACTGGAAGACTTATCTGCGAAGTGAGCATCTAATCTGATCCCCCATTCTTTATAAACTTGTTCATATTTCTTGAGGTCTTTCTCCAGCACCTTGATCTTAGTTTGGAACTGAGCCATCTCCGTCCAATGCGAAGAATCTACCATTGCCTCAAGGCCAATAAGATCGAGGTTGCTAAGAAAGTGCTCTAACTCCGCAATAACGATAGAATCGACTTTTTTCTGGGAATAACTGCTCTGCGAATCAGGGCAACTTTGCTTACCTTTCCTGTCCCTGGTAATGCACAAATAATCTCGCCTGAGATAATAATAGTCCTTGCCACGTCTAGTTACGCGACTATTGTATGTTCCAGAATTTATCATACTCTTGCCGCAATACCCACATTTGAGAAAACCAGTCAGTAAAGACACCCCATACATGCCCTTTGCACTAGGCCCGATAGAAGAGGGGCTTTTGAAGCCGATCTCTTCAGCGCGTCGCTTCATTTCAGTTGTAATCGTGTACCAGTCGTCTAGTTCAATTATCTGCAAGTCGGGCACGGGCCTAAGCTCACCACTTTCAGCAGCCATATGCTCCGCCCCATGATACGAAAATAGAATTTTAGATTGGAGCACCATATTCTTAAGTTTTCGAACCAAATCCCATAATATTTTTACAAATAGACCAGCTAGTACAATATACAACAATTTATTTAACATGCTATAAGTTGTTACGCCGCCTGATGTCTGGGGTAGATATCTACCTATATTTGTAATAAGAAACGGCATAAGTGCAACGATCATCAAGGCAACAAAAATATATCCCGTTTTAGACAGCTGATATATTCCTCGCAGGATAGGTATTTTATAAACATAACGCTCAATACCAACTAGCCAATGATACTTTGCTGCGCTCGAATCTTTCGTCTTGATCTGATAGTTTCCATCATTAGCGACTGTCACAGTCACAGTATGATAGTCAGATGAAAACTGGACACCATTGATCAAAGCAGCTCCGCCACTAATATTCATAGCTCCCCACGTCCTTGCATCTTCATCCTCCCGGCACTTGCTATTTCGTTACTTCCCCATCTCGGCTAATGACTTCTCTTTTTCTTCCTGAGGGTCACAAGAAAACATTGACACCCAGAAAATATGATGGTATTATCGAATCGACATATTGCAACAGGAGGTCGTTACATATGGCATTTGAGGTTTACGTTCCCCGTAGGGGCGGCGGCAGAGGCCCTGGCAGATTGAAAAAGACTCCAGCATTGAGGCTTTCTAAGAGCAGCCTGGTCTTGAACAAATTCGCCAGAGAAGCCCTGGACTCCCAATCCATTGAGTTGGCATATGACGCTGACACCAAGACCATAAGGGTCTCCCCGAACGGGAGTATCCCTTTGAAAAAGACCAAAGTGTTCGCCAAGGGGTTTTTCAACAACTTCGGTATTCAAGCAAACGGCAGCTTCCCCGCCGAACTCATAGACGGCTGCCTCTTCGCCCAGATTTCCTGATACCCTCAATCGTTGTCAAAGACTCCCGCAGAGCGGGGGTCTTTTTTTACCGTACCTGCCCATGTCCTTTACCATGGACTTGTCGTCGGGAGGTTGGTTCCTCAACCCGAAGGCGGCAAGATCTTTCAACACTCTCCAGGAAACCACGCCCTGTACTTGTCTATAGACCCCCCCGTGTGTGCCAGTAAGAAGATGAGTTAGCCTCCCTGGTACCATATATTGCACGGGAATAGTCGGGAATCCTGCCGAGTTTTGACCCATTTATAAATCGGGATTAGAATCCCCTGGGTCTGAGCGGAAATGTTGTGACCAAGTTTTGACCAGTATAATTGCCATTCTTTGAAGCAAAATATGAGTGAAAACCACCGAAGGGCATACTATATGATTTGCCGTAAAAAGCAAGAAAGTGTGCAAGACCAGGTGGTTAAGGTCGGAAGCCTGTCTTGTAATATAGACAGGCTTCTTAATTAGTCCTGGCGGAAGCATGAAGCACTATCGGCAACGCAGGGGCGGCTATGAGGGTACCGCTCCCGACGGTGACCGCCCACGTTCCAGCGGCCCACGGCTACCACGGTGGCGCCGGGATGGGTGTGCTTGCATGCGCCCCAAACACCCTAGTAGTCTGTACCACAAGTTCCTTCTCGAATTAACGAGCTAAGGGCTCTGTCCCTGGAAACCCCAGTGCGCCTGAACCCGGGCGCCAAACCGATCCTTGTGCTTGATCGGGTCATCTGAAGAGACGTCGTCAGACGCAG
>DATKUX010000094.1:0-33267 GCA_035530395.1 Spirochaetia bacterium
TATTATGAGAAGTCAATGAATAAATGAAGCTATTTTTACGCTATTTTGGTAATGCCGTGTTACATAATCAAACGCTTCCCATAAGGTGGATTATGTGACTTGTTGCATAATCCACCAAGTCATACATGCTGAACCTCCTTCCGGACATCCTTCCACCTCCCGCGTACCACTTCGCGGTAAAGTGGAGAACACCCCTTAGACGTTCCGCACTGCCAATCCTTGGTGGCTCAATTACTTGAGAAAATCAATCCCGCAGTGGCTCAATTCCATGAGACCCGACAGGCCCCAGCTGCGGCAGCCATCTCCTGGACAACAAAGGCGGTATGGGGCGCCAATCAGGCCCCCTGCTGGACCACCATTTGAACTAGTCACGACTATAAGCCGGGAGATTCCTGATTCACAGGGCCGAGCCTTCCGAAAAAGGTTCTTGACCCGCTGTCGCGGGTACCCCTGTACCCCGTCCTCCAACAGGCCGGCCCCGCCGTCCCATGGTGTATTGACACAAGCCTCTCCCTAACCTATAATGTTCCATAACGAACGTTCTAGCGCGAACGTTATTTCTGGGGCTGAGGAGGGTTGACAATGCCGGCTTCTGCCGACGACCGAAACAAAATAATCGAAAGAATCCTGTTGGACTTCCACCTGATCGGCAAAGGGCTCCACCGCAATATATGGGACAGGGAAAGCCTGCCGGTGACCCGTCCCCAACTCGGGGCGCTCTGGATGGTGAATCAGGAACCGGACCTGACGGTGAGCGAGCTGGCCCGCCGGTTCATGATGGCTAAAAGCAACGTCTCGGGAACTGTGGACCGCCTCTGTCGCCAAGGCCTGCTGGAAAAGAAGGCGGATGACACGGACCAGCGCCTGGTCAGGCTCCGTGTAACCGAAGGCGGACAGAAGGTGCTGCAAGCAGCCTGGACTCTCCACCTGGAGGCTGCCCAGGCCGCCCTGACCGCTTTGGGCGACGAACAACTGGCCTCGGTGGCCAAAAGCCTGGAAGTGCTCTCGGAAGCATTGAACAAGAAGTGCTCCGGAGGTGGCGACTGACACGTCCATGGTCGCAGTAGAAAACCTGGCTAAGAGGTTCAATGGAACATTTTCACTTAAAGTGCTGAGATAGGTGGTTAAAGAGTGAAGAAGCATAAGACATTGTTTCTTGTCCTGGGAGCGGTCATCGTGATCGGCGGCTTGGCGGGCCTTGGCTGGTACTTTTATCAGAGCGTCAACTTCTTTTCTACCGACAACGCCCAGGTGACTGCCGACATGATCACCGTTATCCCCCAGGTTGCCGGCAAGTTAACTAGTTGGAACGTTAATGTGGGGGACAGCGTTAAGGCCGGACAGGTCCTGGGAACACAGGATGTCAGCACCATGGTCACGAGCACCGCTACCAACCCGCAAACCCTGGCCAACGCGGCCGGCTCCATCATCGAAAATGCGGAGATCAGGTCTCCCATCGATGGCGAAGTGGTGCAAAACGATGTTATCAGCGGGCAGGTCGTCTCGCCCAGTACGGATTTGGCCACGATAGCGGACACGTCGCACTTCTATATCCTGGCGAACATCGAAGAGACGTCCATCCTGCGTATCAAGCAAGGGCAGGCAGTTGATATCCATATCGACGCCTATCCCCACAGAGATTTCCAGGGTTACGTCGAGACCATCGAGCCGGCTACCCAGACGGCTTTTAGCCCGCTGCCCAACCTCAACACCAGCGGCACCTATTCCAAGGTCACCCAGTTGATTCCGGTCAAGATCGAAATGGCGGACGTGGGTAACCTGGAGCTCATGCTCGGGATGAACGCCGAGGTCAAGATCCACGTCAGATAATCGTTGAGCGGATTAGGAACCACCGCTTGAGGGCATCGTTCGAAAGATTCTAAGGAAGGAATTTACATAAAAAGTGAGGTTTCCGCATGCGCAAAAGAATTCGAGCGTCCCTGATACTGCTGGTAATAACGGCGCTGACATTTGCGGCGGCGGGATGCGCCGCTCCCAAGCCCGTGGCGGTGACAACCGCGGCCGCCGCCGATCAGGAGTTGACGGCGACGCTTGACCTCAGTGGTGTCCTGGTATCGGCTCAGACGGCGGCAATATCGAGCCAGATTGCCGGGAAGGTAACCAGCCTGGGCTTCCAGACAGGCGATGCCGTCAAGGCAGGGGATGTCCTGATGCAGTTGGACACGGCGACATTGAACGCCCAGTTGTCACAGGCGGAGGCCGGTCTGCAGTCCGCCGAGGCAGCGGCCCAAGCCGCCGGGAACCAAGCATCGGTGGCCAAGATCAACTTGGATTCGGCCCAGAAGACCTACGACAGGACAAAGTCTCTGTTTAATGCGGGGGCGGTCTCCCAAAGCGCTTTCGACGGCGCGACGGACGCCTTCAATATCGCCCAGAAGCAGTACGACAACGCCTCCGGGGCGGCTCTGGACCAGGCTCAGGCTGCTGTTAGCACCGCCAGGGCCAACATCGGCAGCCTCGATGTGCAACTGAGCGAAACCACCATCAAGAGCCCGCTGGATGGTGTCCTGGCCGGCCGGAATGTGAACGTTGGTGAGGTGGTCTCGCCAGGCGTGGCGGTGATGTCGGTGGCCGATGATTCCAACCTGAAGCTCACCGCCACCGTGACCCAGGGTCAGTTGCCGCTGCTGACACTTGGTCAGGAGATGGACGTTACCGTGGACAGTTTTCCCAACCAGGTATACAGGGGCACGGTTACGACCCTCGGCCCCATTGCCCTGAGCACGGGCGAGGTCTTTCCCATCGAAATCACCATTAAGAATGACGGCCGCCTGATGGCGGGGCTGACCGCCCACGCCGTAGCGGGCGTCAACACCAGCGGGATCGTCGTACCAAAATCGGCGGTGGTAGAAAGCGGCGGATCCAGTTACGTGTTTGTGATCAAAAACGGCACGGCTTCAAAGCGCCTGGTGAGCACCGGCCTGAGCAGCGACAAGGGGACTCTGATCTTGAAGGGTCTTGCCGCCGGTGAGAAGGTCGCCGTGACCAACACGGGAGCGCTGGCCGACAACGTGCCGGTCGCTCAGCAGTAAAGCGCGATCATGGAGCTAATAATTCATGTTTAGATTATTCCGGTTCCTAAAACCCTACACACGAAGCTTATTCTTTGTGGTGGCGGCTCTGTTCGCCCAAGCCATCGGCAGCCTGTATCTCCCTACGCTGATGGCGGATATCGTCAATAACGGCGCGATGAGCGGCGATACCGGCTATATCGTGCGGTACGGGGGATATATGCTCATCGTGGGATTGGGAAGCGCCGCCAGCGCCGTCGCCGCCGCCTTTGTAGCTTCGGTCACCGCCATCGGCTTTGGCCGGGACGTCCGCGACCTGGTTTTTACCCGGGCGGAGAATTACTCCCTGCACGAGTTCGATAAGTTCGGGACCGCCTCCCTGATTACCAGGACTACCAACGACGTCACCCAGGTCCAGACAGTGCTGGTCATGGGCTTGCGCTTCATGATCTTTGCCCCGGTGATGATGATCGGGGGCATCATCATGGCCCTGTCCAAGGACCGGCATTTGAGCCTGATCCTGTTGGTGGTCCTGCCGGTCATGGCGTCTTTCATGTGGATTGTCTTCGCGAGAATCGTTCCCCTGTTCCAAACGATGCAATCCAAGTTGGACCGGGTGAACCTGGTGCTGCGTGAGAACCTGACCGGCATCAGGGTGATCCGGGCCTTCAACCGGCAAAACAGCGAGACCGTCCGCTTCGACGCGGCTAACAGCGATCTGACCGACGTCTCGATCAGGGTCAACCAGTTCCTGGCGGTGATGCTGCCGTTCGTGATGCTGGTCCTGAACGTCACCACTATCGCCGTCGTGTGGTTCGGCGGCCTACGCATCGGCCAGAACCTGTTGCAGATCGGCGACATGATGGCCTTCCTGCAGTATGCCATGATGATAGTGTACTCCGTCATGATGGTTACCCTAATGTTCGTCATGATCCCCAGGGCGCAGGCGTCGGCTGTGCGTATCAACGACGTGCTGGACCTCAAGCCGGAGATTGTCGACCCGCTGGAGCCCAAACAGCCTGAGGACAGGCGGGGTACCGTGGAATTCCGGGACGTCACCTTCAGCTATCCGGGAGCCGAGATGCCGGCGATCAGCCATATCTCCTTCGCCACGGGCCCCGGCGAGGTGACCGCCATTATCGGCGGTACCGGCTCGGGCAAGTCCACCCTGATCAACCTGGTTCCCCGCTTTTACGATGTCGACAGCGGCTGCGTTCTGGTCGACGGGATGGACGTCCGGGAGATGGCCATGCATGACCTGCGGGGGCGGATCGGATTGGTGCCGCAAAACCCGGTTCTGTTCAGCGAAACAGTCGCCGGCAACATCCGCTACGGCAAGCTCGATGCCAGCGAGGAGGAGGTCGCCTATGCCGCTGAGGTTGCGCAGGCCAGCGACTTCATAGCCGCCTTGCCGCAGGGATACGCCTCCCAGGTCGCCCAGGGCGGCGCCAACCTGTCCGGCGGTCAAAAACAGCGGCTGTCCATCGCCCGCGCCCTGGTCCGGAAGCCCGGGATCTACATTCTGGACGATGCCTTGTCCGCCCTCGATTTCAAGACCGACGCCCGGTTACGGGCGGCGTTGAAAAAGGAGACCGCCGCCGCCACCGTGATCATCGTCGCCCAGCGGGTCGGCACGATCAGGGACGCCGACCGCATCATCGTGATGGACGGCGGCCAGGTTGTCGGTATGGGCACTCACCAGGACCTTCTGGTCACTTGCCAGGTGTACCGTGAGATCGTGTCGTCCCAACTGTCGGAAGAGGAGATCGCTGGCTGATGAGTGAACAAAAGCCGCCAAGACAGGCAAGAGTTGAACCGCGCTCCATGTTTGGCCGTGGCCCCGGACCAATGGCCGGCGGCATGCCGGTGGAAAAGGCTAAGGATTTTAGGGGGACGGCCCGGCGGTTGATTGACTATCTTAAGCCGGAGCGCAACCCGTTTGTCATCGTGTTTTTTCTGGCCGTTGCCAGTACGGTGTTTTCGGTCGTCGGGCCCAAGATCCTGGGGAAGGCGACAACCAAGATCGGCGAGGGCATCTTCGACAGATACTACTATTACATGCAGATGTGGGAAGCGCTCCACAAAAAGATGCCGCCGGCCGTAATAGAAAATCTGAGGCGCCAGTCGATGCTCAGGTTCGACTACGGGTACATCGGCAGGATCCTTTTGTTCCTGCTCGTGCTCTACCTGTTCAGCTCCCTTTGCCTGTACGTCATGGGCTACATCATGTCCGGCGTCTCCCAGAAAACCGTCTACCGGATGCGCAACGACGTCAAGGAGAAGCTCGACCGCCTGCCCCTCAAGTATTTTGACCAGCACTCCCACGGTGACATCCTGAGCCGCGTCACCAACGACATGGACAACATCGCCACCACGCTGCAGCAGAGCCTGACCCAACTGGTTACCTCCCTGGTGACCGTCGTCGGCATCATAATCATGATGCTGACGATCAGCCCCGTAATGACTCTGATCGCCCTGGTAACCCTGCCGGCCAGCGGTGTTTTGGCCGCCCTGATCGCCAAGAAGGCTCAGCCGTTCTATGTCGGCCAGCAGAAATACCTGGGCGAGATGAACGGACACGTGGAGGAGATGTTCGGCGGGCACAAGATCGTCACGGCTTTCGGCCATCAGGAGGATTCCATCGCCAAGTTCAGGGAGATCAACGAGAGGCTCTACGGTGTGGGCTGGAAGGCCCAGTTCATGTCCGGCCTCATTTTCCCGGCCCTGAACATGGTGACCAACATCGGCTACGTTCTGGTCACCGTGGTCGGCGGCATCCTGGTGGCCAAACGAGTGATCGAGGTCGGCGACATTCAGGCGTTCATCCAGTATAACCAGCAGTTCACGCAGCCGATTCTGCAAGTGTCCAACATCGCCAACATCCTGCAGTCGACGATCGCTTCCGCCGAGCGGGTGTTCGAAGTGCTGGACGAACCGGAGGAGATCCCTGACCGGGAGGATGCCCGGGTAATTCCTTTCCCCCAGGGCCAGATCAAGTTCGAGCATATCAGGTTCGGCTACAAGGACGACGCTCCGCTGATGGAGGACATCGACCTCGATGTGCCGAAGGGGGAGACCATCGCCGTCGTCGGGCCGACCGGAGCGGGCAAAACCACCCTGGTCAACCTGATCATGCGTTTCTACGATGCGCAGGGCGGCCGGATCACCATCGACGGGGTGGACGTCAGGGATATGAGACGCGCCGACCTGCGCCGCCTGTTTGGCATGGTGCTGCAGGACACCTGGCTCTTCAACGGAACAATCAGGGAAAATATCGCTTACGGGCGGGAGGGAGCTACCGAGGAGGAGATCCGGAGCGCCGCCGGGGCTGCCTATTGCGATCACTTTATCCGGACACTCCCGGAGGGCTACGGTACTGTGCTCAACGAGGACGCATCGAACATTTCGCAGGGCCAGAGGCAGCTCTTGACCATTGCCCGGGCCTTTCTGGCCGACCCGCCGATGCTCATTCTCGACGAAGCCACCAGCAACGTCGATACCAGGACGGAGGTACTGATCCGGCGGGCGATGGCCAAGCTGATGGAGCACAGGACCAGCTTCGTGATCGCCCACCGGCTGTCAACCATCCGTGATGCCAAGCTGATCCTGGTGATGAACCATGGGGCGATTATCGAGCAGGGTAACCACGAGGAACTGCTGGCCAGGGGAGGCTTCTATGCCGACCTCTACAACAGCCAGTTCACCGGGGCCTATGACCTCAGTGATGAGCCGGCGTCGTAACAATCGAAGGTCAGAAGGCGGAAGTATGGAGAACGTGGGGGAGCCGGCCGGTGGGCCGGCTCCCTGTCTGTCTCGGTCGTGGCCGGACAGCCGTCCCGCGGAAGAGTTGCTATCGGTGTGGAGCCGTAAGTTCCTCCGTCCGGTATGTTACAACTTTGTGATCAGACGGTCATGAGGAAGAAAAAAACAGTGTTTAGAATAGTGTCAAGGTGAAAAAAGAGCGGAGGGATACAACATGAAAATAGGTATCAAGCAGGGGATTATTATTGGAGCGTTGGTACTGGTCGGCGGTGGGCTTCTGTTGCAGGGGGCCTGGGCCGACACCAGCCCCCAAGCGGTTCCCCTAACCAGCCCGCCGGCCCAGACACTGACGGTGAATCCGCCCACCGGGACTGGCGATGCGGTCGTCAATCCGCAGACTTACCAGGACAATAGCAGCAGCCAGGTGGCGCCGCAAGGAACAGAAGGTTATGGTGGCTACGGCGGCTACGGTGGTATGATGGGTGGCTATGGTGGTAACGGCGGTGGTGGCTACGGCGGCATGATGGGTGGCTACGGCGGTTATGGTGGCAGTGGATACGGTGGCGGCATGATGTAAAGCTTTGCCTAACCGGGGTGTAAACCAGGAAAGGACCCGTGAGGGCCCTTTCCTGGTTGGAAGCTCAGTTTTCTTTAAGGCGCTTTAGGCTCCTATAGGATCGGCCGGTGGACGGGGCGTGGTTTTTGCTCCGTCATCCTTTCGGCGGCCGGTAGGGTCACCCGGAAGATGGCACCCTGGCCAGGTTTGCTTTCCACTGCCACCCGTCCGCCGTGGGCCTCCACGATGGCCCGGACGATGGCCAGACCCAGGCCGGTACCTACGCCGCTGCGGGAGCGGGATTTATCTCCCTTGTAAAAGCGCTCCCAGATGAGGGGCAGGTCTTCCGGCGTTATGCCGGGTCCGGTATCGACCACGGTCGTTTCCACGTACCGGCCGCCATCTATCTCCCTAGCCGTCAGGGTGACCTGTCCCCCGGGCGGCGTCGCTTTGATGGCGTTGTCCGCCAAGTTCAGGAAGACCTGCTGCAGGCGGTCCTGGTTGCCCGTCACCGCGGCAATTGGCGCCAGCGGCGGCATGTTCACCGCAACGCCCTTTTCCGCGGCCAGGGGGGAGAGCTTCTCCCGTACCCCGGCCAGCAGTTCCAGCAAATCCACGGAAGACTTTCCTTCCACCTGCCAGTTGCCCTGTTCCAGGCGTCGCAGGTCCAGCAGGTCGGTGGTCAGGCGGCGTAGCCGTCCCACCTCGTCCAGGATATTCTGCAGGTAGTGCTGCCGGGAATCCTCGTCCCTGGCCAGGCCGTCCGCGAGGGCTTCGGTGAAGCCCTGGATCACGGAAAGGGGCGTGCGCAACTCATGGGAAACGTTGGCCACAAAATCCCGCCTGGTCTGGTTGAGCTGCTCCAGATCCTCTATCTTTTGTTCCAGTTCGGCGGCCAGGGTGTTGAGCGTGTGGGCCAGAGCACCCACCTCGTCCGTGGCGCCGACCCGCACCCGCCGGCTGTAGTCGCCCCGGGCCATGGCCCGGGCGGCCACAATCATCTGCTTCAAGGGGGCGGCCAGAGACCGGGACAGGATAAAGCTGAGCAGGGTAGCCAGTAAAAGCCCGACCAAGCCGGCCAGCAAAACGTTCTTTTGCAGAGCCAGGGCATTAGCGTAGATGGGTTCCAGCGGCTGCCTGATCACCACCACGCCGTCAAATTGGCCATTTTGCCGGATGGGTACGTCCACGCCCAGCATGTTCTGCTGGTAGTAGGGGTCCCAGCCGCTGGCGGTCACGGTTTTACCGGTTTTGAGCTCGGCCATTTCCTGGGCCGGGAGGGGCGGAGCAGCCTGCTGGTTCATCATGGACCACATGCCCGGCGCGGAACTTTGGCCATTCGGTCCGACCACGTACACCTGGGTAGCCATCGTAAGATTGGACATCATCGTGCTGTGGGTGGCGGTCGGGTAGCTCGTCGATCCCGCGGCCACGGAGGCGGCCAACTGGCTGCCCAGGGTCTCCAACTGCGCGGTCTGCTGCGAGTAGTAAGTCTTGTAGAGGGCCTGGTATTGCAGAAGCGCGATCAGCCCGAAGACAAGCAGGACCAAGCCGGTCATGGCCGCCCACAGTTTGAAGACGATGCTGTTTCTAATCATTCCCGGGGACCTCGAGCTTATAGCCGACCCCTCGCACCGTGGATACGTAGGAGGAGGCGTCGTGTCCCGGTACCCGCAGCTTCTCCCGCAGGCGGTTGACGCAAGTGTCCACCGCGCGCGAGTCACCCAAATAGTCGTAGCCCCAGACGGCCTCCAGGATCTGATCCCGGCCGAAAACCCGGCCCGGTGAGCGGGCTAGATAGTAGAGAAGCTCAAATTCTTTCGGGGTGAGGTTGATCTCTTGTTCCTTAACCTGGACGCTACGGGTAAATGGATCGATGACCAGATTGGGGAAGCGCAGAACCTGCCCTTCCGAGGCTCCCTTTGTACGGCGTAGCAGGGCGTTGACCCTGGCCACCATTTCCCGCGGCGAAAACGGTTTGACCACGTAGTCGTCCGCTCCCAGTTCCAATCCGAGTACCCGGTCCATTTCCTCCCCCCGCGCGGTGAGGATGATAATGGGCACGTCGGAGGTGCGCCGTATCTCCCGGCAGACTTCCCAGCCGTCTATGGTAGGCATCATCAGGTCCAGGATGACCAGGTCAATGTTACCCCGTTCCATTTCCTGCAGGGCTTTCTTACCATCGGTGGCCTCGACGGTTGCAAAACCCCTGTCTTCCAGGTACAGCCGTAAGAGTTCCCGTATCTTGTCCTCGTCGTCTACGATCAATATAGTGGCTTTGGGCAATTTCCCGGGAGCCGTTGTCCGGCTCCCCCACCTCCTTCGGATGGTCTTGCTTTGGCGCCATGTCTTATTCTTTTGGTGGCCGATGTGTCTCCTAGCCGGTCCTGAAGTGACACTCGGGAACACACCTTATTCTGTATCGGGTAAGTGCGGGTAAGTCTTGAGTTCAGGGACTTTCCACTAAATCACAGCCGGCAACCCGGCACCGGCTTGGCCGGCACTGGGACCAGGGATCAAAAAAAGGAGGAGTCCAGGCAATGAAGTCTTCAGGGCCCCCGAAGGAGGTGTTATATGAGATAAAGGGGGATTGCTTAGCTCGTTTGTAACGCTGCCTTGGGCCCATGGCCCCGGCAGCCCCCACCGTGGGCCTCGATCACTACTGCCCTAGATTACTCCGGTATTTTCTCTCCAAGGTGTCGACCATGTTTCATTTTTGTTACAGGTGTGGGGAAGGGGAAAACCACAGTCGTCCCCTCTCGCGCTTTTCAGCCAACGTGATGCTGGAGCACGACAACGGTAAGACAAGAAGTTTTTCACGACCAGCCTATGGACCGCTGGCCAGCCATTCCATTATAATGGAATGGCTGGTTAACCACGATGTTGATATATCAAAATGGAACATTGCCAAAATAATCGAAAGCAAACTTGGACTCGGAAGGTAGGCCGAAAGGGGCAGTGCAAGTCTTGTCCACCGATGAATTCAGAGCAAACGGCGTGCCTGCGCTGATGCCCGGTAATCCCGCCTCAGGGCGCGGGTGTGATCCCTTATTGCCCTCCATCAGAGTATGAGCCTGGAGGTGGCCCTGCTCATCCCACCTGGGCTTCCCGCCACTGCGGGTAATCACGTCTCAGCCCGGCGCCTGGCCACCTGGTTGGGCAGGGTGGGGGTGAGAGCGCAGATCCTGGAAGCCGGGCCCCGACTGGCGGTGCCTCAGGGGTGCAGGGTAATCCATGCCCTCCACGCCCTGCAGGCAGGTGAGCCGGCCCGGGTCTTGGCCGGCCTGCCCTTGGTGGTGACCCTTACCGGCACCGACCTGAACCAGGGCGACACGTCAGCCCTGTGGCAGGTGGCCAGCGAGGCCACGGCGGTGATCACCTACCACACGGAGGCGCAGGGCGCCTTCATCCAGCGGCTGCCCGGCCTGACCACGCCGGTGCGGGTGATACCGCCGGGCGTGGATGCGCCGGTTCCGGGCTCGCGGCCACGCTCACACTGGGGTTGGTGCCCAGGAGAGATCGTGTTCCTGCTGGCTTCGGGCATCCGCCGGGTGAAGGATCCCAACTTTGCCGTGGGCCTGCTAGCGGACCTGCGGGCCAGGGGCCTCCCCGTGCGGCTGGCGGTGGTCGGACCGGTTCGCGAGGAAGCCGCCGCTCTTGCCTTGCAACAAGCGATAAGCCATTTACCCTGGGCCTGCTACCTGGGCGAGGTGCCCCACGAGCGCATGGGCGAACTCTACCGGGCGGCGGATGTGGTCATCAACACCTCCCAATCCGAGGGGTTGTCCAACACCGTCCTGGAAGCCATGGCCGCCGGCCGGCCGGTGCTGGCCTCCGATATCGCCGGCAACCGCGCCGCGCTATGCCATCCGATGGACGGGATACTGTACCGGAACCGTGAGGATTTCATCCGGTGGGCCGAACTGCTGACCACTTCGCCCCGGTTGCGGGCGCGTGTGGGGGGAGCCGCGCGTCGCTCGGCGGTGGCTCGCTTCTCGCCCCTGGCTGAGGCGGAGGCCCACAGCCATCTCTACCGTCTGGCCAGCGGTGCCCCGGAATCCCCCGGCGGGGCGGCCTTCCTTTCTGGGACCCACGGACAAAACGGGGGAAGGAAATAATTCGTGCCACACTCCGTTGAGGTTTTGCTCCGCTTCGATACGGAAGACCCCTTCACTCCCGCAAGCGACCAGGCTCTTGAGCGCATCCTGGGGATGCTGGCCCAACTCGGCATCCGGGCCACGTTCCCACTGACCGGGAGTAAGCTGCGCGCCCTGCGGCGGCGAGGCCGCGGAGACCTGATCCGGGCGCTCAAAGATCACGACGTGGGCTACCACTCCGATACTCACAGTGTCCATCCCACCCTGGCCGAGGAACTGCGGGAACTGGACTGGGAAAGCGGAGTGGCGGCCTTCGGGGCTCGGGAGGCAACGGGTGCCGCCCTGGTGGGCGAGGTCTTCAACGGGATCGCGTGCTACACGCAGCCGGGCGCCAACTGGGTTCCCCACGCCTTTCCCTGGCTGCGCCGGTGGGGGGTACCCTGCCACTACAGCGAAGGCTGGAACGCCTACGTGCACCACGGGGCCCGCCCTTTCTTCTTCGGCGGGGTGTTGGCCTGGTCGGCGCCCGTGGCGGCGCCCAAACCCTTCCTGTCCCGCCTTTCCGGCTGTTTGGAAGAAGCCTTGGCCACCGTGACGGATGCCGCGGAGGCCATCGGTGGCATCGCACCTCTCAACGTGGTGACCCACCCCACTGAACTCTGCACCACCGAGTTCTGGGACGTGGTCAACTTCGGGGCGGGCGCTACGCCTCCCCCTGAGGCTTGGCGGCCTGCTCCCTTGCGATCGGCCCGGGAAATCGAATCCGCCACCGCGGCCCTGGGGGCCTATCTGCGGGAGATGGTCCGCCGGGGCTACGGATTCCTAACCATCAGCGAGTTGGTGCATCGCTACCCGGATCGGGCCAGGGAAAGCCGGATTCCCGTGCTGGCTCTGGCCAACGCCCTTCGGGGCGAGGCTGTCCCCCTGGTGGGGGAAGGGGCGACGCTCTCACCGGCGGAAGTCTTCGCCGTGCTGGTGGCGGCCATGGCCGCCGAAGGCAGCCCCCCGGCCCTGCCTTACCAGTACCTGGACGGACCCGCGAGCGAGCCCCCGGCGGTTGCGGCACGAGGGCGCGTAGCTCCGGACGCCCTGCGGGGTGCCGCGCGGTGGTGCCAACACCGTTGGCGGGAGACGGGCCGCGTACCCTCCGCCGTCCCCCTCCCCGGTGGGGCGGCGGCCTCTGCTGATTTCCTCCTGGCTTGCGCCGCCGCTCTCCGGGGCGAGGAGGCTGTCCTGGCTCCCGTGGGACTGCCAGCCGAAGCCCAAGTGCGGCCAGCCGGGGAACTCCACTGGGACTGGCCGGTCTTTCCCGCCGGTTTCAGCGCCCCCGGGCTGCGCGCGGCGACTGTCCTCCAGTCTTGGACTTGGAAACCGGCCGACGCTGAGACTGGTCCCTGGCGGCCATGGCCGGGGGGGGATTACCGACCGTGAAACTGACCGCGGCGGCCGTAGCAGGTGCGGCGCCCAGTGAACCCCATCCCGGTTTCTTCTTTTTCTATTGAAATGTCTCGCTATTGCTTATAAGTTAACACAAACTCTCTTCCTACGTAGGGAAGAGGGTCCCGGGAGCAACCTTGCGTGGTTTTTTGTTGCTATTCTCTAGCCACCCCCAGAGCCCATTCTGAAACGGAATATGAGTATAAAAGTACTTCCGCTAAATCAGTTTCCCTCCATGGCTAGGGCGATCTTCTCGACTAGAATAGGCACCAGTCTCGGGTCGGCCCCGATGTGGCTGGTAAGAATTATGTCTATATCCGCGTATTTCTCCCTGGCCCTAGCTATTATGTAGTAATGTAGGTAGCTTTTTCATTATTGGTATGAACATATGAACCGATTCTTCAAGTTCAAACCAACCGCCAGCCATTATCTATCGTTCCTCAATATTTAAAATATTTCAACTGTAGCTCACGAACCGGGAGTGAGCATACGGCCCGGCCGGGTTTGGAAGTTGGTAAACCTCCGGATTGGTCAAGGGTTGGAAACCGATATATCTCGTCTCTTCGACGAAGAATCAGCGCACCGCTCCGGCGGGTTCCCGGTGTCTTACCAGGCGGTTACCGCCGGAATACCGGAAACCAACCGCCCTTGAGCAGATATATAGAAGTCCCACTATTATAGACACAAAAAATCCAATCGGCCATCCGGAAAAGAAAGCTAAGACCAACGAAGTCCAAACCGTAACAAGTGAAAAGAGCAATGCCAGGACAAGCGCTTTTCCCGGGTGGCATGTCAGGTAACTGCTTGCGGCGGTCGGCCCGATAAGCAAACTGAAACATAACAATGCTCCCACCACCGGCACGGTGATTGCCGCGGCTAAACCAACCACCACCAGGAAGGCCATTTCGACCAACCGGACCGGCACACCGCGGGACTGGGCAATCTCTTGGGAAATAGAAGCGAGAAGCAGAGGGCGGTACAAAAAGGCGATGCCCAATAAACAGACGAAACCGAGAACTGCCGTGTCCGCAACCTGCGGCGCACTAACTCCCACGATTTGGCCAAACAGCAGGGCATAAGCCCCGCTTGCGTACCCATTGGTCAACGCCAGAAAGAGGGCGCCTGTTCCAAGCGCCGCGACCAGGGTAAGAGCCGTGATGACGTCATTGCGTTCCCTCTTACCGATCCACCCGATGAGTAGAGCTCCTCCTACGGCAAACAGCGACAACCCGTAGAGCGGATTGACGCCCAATAACACGGCACCGGCAGCTCCTGCAAACCCGGCTTTCGGCAGGGCGTGGGCAACAAAGGCGGAGCCACGGATAACCACAAAGAAACCGACGAAGGCGGAAAGGATAGCCACCATGGTTCCGCTGATCCATGCGTGAACCATGAAGGTCTCCGTAAACAGTCCGGAATTAAGCATCTTGCATCGCTCTCCTGGACATTGTGATACCTAACTTTGGAAGTTTGCCCCGTAGTCTTACGAGGAAATAAAATAAAAGAATCAAAACGGATACAAAAAAGCTTACCGGCCACCCATGTCCACCCGGAGGCCATTGAAAACTATCATAGGCCAGAACAATGCCAATCCACATGGCCATGATTCCCAAAACTACCGACCATAACACGGCCCAGCCCATTTTATGGGTGAGGCGTAAAGCAGCGGCCGCGGGTCCGATCAGTAAGGCAGTGCTCAGCAGCGCGCCGATAATCAGCGACCCCTCTTCTACTACGACGGCTAACAAAATAATAAAGGCCAAGCTGATAACGCGGACCGGCACCCCGCGGGCCCTGGCCAGTTCCGGATCAATCGAAGAAAGTAACAGGGGACGGTAGATCAGACATATGGTAACAGCGGAAGCGATAGTCAGGCCGGTCACGATTGATACCGTGGAGGGAGCAACTACAAAAATGGACCCGAAAAGGATCAACATCGGCGCGCCCACCTTACCGGTAAAGTGGGTGTCAAAATAGAGGAACAGCGCCTCGACGCCAAGGGCAACGGCCAAAATAATTCCTGTCGCCAGGTCCCGTTCCCGGGCCCGGTTTCCTAAAAACTCTACACCGATGGCCGCCAGGACTCCAAAAGCCAAAAAGCCCCACAACGTATTGATGCCCGCCAGGAACGCACCCGCGGCGCCGGCACCGCCGAAGTCACCCATTGCGTGACCGGCGAACGCTTGACCGCGGATAACGACAAATACTCCGATCACACCGGATATCGCCGCCACGACGCCTCCGAGCAGTAACGCATTCATTACTTCCTCGCTTTGGAAAAAACCCGGAGCAAACAGAAGTGCCAGCAAATGGCTCACGCGATGTCCCCCGCTCCGCAGCAATGAGTCTCCATGGAAAGGAGGCGGCCGTCGGCCTCAGAGTCCCGGCCTCCTACCACCAGGATTCGCCCGTTCACATGCAGGACTTCCACCGCATACCCGTACAACTTAGTCAGCACGTCGTTGCGGAAAATGTCCTCCACCCGCCCCATGGCCGCATTCCCGTCCGCCAGGTACAATACCCTGTCCATCACCTGTAAAAGGGGATTCATGTCGTGAGCCACCAGAATCACGGCAACTCCCCTTTCGTGGCCGATACGGGAAACCAACCGCACTACCTCGTAGGCGCTCTTGATGTCCAGATTCGACAGCGGCTCATCCAGCAGGAGGAGTTGGGGGTCCGTCAGGAGAGCCTGGGCGATGAGAAGCCGTTGTTGCTCGCCGCCTGACAGACGGCCCACCGGAGAATCGGCATACCGCCCGGCGTCGACGGCCTCCAATATCTCGTCGACCCGTTTTTGACGTTGTTTACCGGGAAGCGGAATGCCCCAGCGGTGTCCGTCCAGTCCCAAGGCCACCAGGTCACGTCCCCGCAAAGGGGTGTTCGGGTCCAGGAATACTTTTTGCGGGACGTAACCAATCAGGCGGTCTCCTTTGCGAGCCGGCCGGCCAAAAACATGGACGCTCCCCTGGCTGGGAGACAAGAGCCCCAGAATCACTCGGAGCAGGGTGGATTTCCCCGCCCCGTTTGCACCTATCAGCCCAATGAATTCTCCGGGATAAGCCTGGATATTGACATTTTTCAGGACACAACGTTCGCCTAAGCGCACCCAAATATCTTGCAGCGATAAGATGGGGTTGTCTTCCTTGAAAGCAATCGACCTCACGAGATAACCTCCGTGGAAACGCCGTCTTTTAGAGCCTTTAATATGCTTGTGGCTTCGTCTTGCATCCACGTTTGATACGTATGGTTAGGAGGCATTGTTTCGTATACGCCGACTACCGGGATATGGTTGCTTTTGGCAAGTTTCAACAATGTAGTCGTTACATCATCAATCGCCTGTTGATTGTAGATCAACACCTTGACTTGTTTGTCTTTCAGGAGGTTTGTTTGAGTGTCGACATCTTGCGGGGAAGGATCTGTACCGTTCATCACGGCGGCCTGGAATCCCCAAGGAGTTTTGATGTCAAGATGGGCGGCTTCCAACATGTAATCGGCTACGGGCTCGTTAACCGCTACACCTGTGCCGGTATAAGCCTTTTGAAGCTCACCCAAGTCGTTATTCCAGGTGTCAAGCGAAGCATTAAACTTAGTCAATTGATCCTTAAAATATTGTTTTTGGTCCGGCATCTGAGTTTCCAGGTTCTTTGCAATCAGCCCGGCTACTTTGGGCATAGTGTCTGGCTTATACCAAAGATGCGGGTTGGGTGTATCTTTCGAATAGCCAAGAGCCTGGGCAACATCGATTACAGTACGACTGGAATTGGGAGAACCGGATTCCAGTTTCTCCATGAAGTCATCATAGCCAAGACCATTCTGGACAATCAGGGTGGCTTTACTGACAATGGTCGCATCTTGTGTGTTTGCTTCATATGAGTGGGGATCAGTACTAGGGTCGCTCATGATGGCCGCAACTGCAACGTACTTCCCGCCGATTTGTCGGATAATATCAGCATATTCATTCTCTGCGCCAACTGCCTGGATAACTTTGCCGGTTGCTGGTGCATTGATAGAGGTAGAGTGAGTACCGCACCCTACCACGGCAACAACAACAAAAGCTGAAAGGGTGAAAAGTAGTCCTGTTTTTAAGTAAGTATTTCGGTTACGATGGGTGCTTAGGCTGGCCCGCTTCATCTTTCTTCCTCCGGAGTCAAAATAGGAAACCAAACGAATTTTGAGCTTTCACAGCATCGGACAACCTGTCTAATGAGATGTAGGCATAATCCGAGCTCATTTTTCCTTTTTTCATTCGACTAAGATCCGCAGTTGTTCCGCTAAAAGCTACAACACACTTTTAGCGTCTTGAATAAGCTGACGATGTTCGACAGAACTGTCCCTACACCCATCACAATAGCCAAAGATTTCAAAGCTATGCCTTTTAATTTCAAAATTCTTTTCATCCGCAATCTTTTGTTGGTCCAACGATTTAAATGGGCAAAAGTCTATGACATCCGATTTGCCACACCTCAGGCACACAAGATGATGGTGATGATTGCCGGGACTTAATTGATAGCGGCTTTTGCCGTCCTGTAAATTTAACTTACACAGAACCTCCAAGTCATTAAGGACGTTAAGGTTACGGTATACCGTGTCCAGGCTAATATTAGGGTGCTTTTCGAGTATCGCTTGATGGATTTCTTCGGCACTTAGCGGTACGCCACTGTTATTATCAATAAACGCCTTTAATATCTCTTGCCGCTGGGGCGTAATCTTGTAACCGTTTTTACGTAACCGGTCCATGACGAGGTCTTCCTTCATCGGACTTCCTCCTGAATAAGAATATTACTACTTAGGTGCCGCTATTACTTATATCAGTTTAGCTAAAATTTGGCAAGGAGGAGAGGTGTAAGAAAATGAAAGAAAGCAATCAATATCTAAAGAAAAATGACCATGGTCTGGTCTTACGGCATTTCATGGCCAATATTCGCGAGAGAGGGTCCATGGAGGGCTCTCGCCAGGATGATGCCCTCTACCTGGCCCGGGTTCGACGGATCCCGGGCCCTGGCGCGGATATGCAAGAAGAAAGGGGACGCCAGGCAAAGGGAGATCGACGGACCTCCCGGCACAGTCTCACCACTGAGTAAAACAACAGAAAAAGGAAGACAACAAAAAAGCTCACCGGCCACCAGTGTCTCGGGATGCCAGTGAGAACGGGTATATGCCAGAAGGCCCAGCCCATTTTGGGGTTAAGGCGTACCGCGGCTGCCAGCGGTCCTGGGGAGAAGCGGACTGATGCCTTCAAACGATGGAATGGACGGAGATGGCCGGCTGCAATACCGTTTCCTGCGTGATTACGCGGCCGGTAGGGTGGTGAGGGGCTGAGGGGCGCCCGCATGGGGGGCCCAGTGAGAGAAAGCGGGGATTCGCAGTCGCTATGCGTGAGAGCCGCCTCATGTCCGCCTAAAGCATCTTCGTCAAAAGGGGCAGCCCCCCGGCCACCCCTTTTTGTACTACTGCTTCATGGAAACCTCTAAGGCTGGACTATTCTCCTTGCGCCAAGGTACCGTGGGCCCCAGTAAGCGTTGCTGATATTATCGAATACAACTCCGTAATCCTCGGCATCGACCATTAGGCCGTTGCCCACAAAAATTCCCACGTGGCTCGCTCCCGGTGCATAGGTGCTGAAAAACACCAGGTCGCCTGGCTCAAGGTTGCTTTCGGACACCGGTGATCCTTCGAGGTATTGCTGCTCTGAAGTCCTTTGCACTGAGACACCTGCATGACGCAAAACGTACTGGGTAAAACCGGAACAGTCAAACCCGGGGTCCGGGCTTGTCCCGCCCCACACATAGGGTGTTCCCATATAACTCTCGGCGTACGCGATCATTGATGAAATTCCGTTCGCGCCAATATGGATGGCCTGGGTGACGGCCGGTGTTTGCCCGGTACTCTGGATGGGACCGTATTTCTTCGCCAGGAGGGCTTCCTCTTCCTGGGCGGCCAACTCTCTCTGAATATCGTTTACCGCGGCGAGTTGGTTGACCTTTTCTTCTTCCAATTGGCGCTGTGTGCTGCTGAGACCGGACAAAAGACCCTGCTCCCTCGAAAGGGCTTGCTCCTTGGTGGCGGCCAACTGGTTATATTGATTGACCTGGCCCTGTAAACTAGCTATATTTTGGCTTATGACAGCCTGTTGCCCCTGAATAATTTGATTTTCGCGGACAATTTGGCTCTGAATGTCGTAATTATTAAGGAGAATCATTTTGACTTCAGCTAAACGGGTAATGAAATCTGTCCAGCTGGTGGAACCAAGCAGGACCGAAAGGTAGTTCAGGTATCCCCCGTTTTCATATGTATTTACTAAAATAGCGTTAAACTGATCGACGAGCTTTTGCCTTTGGGCTTCTTCACTCGCTTCCTGAGACTGTAAATTACTCAGGGCCATTTTCTGGTCATTTATTTGGTGGCTTTCATTTGCTAGCGATTTATCAAGTTCAGCTAAAGATGTTTTCAGGGAAAATAGCTGGGCCTCCGATTTGTTCATCTCAAAACTATTGCTATTGATCTGACCCTGTGTTTTACCTTCCAATTGCTTTGCCGCATTTAGCTGGGCCTGGGTTACGGTCCCGAGCGCGACGGAGGGGGCTGTCAACAGGACTGAAAAGACCATTAGCCATAAAAGGCACTTAGAATAAATGTGCACTATCATTCCTCCGGCGAACTACTCGGCATATTTCCAAATAACTCCATTGACGGCTCTTAGATTACATCTTTTTCGACGTAAGAGTGGTCTTTTCCTGCGGATGCGCAAGAAAGTATTCAGATTTTCACATTACCACCGGGTGCAACACCTGGCCGACGAGCGAGTCCAAAAGCGGCAATTTGCGCCGCAAGACCCTTCCGGTCCGCACTGCCTGGGGGCCTAATGGGATGGCGGAAGCGATGATCTTTACCAGCGGTACCCGGGCTTAGAGATGACCGGCCTTATTATGGAAGGCATCAATGGCCGCATCGGTACGATGCCCCTCGGCCTCGCGTGCTAGATAAAAAAATCTCCGGCCGCAGCAGTGGCCTCGTAAATATTGGAGTAAGCAATACGGGAAAGTACCGATGTATTTCCGGGCCTTGCGCGGCAGAATCCGGGGGTGGCCGACCGGGCAGGAGCAGCCCCGGCAAACGCGAATCCATATAAGGTTGTCTCCCCGGACGACCCAGGCGCACCGGCGTCGGGTTATCTCCGAAGCCATCCTGCCATCAGAGCAGGGCACACCCGACTCACATGGAGCATGGAAAAATTCTGCCGTTACGGCTGAGATGACTAGTTATAATGTAAACTTGCATTGTTGCGGCGATATCGCTGGAAGACGGGCCCCCGGAAACACCATGCCGCCCCAGTCGGGTGATGCCGGTGCCCCAGCCGGCGACCTGGGTTTCAAATCCGGTCAGCACTCCGAAGGGAGGGGGACTGCCACGGGGCATGGATTCTAGTGACCCCGCCGTCTAATTCGTGCGCCGGACCTGATAGGAAAATGTTCACATTGACGTTGGCAAATTTTAGAACACACCTGGCTGTTCACCGGAACAAACAGGGAAAACATCGCCTACGGGCGGGAGGGGGCTACTGAGGATGGCCGTCACGGCCGCCTATTGCGATGGCGTTATAAGACGCTCCCGGAACTGATTCTGGTTGATGAACCGTGGGGCGAATATCGAGCAGGACACCCATCAGGAACTACTGGCCAGGGGAGGCTTTTATGCTGACATTTACAATAGCCAGTTCACCGGCGCCTATGACCCCAGTGATCAGTCGGCCTTCTGATATCGAAGGTCAGAAGGAGGATGATGGAGTCACGACCAGTTATGATTTAGTAGGAAACGTGAAAGTGATACTTATCGCAAATAGGCAGAGTCTATAAAGTTATCTTAATATGGGATTGCATTAGTTGACTTACCCTGGTATAATAATATCAATGTTTCAAAAGTAAGGAGGTGTCTATCTATTCCGCTCCTGAGTTATTAAGACCGGAATAGAAATGTTAAATGAATGTTAAGGCATTATTGTACTCCGACGGATCCGAGAGGTCTCTTTCAGCAGCCATCTACGCAGCGGGCCTCATGAAGGGGTATTCCGGGATGGAATTGACCGTCATCAGCTTCGTTGATCTGCCGAAGGGACCTCTCGGCTTGACCAGGGACGAGGAAGTCTCTGGCGCCAAGGTGCTGGCTGGAGTTTCCGGGCAAGTCATTCTGGAAACGAAAAAGATCTTTGATGATTGCCAGATCAAAGTGGAAACTGTGGTAGGGGTATCCGAAACGGGGGGCATTGCGGCGAGAATTGCCAGGTTTGCCGAGGAGAACAACTACAATTTAATCATCATGGGCACCAAGGGTCCGACCGACTTAAAGGCGCTGGTTGCGGGAAGCCTGGCTCACGCCGTGGTGCGGGCGGCCCATTGCCCGGTGCTTTTGGTAAAGAAGTTGCCCCAGCAAATACTTGAGTCGTTCGCCGAATAAGCTCTAGACGATATTTTTCTTGGGATCTGACGGATATTGGCATAAGGCCAAGTGGACTCACTTCTCCCAACGGGTACGAGCCCATCTACAAGCCAATAATGCGGGGAGGGCGCTGCCCTCCCCGTAGCGTTTTGGGGAGGCACAAGCGACCAGCTATGAATCGGTTCCCGGCTGTTACTCCCCTGCCAACCGGGAGTTCGCATTTTCACCCAACTGGCGCGTTGCCAGGATAAACCTACGAACAATTGTGCGGCGCGTGACCACTCCAACCAGCTTATTAACTTCCATCACCGGCAACAGGCCGATGTCGTGGTCGGACATCAAGGTCAGGGCTTCATCCAGGGTCTCTCCCGGTGCGATCACAATGGGTGAATCGCTCATGACTTCACCGGTGGTCATCTGGGCTCTCTGTTCCTCCGGAATCCGGATAATGTCCTCCCGGGTGATGACACCTACAAGCCGTTCGCCGCCTTCCGGGCTCACCACGAGCAGACCCTTGACTTTCTTGTTAAAGATGATCTCCCGGGCTTCCGACAGTGGTGTTGCGGGGGTTACGAAAGGCGGACTGGTATTCATTACGTCTTTTACCCTGGTTTCCCTGAGCACGGGGAAATAGTAGTCGAGGCGGTGGGCCGGCGAGTCAGCCGGCGTGGGTACCTGGCTCTCGTAGATGGTGTTTTGGCCCACCAGAACGTAGGCCAGGCCAACGGCAATCATAGCCGGAACCAGCAGGCCGTAGCCGCCGGTCATCTCACCTACCATGAACATCACAGCCAGGGGGGCCCGGGCCACAGCGCCAAAGAGGGCCATCATACCCACCACGATGAAGGGTTCGGGAGAAGCCGGCAGATTGGGTACCACCCCGTGCAGGGCCTGCCACCAGGCTGTTCCCAGCATGCCACCGATGAAGAGGCCTGGGGCGAAAACCCCGCCGCTGCCTCCCGAGCCGATGGATAGGGAAGTGGCCAGGATCTTGGCCAAAACCAGCCCAGCGACCAGGGCGAGGGGAAGCGGGTTATTAAGCATGCCTAACTGCAACCAGCCGTAACCCATGCCTAGCACCTGGGGCAGGAAGAGGCCCATAATTCCCACCAACAGACCACCCAGGGCCGGCTTCAGCCATTTCGGTACGTTCATCTTCTTGAAAAAGTCCCTAGTGGCGTAAAAAGTTTTGGGGTAAAGGATGCCGACCAGACCGCACAAAACTCCCAGCAGGGCGTAGTAGAGCAGGTTCCACGGGTCAAGGTTGAGGGCGAGGTTCTGGGCCATCTGGCCGAAAACAGGAACGTAGCCGGTGTAGCTGGCGAAAATTACGTAACCTATCAGGGATGCGATGAAGGAAGGTACCAGGGCCTCCACTTCGAATCCCTGCAGGTAGAGGATCTCCGTGCTCAGAAGGGCGCCGCCCAGCGGCGCCTTGAAGATGGCCCCGATACCGGCACCGATACCGGCCGCCATGGCAATGCGCCGGTCCATCACGTTCAGGCGCAGCACCTGACCCAGGAGGGAGCCAAAACCGGCGGCTATCTGCGCCGTAGGACCCTCCCGGCCGGCGCTGCCTCCGGAACCGATGGTAATGGCGGAAGCGACGATCTTCACCAGGGGCACCCGGGCCCGGATAAGGCCACCCTTGTTATGGAAGGCATCAATGGCCGCATCGGTACCGTGCCCCTCGGCCTCCGGCGCCAGATTGAAAACAATCAGCCCGCTGAGCAGGCCGCCTAAGGTGGTAACCACCGGAATCATCCAGCGGCGGGCGATTTCCCGAACCACCGGCTGTCCTTCTCCCAGAGGTCCCGGCGGGTAGTAGCCGGCACCCAGGCCTAGGAACAGATAGGTTGACCATTTGATCGCCTCGAAAAAAACTATGGCCCCCAGTCCGGCTACCACTCCAATGGAGCCGGCGATAAGGAGCCACTTTTGCATATAGCCCAAATGTAGAGAAGTATGAAGCTTTACTTTTGCCACGCTGAACCACTCCCCGCGCAATCATAACATACAGGGATTGCGGTTTACAAGCCGGTATCCCTGTCATCTGTCCGCGGGTAATCGGGGCACGGCGGCCTCTTGAGGCGGGTCCATGTCCATAGTATCAGCAGATACGTACAAGACGAATATTTCAATATCTCCCGTCGGGACGGCGTATGAAGGCCGAACCGATGCTGGAAATCCCGGTCAAGGTCTCCTTCGGCAACCGGACCGCCAATCTCGCTCTGATGTGGTTGCCCCCAGGCGTGACGGTGAAGCAACTGCTCAGCAGCACTGGAGGACCGCTGTAGTGCGTAATATTACTCGTCAGATTGATCAGGCTTCGGGCTATCCACTCCAACGGGTCTGAGCGGTATTTCGCACATCAGGGGCAAAAGGAAATAGAAACGGGAACCTTCGCCGGGCCGGCTCTCCGCTCCCACAAGGCCGTGGTGCAGCTCGACCAGATGCTTTACTATGGATAAACCCAGGCCGCTCTCCTGGTGGTGCCTGGAACGGGCCTTATCCACCTTGAAAAACCTGTTCCAGATGAAGGGCATTTCGTGTGGATCGATGCCGATCCCGTTGTCGGTGACCGAAACCAGCAAGAACTGTTCTTCCAACCTGGCCGCGACGGTGATGGTCCCGTCGGCGGTGAACTGGATGGCGTTGTTGATCAGGTTGGCGACGATCTGCCGGAAATGGGCGCGATCGCACCAGATATGGGGGTAGTCGCCCACCGCGGAGAGTAACAGGGAGTTGCCGTTTTTCCCGGCGGCCTCCAAACGGCTGTGGACAACACTGCGGATCGCTTCAATGGGATCGAAGGACACATTTTCCACCACCGTGTGTCCGGACTCGATTCGGGCTAGTTGCAGCAAGTCGGAGGCCAGTCGCTTGAGGTGCATGGTTTCTTCGTAGAGGGCCACTACATATTGATGTTTCTTCTCCTCGTTCACCACCATGCCATCCTTCAATGCTTCCAGGAAGGCCTCCAGAGTCGTCAGCGGAGTTTGCAGTTCATGGGACAGGTTGGAAAGAAAATCCCTTTTCAACGTATCGAGCTTTTTTTGCTCCTCATCTAATTGTGATAATCGTTCAGTCATTTCGTTAAAAGAAACAGATAAATCGTATAACTCATTGTTTTTATCCGCAACAGCTATCCTTTCGTAATGACCCTTGCCAACTTCTTCAGTCGCATTGATCAGTTCATCTATGGGCTTGGTTAGCTTACGGGCAAAGTAAAAGCGGATTAGGATAAAGGCGATGACTATTAGTGCACCACGTAAAAAGAGGGTTCGTTCCATGTCGCGCACGGCGGTGTTGATACCGCTGATGGGTGAAGTTACGACCAGCACTCCGGCAGCACCGCCGGGCAGGCGGACAGGACTGGCGTAGGTGAGGAAGGACTCCCTGTTAGCGTTCCTGGTTATGGTGAGGTTACCGGTGCCTTCCATGGCCTGCCTGAATGAATCCGGGGAAAGGTTGTTGTCATTCATGTTACTGGTATCATATATGATGGCACCGGCGTCGTTTAATAGCCATATATGATAATTGAGGGTCGACGACAGGGTCTGGATATATATTTCTTCATCTGCCAGGGGTTTATTTTGAATGTTATCGATATAAGTCCCAATCGCCAAAGATTCCTGCTGGATAGTTCGGGATTCCATTGTGTAGACGTAAGACTCGATTATTGCAATCATGTAAAAGTAAATAACCAGGTTCGTTGCTATCATTATTACCACAAATCCCATAAACAGTTGCCGAAAAAAGCTGCCTTTCTTTACCTTCATCAGGAATGTACCTCGAATTTATAACCAGCTTTATGAACCGTATGAACATAGCTGTGCTCATTTTTATTATTGCGCAACTTATCCCTCAACCACTTGACATGCACATCAACTGTCCGGTCATTTACATACCGGTCATAGCCCCAGACAATGTCCAATATTTTATCCCGGGAGAACACCCGGCCGGGTTCCTTGGCCAGGAGGTACAGCAAGTCAAACTCTTTGGGCGAGATTTTTATGCTTACTCCATTCACATGCACAGACCTGGAAGTAATATCAATCATCAGACCGGGAAAATTAAGTTGCTCATGCTTATATAAGTTTTTATCGAAATCGATCCTTCTCATTAGGGAATTAACCCGGGAAACCAGTTCGGAAGGACTGAATGGCTTGGTCACGTAATCGTCCGCGCCCAAGTCCAGGCCGACGATCCGGTCATATTCGCTACCCTTAGCCGTGAGCATGATTATAGGAACGGTGCTTGTCTTCCTTATCTCTCTGCACACAGTAAGCCCGTCCATTCCGGGCATCATCAGGTCCAGGATTACGAAATCCGCACCGTGATTGCAAAAATATTCAAAAGCTTCCGTTCCATTCAACATGGCAATAACTTCAGCGTTTTGCTTTTCCAGGTATAACTTGACAACCTCGCAGACATTGGGGTCATCGTCTACGACGAGGATCTTCATAGCCATATGCTTCCCTCCTTGAACGTCCTGACTAAAACAAATTATCACGTTTTGGACAATATATCAATAAGAATGTTTAAATTAATTTCTTAATTTTCAAAAAAAGGGGGTGGCTCTTAACAAGCTTATAATATTTCCTTAATATCCAGGTCTCATAATTATAAGAAGAGGGGCTAAAGGGGAAATATTATGGAGCCGCTGGAAGAATCGCTACGGGTTGGATGGCTCACCGAGGAAAGGAAGGACCTTATTGCTGCAGGCCTTTTTGTGGGCCTGTGCCTCGTGGCGTGGCTCTCCTTGAGGTTTCATCACATCCCCATTGATCAGCCGGTCTATAAAACTTCCATTCTCAAAGATTTCACCCGGGACCTTTTTATCTTCAAACCCTATTGATGTTCGCTCAGGAAGAACGCCCTAACGGAACTTTGTCTGCGGCATGGTTGCCAGGTACAAGGTAAACGGCCACCCCGGGCAGGAAGGGGTGGCCGGCTTGCGTTTTGACGCTGCGCCGGCGTCATAAGGATGCAGCGAGGGCGCCCCGGGCGGAACGGGGTGGCCGGGGCAAAATGGATATCTCCATGACAGTATGGAGTTGATCGAAAGCGGGTGGACGTGCGCCGGTCCGTGGGAAAGCGTCCACCCGCCGGCACGTTCCGTCAAACAGAGTGACCGGCGTGAGTCCTGGTGGCCCGGGGCCGTTGACGTACACTCCTTCGACCATGCGGTGAGGTCTCTATGCCGCCCGTACGGTGCATACGTTGAGTGGGAGAAGCGTGATGGGCCACTTTCCGGTTGTGGCACTGGAGATAACAAGTAATTTATATGGTATCCCCGCGGAAAGAACTCCCGAGATTATGGCACTTGCTTTTCGGTAAGCCTTTAAGGATCCGTCAAACATATCCGCGGCAACCGGGGCTCCGCTTGGGTGGCTTTCTCAAAGGTCGTCAATGGTCCCATTTACCGGTCCCGGAGCCGGCCTTGACCTCAAATTTGTAACCTATCCCGTATACGGTATGCAGGTACTGGTAATTGTTGTTGTTGTGGCTCAACTTGTCTCTTAGCCACTTAATATGGACATCAATGGTTCGGTTGCTGACATCTGCGTCGTTGCCCCAAACGTTATTCATGATTTTGTCCCGGCTAACTACGTTACCACGCTCTCTGACGAGCAGGGAAAGGATATCGAATTCTCTTGTCGTCACCCGCACGTAATCGCCATTGACCCTGACCATCCTGGATGCCAGGTCTATATCGAGTCCGGGAAAAGTGACATCGTCCTGGCCCGGCCCGGAAAGGCCGGTCCTTTTATCCAAAGAGACCCTCCGGAGCAGGGCATTGACCCGGGACATCAGTTCCAGGGGGCTGAACGGCTTGCCCACGTAATCGTCAGCTCCTGTGTCAAGTCCTCTTATCCGGTCGTATTCCTCACCCCGGGCGGAAAGAATAATGATGGGGACACTGCTCTCTTTCCTAACTTTCTGGCAGACGGCGAATCCGTCCGTATCCGGGAGCATCAAGTCCAGGATCAGTAGATCTATATTGGTCTGCCCGAAATAGTTAAAAAAATCCGCGCCGTTACCCATGCAAAGGACCTCAAAGTTCTGCTTTTCCAGGTACAACCTGAGAACGTCACAAACGTTGGGGTCATCATCAACCACTACTATTCGTACGCCCACATTCTCCACCTCGCGAAGCCAAGTAGAATTAGAACACAAAACCACGTTCCGGAGAGCAGCCCAGCCCTGGCAAAGATCCTTATACTTATATTCCGAACGCATGGCCCTTTTCCTGCCGGCCCGTTGCCGGGGACAACAGGGAGGCGAGGGAAAAGCAAGAAAAGTGGTGACTCCACAAACG
Organism: Spirochaetia bacterium; assembly: GCA_035530395.1. Taxonomy (GTDB): domain Bacteria; phylum Bacillota; class Desulfotomaculia; order Desulfotomaculales; family JAJYZD01; genus JAJYZD01. Next base: position 27,646 of record DATKUX010000094.1, read on the forward strand.
TGGAGTCACACACCTCTATTGCCACCTCTTCCCTGAGGCTAATCAATCGTTCATCACGGACCGGGTAGGCGGCGGTTTATAGGAAGCCTGCACCATACCCATTCAGCCTCACAGATGCGGCTGGTTGAGGAATTCTTGCCGTATCCGCTCCCTCGCCTCCGGATGCTTCAGAATACACGTGAGGTAGTCATGAACATGGGCGGGCGAATCGGCCGGACTGGGCAGCTGGCTCCGGTAAATGGTATGGTCGCCTATAATCAGGTAGGCCAGACCTACCGATAACATGGCGGGGAGCAACACAGCGTAGCTGCCGGTCATCTCCGCGATCATCAGGATCATGGCCAGGGGTGCCCTGGCCACGCCCCCGAAGAGGGCCACCATGCCTACGGCCATGAACAACTCGGGGCCGGCCGGAACTCCCGGGATACCCCATAGCTTCATTAGCCACCATAGCGAAGCTCCCACCATACTGCCGATAAACAGACCGGGGGCGAAGACACCGCCGCTGCCGCCGGACCCGATGGAAAGCGACGTCGTTACTATCTTGGCGAAGATCAACAGGACAATGATACCCAGTGGCAGGGCTGCCGGGTTGTCCATGACCACCTGAATCCAGCCGTAACCTATGCCGATGCTCTGTGGCAGGTACACGCCGATCAGACCCACTATCAGACCGCCCAGGGCGGGGCGTACTAGCTTGGGACCAGGCATCAGCTTGAAGAGATCCCGGACCTTATAGAACACAGTCGAATAAAGGATGCCGACAACCCCGCAAAAGACTCCCAGGATACCGTAATACAGGAGACTTACCGGGTGGAAGATGGTGCTAGTTGTCAGGTGCCAGCCGAAGACCGGCGTATAGCCGAAGAAGTGGGTAAAAATAACGTAACCCACGGTGGACGCGATCAGAGACGGTACCAGGGCGTCCATCTCCATACCGTTTAAATAGAGAAGTTCGGCGCTCAGGATGGCGCCGCCCAGGGGCGCTTTAAATATGGCACCGACGCCGGCGCCGATGCCGGTGGCCAGGGCGATGCGCCGGTCGTGCGGATCCAGTTTCAGCAGATAGCCAATCACGGAACCGAAACCGGCCGCGATCTGGGCGGTGGGGCCTTCCCGGCCGGCGCTGCCGCCGGAACCCATGGTGATGGCCGAGGCCACCATCTTGATGAGGGGCACCCGGCCCCGGATGGCTCCCGCCTTGTTATGAAAGGCGTCTATGGCCGCGTCGGTACCGTGGCCTTCCGCCTCGGGGGCCCATTTGAAGACGATAAAGCCGCTGATGAGACCGCCCAGGGTGGTCGATACCGGGATCAACCATTTGTGCAAAATGGGTGTGACCACGGTTGACGCACTGGTGCCCAGCGGAGACGGCGGGACGTAGCCCGCGTTATGTCCCAGAAAAAGCTGCGTGGCAAGCCGGATCATATTGATGAAGAGCCAGGCCCCAACACCGGAAACCACGCCGATGGCAACGGCGATCGGGACCCACTTACCCAGGTAATGAAGAATTCCCTTCAGCTTTTCCACGGTCCTCCAACTCCTATTTCTCAATATTGCATCTTGTAAGGAGCGACGGCTAGAATATAGCCCGCACGGTTTGCAGGACGGGGCCGGCAAAAACCAGGAAGTACTGCCCCACATAGGCGACGGCCAGAGAGGTAACCAGGGTACCCATGGTCCCCCGGGCCAAGCGGTCGGGCACAAACTTCTGCAGGAAGGCGCCGAAATAGTTGCCGGCAAAACCGCCGATGCCGAACAGGAGGCCCAACAGCCAGTCGGGCGAAACCGCGCTGCCTGCTCCCAGGGGAGTGAGGGCGAGCAGCATGTAAAAGATCACGCCGAAAGTGGAGGCTACAAAGGCGGCGCCCAGGGTCGCCCCGGCAATGGTAAAGACGGGCAGCCCCAGAAAGGCCACTATGAACGAGGCCGTGAACACACTGCCGCCGATGCCGTAGATGCCGCTGATGACGCCGACCACGAGGGACATGACCGCGATGACCATGGTATTGACCGTATAGGTTTCACCCCAGAAATCGTACTCTATTGTCTTCAAGGACAATGACCGGCCGGTTATAACCGCTTCCTTGGGCAGACACCTGGCCATTTTGGGCACCGAGACGGCCTCGGTCTCCTCCAGGCAGGCCACCACTTCCGCGGCCGCATCTCCTTCCATGACCTCGGCCTGTTGGATGAGTTCTCTTTCCACCGCTAGGTTCTTTTCTTTTTTCTTCCCGAAGCGAAGCAAGGCCTCGTTGAGCAGACGGAAGCCTGGGTAAAGCAGGATCATGCCGACAAAAACCTTGAAGTCTTTCGGATCAGTCAGATAACGAACGCGGATCAGGGCACCGGCCGCCATCCCGGGTAAGGTGCCGATAACCATTACCCAGAAGAGGCCCCATGCCATCCGTCCTTCTTTAATGTACCGCATCACGCCGCCGGGCAGGCCGATGATATTGTATAACTGGCTCGTGGAGCTGACCGCCGGGCTGACAAACCCCAGAAAGCTCATCTGGAAAGGCACGAGGAGAAACACTCCCGAAACTCCGCAAGGCGAACATATAGACGCAATCAGGAACCCCACTACCACCGGCAGGAGGGGGGATACGGTTATTCCGGCTATGGGAAAATGCATAACTGCGACCTCCTTTGCGGCCCCTTTTTCATGGACGGTTCTTCAATGCAGATAGTGAAACCAGCACCCGCGTTCTCTATGTATGCTCCGAAGTAGCCTGCCGGAAAATGATGGTACGGAAGAAACCAATTCAGGGCAGTCTGTAATGGCAAATTTAATTCCTTGTTTTTCTTACGTTGCTGAATCGACAATGATGGGAGCCAACGCATCCCTCCTAATCCACGGAGCTTGTTATTTTTTGCTCATGCTCTTAGTCTTTATAATAGAGAAACAATTTTAAGAAAGTATTTGGAATTCAATAAGTAATTGTGAAATAGATTAAGCTTTTGTATTTTTAATTAATATTCTTAATAATTTCATAACAAGAGAAGGTGAGAACTTCCTTGAAATCGGCCCGCACCCTAACCCCCGCCCTAATGCATGTTTTCACGAGCACAAGGCTGTCCGGTTTCCGGGGGGGGCAAGTTTTTATTCCGAAGGGCTCAAAACAAATGTGCCGCTGATCGGAAAGGGAGGAGTTGGGTGGTGTAGGGGGTCAAAGTGGAGGCGGCTATTTTCATGCCCATGGCCGGCCGGCAATGGGGATATTCCTCTTTTCAGTGACGCCGAAGTGCTCTTACCATTATGGAAGAGTGATCTGGTCCAGGGCGTGGTCAAATGAGGAGTCTTTCAGTCGGCGGTAATAACCAGGAATCCCTGGGTGGCATGTTGGGCCTGCTTATCTCACCAAAGGGACAGCGGTTACCCAGGTGGGTGTATCCGGGATCCTCGACCCGGCCGCCACGGCGCAGACAATGTGTCGGATTGTAACGGCTGGAGGAAGAATAACCTTTCCTGAATATTGGCTAAAATTAACAAAATGTCTTTACAAAGTAATTGGTTACTGGTATAATAAATCTAATTAAATATTAGATCTCTGTAACGCCTAATTCTTATTCGTAGGAAGCGGAGGACCCATCTTTCTGGGGTGAATCTCTTAATCGAACTGATGTTTGATCAGGAGTAGGGTTATCCTTCAACCCGAACCCGTCAGCTAACTTCGTAGGCGGTAGGAAGGAAGAATAGTTGCACTTTGCTATTGTCTTAGCAAGGGTAACTTATGATCGACCTTCTGCCTCAGGGAATTTTCCCTGAGGCTTTTAATTTCAATGATCTGATTAAAAAGGGGGTCGAAGAAGCTATGCCCGTAAAGGTCGCTCTTATCGGTCCAGGTCGGATGGGTCAGGTTGTAGCTAGGAACCTGTTAAAAGATCCTTTCAGCAAGCTCGTATTGGTTGTCAGCCGTCCGGGCAGTGACAAGGTGGGTAAAGATTTGGGGGACATTTTGGAACTTCGTCCAACCGGCTTGATTATTCGTGGGAGCGATGAATTAGCCCAATCTTTAAGTGAGACACGGCCGGAAATTGTAATCGATTTTACTGTTCCTGAAGCCAGTCTGTCAAATCTTAAGATTGCTGCTAAACACGGTAGTCATCTAATTGTCGGTACCACGGGATTTTCCAAATTTCAAGTAGAGGCATTGCGGTCTATCGCGAGCATGTATAATGTAAGTCTGGTTGTGGCGCCTAATCTTTCCATCGGAATCAATATGCTGATACATGCGGCCAAAGAAATAGCTACTGTTTTAGATGGTTTTGATGTGGAAATTATTGAGGAGCATCATCGTTATAAGAAAGACGCGCCTTCCGGTACGGCCATACGTCTGGCCCAAACGGTTGCCAGGGAATTGGGTATCAATCCTGATAAGAATTTGCTTTTTGGAAGGCATGGAAAAAAGGTCCGTGATGAACGAGAGATAGCTGTTCATGCCATACGTGGTGGTGGAACTATAGGCATGCACAAAATAGTCTTTATTAGCGATAACGAACGGCTGGAGATAAGGCATGAATCGCTAAATCGTGATGCTTTTACCGACTGCCTGATGAGATTAATTAAATACGTCCACTTACACTCAGCTGGATTCTATACGGTTGAACATATCTTGGGTCTGGAAACGATGGCGGATGATATTGAGGAGGAGGCATTATAGTTTGCCAGGAAACCGGTTTCTGCTTTCGAATGCCTTTTTTAGGAGTCTGAGGCAAATTGGTCCGGCTAGCCGGGCTGCGGAAGGGATTTTGTCCGGGGTTAGGTAAACTAGCTCCGGATGTTTTTTTGGGTATAACTCTTAAAGAGAGATCACCCGCTGGTTCCGGCATAATCTCCCTCCCAAGGCAATAGGATAAGCTTGTCTGGGGTGGGGAGGAATGGATAGGTTTTTCAGCAAACTGGTGTTGATTTACTTCACCGCACTTGGCATACTGCTGGGAGCCTCCCTGGTAGGTTCACTGGCCGCCGTTTTCGTCAAAGAGCCGCCGGTGGTGACCATGCTCAAGTTGGCTCGGGATATAAAAATTTGGGCTATCGCTGCTGCTATTGGTGGTACGTTTTCTACCTTTGAAGTATTCGGCAGCGGGCTTTTTCAGGGGGACGTGCGGGCGGTATTAAAACAGATGTTTTACATAGTCAGCGCTCTGGCCGGAACTGAGTCGGCTTATTACCTCATAGTTTTTCTTTGTGGCAGTAAGTCATGAAGATGCGCTTACTGGCCGCATTTCTGGTGGGTATATTGGTTGGCGGGGCTATGGTAAACGTCTTGTTGGGGCAGCAGGTTGACCGGATAACCCTGGTGAACGATTCATTGAAAGATGAATTGGCCAGTAAGAAAAACGAGCTGGAACAACTTCAGAAGAACCTGGCGACCAGCCGGTTACAAAAAATCATGGCCGTAGAAGCATATGTCACAATTGCTAACGGGAAGGACATTCCTGAGCTCGACAAGACTAAAGGTCGCCTGATGATGGAGAATACAGTACGTGACTGGTTACAACCGTTACTGGGGACAGGATGTGGACCGCCTTGACCATCAATTGATTTCCAGGGTGGTGGACGGTCGCTTGGTTAATGTGGACGGGCGCCAATATGTCCTGCAGGTTAATCTCGTAGTA
>DATKUX010000095.1:0-8060 GCA_035530395.1 Spirochaetia bacterium
ACTATGCTGAGAGAGGCCTTTGCTGTCAGAGGCATGGAGTTGAACGAGATGAAGACGGCAGGATCGGAACACCGCGTGGTGGACAACGGGTGTGCCCTGGCAGCCGTCCCGATGTGGTATTGAGGCCGGTTATAACCGGCCAGTATGATACCGGAAGGAGCGAAAAACCTGCTTCCAGGGAAACGGGCATCCCCGGGGCCGCAAGCGCCGCTGGGTTGGTCGTCCCCCATGGACCGGGGCAAAAAGATGAATCTTTGGTTTTCCGAACTGCAGACGAAAAACGTCATGCTCAGTCTCGCCGCCACGAAACTCCTGCACCTCGAAAAAACCTCGTACCAGGAGGTAGCGGTGATCGAGAACCCGGAACTGGGCCGGGTGCTGCTACTGGACAGCGTCATTCAGACCAGCACCCGGGATGAGTTCGTGTACCACGAAATGATCACCCACGTACCCATGAATACCCATCCGCAGCCCCGCAAGGTGCTGGTCATCGGCGGCGGCGACGGAGGCACCGTGCGGGAGATAGTCAAACATCCGACGGTGGAAAGCGTTACCCTGGCGGAAATCGACGACCGGGTTATTTGGGCGGCCCGGGAGTACTTACCGGAGATAAGCGTCGCCCTGGGCGACCCGCGGGTGGAAATCCACGTCGGCGACGGCAACGTCTTCGTACGGGAAAACGAAAACACTTTTGACTTGATCATAGTCGACTCCACCGACCCGGTGGGACCCGGTGAGGTCCTGTTTAGCCGGGACTTCTACAGCGCGGTGTCCCGGGCCTTAAAAGAGGACGGGCTGTTTGTGGCCCAGACGGAATCTCCTTTTTACAACGCGGATCTGATCGGCAGGGTCAAGAAGGACCTATCCGCCATCTTCCCGGTGACAAGGCTTTACCTGGCCACGGTCCCCACCTATCCCGGCGGCCTGTGGTCCTTTTCCCTGGGCAGCAAGAAACATGACCCCCTGGAACTGGAAGAAAAGGATTTCCGGCCATGCACCACCAGGTATTACAGTCCGCAGGTCCACCTGGCGGCCTTTGCCCTGCCTCCCTTTTTGAGGAAGATCGTCGGTGCTTGAACGACTTGAGTTTATGGGTGCCAGAGCATCCTATGAGGAGGCGGAAATCGTCCTCCTGGGGGCGCCCATGGACTGGACCGCCAGCTTCCGAGCGGGAGCGCGCCACGCTCCCGCCGGGATACGCCTCGTCTCGCAAGGGTTGGAAGAGTATAGCCCCTACCTGGACCGGGATTTGGACCAGTGTCTCTTCCACGATGCCGGCGACGTTTTCCTGCCGCCCGGCGACGTTCCGGCCAGCCTGCAGGCCGTAGCCGAGATCACCGGACGCGTCGTCCACGACGGTAAGTTCCCGGTGCTGCTGGGCGGCGAACACCTGGTCACCTGGCCGGCGGTTCAGCAGCTGGCAGCCAGGTACCCCGGTCTGGCCGTCATCCAATTCGATGCCCACGCCGACCTGATGGACGAATACCTGGGCCTCTCCCTTTCGCATGCCACCGTAATGCGGCGGGTCAGCGAGTTGGTCGGGAAAGGAAACCTCTTTCAATTCGGGATAAGGTCCTGCACCCGGCCGGAGATTGCCTATGCGCGAGACCACACCCGTCTGACCGGGCTGGCCGGCGGTGCGATTCTCGCCGCGCTGGAGGAAAACCTGACGTCGCTCCAGGGTCGCCCGGTTTACGTAACCCTCGACATCGATGTGGTTGACCCGGCGTTCGCCCCCGGCACCGGCACAGCCGAGCCGGGAGGCTGTACGTCCCGGGAGATCCTTTTGGCGGTACACATGCTAAACTCCCTCAACCTCGTGGGCTTTGACCTGGTTGAGGTATGCCCTCCTTACGACCAGTCACAGCGCACGGCCTTACTGGCTGCGGAAATCGTCCGGGAAGTGGTGCTGGGCCGGGTACGGTGACCGGCCCAGCCGGTTTTTTCGGTGATCCTCCCGATTCTCAGTGAAAAAACAGTGTCCTAACCATATAACTGCGGTCCCCCGCATCCGCACCACTGTTCAACCGGAAAAGCAGAGCAACTGTCCTCCGTCGACGACCAGGGTGTGCCCCGTCATGAATGAAGAGGCCGCCGAGGCCAGCAGCAGGGCTGCGCCCGCCACATCCTCCACTTCGCCGACCCGGGGCACCGGGTGTCGTTCCACCAACTCCGGCCCTTCAGGACCGTCCCAGAGCATCTGGCTGAACCTGGTCCTGATGAGACCGGGAGCGATAGCATTGACCCGGACCCCGTCGTGTCCCCACTCGCTGGCCAGACAACGGGTAAGGTGAACTAAAGCGGCCTTGGAAATGTTGTAGGCGTTGATGCCCGCGGTGACCACAAATCCCCCGGCGGAAGCCATGTTGATGATCACACCGCCATGGTTCTTCATCCAGGCCTGGTAAACCAGTTGCGAAAGAAAAAGAGGCGCCTTCACATTGGCCTCGAATACTCTGTCCCATGCCTGTTCGCTCACCTCGGCCAACGGTCCGTGGCCGGGGTTACCCCCGGCGTTGTTAACGAGGATGTCTATCCGGCCGGCCCAGTCCAGGACCGCCTGCACGAGTTTTGCGCGGTCTTGTGCCACCGCAACATTGGCCGCTACCCCTAAGACCTGCCGCCCGTCCTTACCGAGTCTTTCCGCCGCCTCTTTCACCCCTTCGGGCTTGCGGCCGCAGATGGCCACCCGGGCGCCCGCCCCGGCATAAACACCGGCAATCTCTTCGCCGATGCCCCGGCTCGCGCCGGTAACAAGGGCAACCTTGCCGGCCAGGGAAAACATGGCCGGGATTGATTCAGCCATTGGCGGCGCCCCCTCCCCAGCTTAAAAGAACTATTTCGCCGGACCGTAGAATTTCTCCAGCATCTTCCGCGGCGTGACGGTCTCCCTCTCGTACCGGGGCAGTTCCGGGTTTATGCCGGCCAGATACTTGGCGATATCCTTCAACCGTTCCAGGTCGTACCGGGCCATCATGGTGATGGTCTCCATCTGGGGAGAGCCCCCGCCGTGTAGCCCGGCCACCATCTGGGCCCCGGAGAAACTTGAAGCCAACTGGCTTTCAATCATCCGGAAGCACCGGTGCACGTTTTCCGGCGTAATTTTCGGGTTTCTCTGCATGTACTTGTGCAGAAGCGGGCCGATTTCCTCGGTATAGAAGTCTTTTTCCATGGGCAGGGTAGCCGGCAGCCCCCCGGCCAGGTCGGCCAGGATCTTGTACTCGTTGTAAATCTCTTCCCCCGCTATCCGCCTCCCCGCGTTGGTGAGGATTTCGTCCGGGATACAGGTGCCCGAAGGAGACCTCTGGGCGCGGTAGGCGCTGGCCTGCCCGGCCGCAAAGACCAATTCCGCGGTACCAATGATGTGCGATATCTTCTCCTTCACGTGGGCTTCCCTTTCAATGCCGTTGTACTCCGCCACCAGGGCCGCCTGGCTGGCCAGAACCTCGGACACGGCCGGTTTGCAGCCGGTATAGGAGTGCCTGTGGAAATGGGCGAACAGCAGGGCCAGGTAGCCGGCATAGGGAGTGGCCTGAGGGTCGGTTAGGCCGTTTAAAAAGACTCTCTCGTTGGGAACGAAGACATCGTCGAAAATCGTGAAAGACTCCATGTCCCCGACTTCACCTATCGGCGCCTTCAGGTTGACCCGCTCGTGATGATGACCCGGCAGGCAGGCCAGTTTCACCCCATCCCAGTCGGAAGGGACGGCGAAGGCCACGGCATATGCGCTGTCTTTCGCGGTCATGAACCGCGTCGGCAAAACGATGATTTCATCCGCGTAGGGGGCTATGGAGTTACAGAGCTTGGCTCCCCTGACAATAATACCGTCGCTCTTTACGTCCACGATGCGCACGTACAGATCGGGATCCACCTGTTCATGGGGCCGCTTCAGCCGGTCGCCCTTACTGTCCGTTTGGGCGCAGTTGGCGCACAGATCATTGGCCTGGTAATAAGCCAGGTATTTCGTAAACCGCTGGTAGTATTCGGTGCCAAAGGCCTCGTCCATCTCATAGGTAGCCACGGAAAGAGCATTGAGAGCGTCGACTCCCATACACCTCTGAATGCACCCACCCACCCTGTGGCACAGCAGCCTGGTCATCATTTGCTTCTTCAACAAATCATCCTGGCTCTGGCTGATATGGGTGTACCGGTTGATTCTCTCGCCGGTGAGGTGGGAGGTGGCGACGCAGACATCCTCATAAGCCGGGTCGTTGGCGCAGTCGTAGGTCTGCTTTATGACATAAAGCCCGCCCCGCAGCCTCTCATCTGTTCTCCCGACCTTCTCCCCGTTGATGAAGATGTTGTCTTTCATTTTTATCAGGCGGTTGTAATAGTTTTCATAAGTGCCTACTGGCATTTTAGACCCTCCCCGTATTATTCAGTTGGTGACCGAGTCAGTCTGGGCCACAGCGGTAGCACCCGTAACCGTCGCGGTTCCTCCCGCGCCGGTATCCCTGGTGAACCAGCACCGCGGACCCGTGTCAGCCGCGCCCCGCGAAAACCAGTCTTAGGGCACGGGCTTCCCTGTCCGCCGCGGGCTATCGCAATACGCCTCCGTACCCCCTCCCTGACCGAACCTGCCCGGTAGCAGGCGCCGGCCGCGAGCATTTTCCTTTTACTCCTTCATTACTAAAGCAACAATTATGCCACAGGCCGCCACGCCAGACCAAAAAAAACCCGGGCCGCAGAAAAGCCCGGGGTTCGAAACAGCCGTACGATATAGTAGACAATCCTGTTCGGTTATTTGCTGGAGGATGAAGAACAATAGAATACCTGTCCTGGCTGCCTGGACCGGCCCAAAATAGAAACTGCCGCAACATTTGCGGCAACTCTTTTCTCAGCATATATTTTATAATCCTGAACCCTTGATACTACTAATAAAATGGTGCCACGGGACGGAATCGAACCGCCGACACGAGGATTTTCAGTCCTCTGCTCTACCGACTGAGCTACCGTGGCATAATCCTATTAAATTGAGGTGGCGGAGCTGAAGGGATTCGAACCCTCGATCTCCTGCGTGACAGGCAGGCATGTTAGGCCACTACACCACAGCTCCATATACAGGCCAGAACATCTGGCGCGGTTTTAATTATACCGAAAAGGGACCCGCAAGTCAACCTCGATTTCCCCGGGGTCCCCGGCGTTAGCCCCAAACGATCACGGTTTCCGTCCTGTTTGTGGCGAACGGACTTGTACGGGCGCCGCCTGCGGCTCCCAGCCGGCTTTTTCAGAGCAGCTTACGGGCCGGACAGTCCAGGATTTCCCTGGCCTCGCCCGGAGTGGCGGGCTCATAATCGAATTCCCTCATGATCCGGACCATCTTCTCAACCAACTCGGCATTGTTCCTGGCCAATACCTTCCTGCTCAAGTAAAGATTATCTTCCATCCCCACCCGCACATGGCTGCCCAACATCAATCCCATGGTCGCTACGGGAAACTCAGTCCTGCCCGCGCCGATAACGGACCATTGGTATTCATCCCTGCCGAAGAGCCGGTCAGCCGTGGTATGCAGATTCATGATGTCATAAGGAGTAGAGTTTATGCCCCCCAGAATGCCGGTAACAAATTGCAGGAAAATTGGTTTCCTGGCAATTCCGGCCTGCACCAGGTACGCCAGATTATAAAGATTGCTTACGTCATATATCTCCAATTCGGGTTTTGTCCCATTATCATACATTGCCTTTAGTATTTTCTCCATGGATTCGAACGTGTTTTGAAAGATTCCACCCTTAGACTGACTTAGAAAATCATACTCCCAAGCGTACTTGAACTCCTTGATCTTTTCGGCCAGCGGGAAAAGACCCCAGTTAAGAGAACCGGCGTTCATGGTAGCAAGATCAGGCTGGAACTCAGGGACCACAGCTACTCTTTGGTCGACCGTTTGCCCGACCCCGCCGCCCGTGGTGAGGCAGATAAGCACCTCTTTATTCTGCGCCTTAATCCTAGTGACGATCTCCCGAAAAATATTCAAATCAGGTGTAGACATCCCGTTCTCAGGGTTTCGGGCATGTATGTGTACAGAAGCCGCCCCCGCGTTCGCAGCATCAATGGCATTTTGGGCGATCTCTTCCGGAGTGATCGGCAGGTACGGCGACATGGTCGGGGTATGGATGGCCCCGGTTATGGCACAGGTAATTATTCTTTTATGCGATTTAACCGCCATCTTCCTTTTCCTCCTTAAGTCTAATCACTTGTCCTGACGAACCCCCTGCCCCCCTCTTCCCCGTAGATCCTTGGCAGGATAGCGCGCAAATTGGCGTACTCATGGGCGTCGTGCCGAGCCAGGCCCAACAGGACGTTTTCGGGCACCGGCCTATCGGCCGGCAGAAACAGGACGGGTCTTTTGTCCACCATCCGGTATCCCAACCAAAAGCGGCTGCGAAATTCCACCCCTCCCGGAATTTCCCGGACCAGGTGACACATCACGGCCGGTGTCCCGGGTTCCCCGCCGGGAGCATCCGCCGGGGAAGACAAACCGTTGGCAGCCACCAGGGCGGCTACGGCAGGTGCTCCGAACCGGTCCAGGTCAAAGCCCATCTCTTCCGGGGTCAGGAAGCTGATGGCAATTTGCTCGACACCGGTCCCGACATCTTCCACCACCTGATGGGTGATCCCTTGGAACTTTTGAGTGACCGACCTGCCGGGATCTAGGACCTTCTCCCGGTCTGCAGCGCTCAGGGACACGGCAAAGTGCCCACCGGGCCACCAGATCTTGTAGCGCAGATCCTCAAGACCATGCCAGGCAAACCACCAGTTGACCATATCCGCGGTTACCCCCGGCATTCTTGTATAGACAGCCACATACCCCGCACCGTTGGGGAGGACGCAGTACCCGGTTTCGAATTCGTCATAGCCGGGATTCAACAAGTCATTTATTCTTTCGATCGCCAATGCCTCAGCGGGATCGATAGGTCTACCAAAGCGAAGCAACTCCAGGACCGCCGGATCCGGTGGCGCCGGCGGCAGGTAATAATATTTGCTATAAGATTTCGACTTTTCCTCCGGCGTCAGATCTCTTAACTGCACAGAGACCCCACCTCCTTCGCTTACTGAGATAACAAGCAATAATCATGCCCGTGGCAACCTTAATAAGAGGGCCTTACAACGCCCAACGTTCCCGTTTCGATACATCCCCGTATCAGTCTGAGTAACAAAAAGGGAAAGGACGAACCATACGCCTTTCCCTTTGATACATTTAGAGATCGATTGAGATACAATTATGAATCGGCCGTCCTTATGCCCAGCTTCCTTGCTTTCCGCAAAACGGTAGGTTGACTGACACCCAGAATGGGCGCCGCCTTGTGAGTACTGCCGTACGTCTTCAAAGCTTTTTGGATCATTTGTCTTTCGACTGCGTCAACAGCTTCCTTTAAGGTCAAATTGCTTTTATCTCCATAAGATGGTGATAGCTTCTTACTGTCTATGATCTTAACAATATGCTCCGGTCCGATCTCCGGTTCCTTAATAATTACCACCAATTGCTCAATAATATTCTCTAATTCCCTAACATTGCCCGGCCAGTTATATTGTTGCATAACATCTACCGCCAAGATATCTATCCGTTTCTTAGCCTTGTGTTTTTGGTTGTACTTTTCGACGAAATGATTAGCCAGTATGGGAATATCCTCCAGCCTTGAGCGGAGGGGAGAAACCCTAATAGGAACCACGTTTAATCTATAATAGAGGTCTTGCCTGAACTTCCCACCAGCAACCCGGTCTTCCAAGTTCTGATTGGTTGCCGCAATCACCCTGACATCCAATTTTATTGGTTTGGACGAACCAATCCGGTTGATCTCCTTCTCCTGTACGGCACGTAAGAGCTTAGACTGCAACGAAATAGGCATTTCCCCTATTTCATCCAAAAGGATAGTACCATAATTTGCTAGTTCAAAAAGTCCCAACTTGTCCCTGTTACCCGCACCGGTAAACGATCCTCTTTCATAACCAAACAGTTCAGACTCCAGCAGTGTTTCCGGGATGGCGGCACAATTAACCTTAATATAAGGGTAATCCCTTCTCGGACTGTTCTTATGTATTTCATTTCCGACTATTTCCTTGCC
>DATKUX010000096.1:0-23606 GCA_035530395.1 Spirochaetia bacterium
ACCTTCTCGAAGAGTACGATATTTTTATAACGACCTATGGAATGCTCCTAAAATATGACTGGGTAAGGGAGGTAACCTGGAACTCGTTGATATTGGACGAGGCCCAGGCTATCAAGAACCCGGGGGCCAAGCAGACGAGAACGGTAAAGCAAATAAAATCTTTCCATAAAATCGCTATGACTGGTACTCCTATCGAGAACCGGCTTTCCGAGTTATGGTCGTTGTTTGATTTTCTGAACAAAGGACTGTTGGGGAGCTTAAAGGAATTTACTACCTTCACGAAACAATTGAAGGAAAGTCAGGAGGGTTATTCTCAGCTGAAAAAGGTGGTAGGCCCATTTATACTGAGAAGATTGAAGACGGATAAAGCCGTAATCACAGACCTGCCTGACAAGATTGAAATGAAAACATTTTCCACACTTTCCAAAAGACAAGCGGCGCTATACAATGCGCTTGTGGGTGACATTAAGACAAAGCTGGAATTCGCCGATGAAGGGATTGAAAGAAAAGGCTTGATTCTTTCTTCTATTATGAAGTTCAAGCAGATATGCAATCACCCCGACCAATATCTCGGTCAGAATTCCTATGCGGAAAGTGATAGTGGGAAATATGCCCGGTTACGTGAAATTTGTGAAACAATTTATGAAAAAAGAGAGAGACTTCTTGTATTTACTCAGTTTAAAGAGATCACCGGGCCCCTGAAAGAATTTCTTGAGGGCGTATTCCACCACAAAGGCCTTGTCTTGCACGGGGAAACTCCTGTGGCCAAAAGAAGAGATATTGTGGAAACCTTCCAGGGGCATGAATATGTGCCCTTTCTGGTACTCTCCATAAAGGCAGGTGGGGTGGGTCTTAATCTTACATCCGCGAACCATGTTGTGCATTTTGACCGCTGGTGGAATCCGGCGGTCGAAAATCAGGCTACAGACAGGGCGTTCCGCATCGGCCAACAGAAGACCGTTATTGTGCACAAATTTATTACGAAGGGCACAATAGAAGAGAAAATAGACTTGATGATTGAGGACAAAAAGAAGTTGACCCAAGAAATTATTCCTGATATTCAGGAGAACTGGATTACTGAGATGGATAACAACCAGTTGATGGATTTATTCCGACTTTCCTTTTAGCAGGAGGTTTTTTGTGTGTCATATTATGATTATCCGGTATATGTTTCGGTCGCGGAAAAGAAGGCCAGGGCGCAGAAAAGCATCGAGAAACTGAGAAAGAAAAGTCCGGATATTACGCCAATCATGATACAGGGGAGAAAGCTCGCCAGAACGTGGTGGGGAATAGCCTGGAATGACAACCTTGAAAGTTATTCGGACTATGCAAACCGCATAGGGCGAGGTCGGAGTTATGTACGACACGGGGCTGTGCTGGACCTGAAAATAAGTGCGGGCAAGATTGCCGCGCTGGTGCAGGGAAGTGTCGCGAAGCCCTATACGATCTGCATTGAGATACAGGCTCTGAGCAAGAATACCTGGGAGACAATCACAAAGGCCTGCGAGGGCAAGATAGACTCATTGCAGGAACTCATAGAGGGCAAGTTTCCCAAAGGCCTGGCCGAATTGTTTACCGCCCGGGGGGAGGGGCTTTTCCCGGCTCCAAAGGAAATATCCTTAAAGTGCAGTTGCCCTGACTGGGCCATAATGTGCAAGCATGTGGCTGCAGTGCTTTATGGGGTGGGAGCACGATTAGACGAAAATCCCGCGCTGTTTTTTGTCTTGCGCAATGTAAATATTGACGAGCTTGTATCGAAGGTCATTGCCCAGAAATCTGAAAGCCTTCTTGGAAAGTCAGGGAGGAGAAGTAGCCGGGTTATTGATGACGATGACATTGGGGCTATGTTTGGAATAGATATGGAAGAAGGACAAGTGAAGGCATCTCGCAAGGCGGCAAAGAAGGAGGATGGAGTAAAGAAAAGGGCTGGCAGGCCCAGTACCAATAAGACCAAGAGGGAGGGCTAAGCCCCCGGCATGGCCGGGGTGAAAGTGCCGGTGGTTCACCTTACGGTGGCTCCTATCGGTTTGAGCGAAGTTCTTGCTATTCCACCAGGGTCCCATCCGATGGAGATGAAAGGGCTGTTTCTCCTGCCGACATGATAGACGAAAGTGCTGCTACATGGGTTTGCATTCGGTCCGGTGGTTGTTTCGGGACCATTTCCAAAGAAAAAACCGGCCCCAGCGGCCGATTCAATATTTCAGTTCAAGGGATTTTCCTTTACACCGCGCTTCCTTCCCGGACCAGTTCCCTGGTCAACTTGTTAAGGGCCTTCTTTTCGATGCGGGAGACATAGGAGCGGGATATGCCCATGCTCTTGGCTATTTCCCTCTGTGTTTTCTTGTCGTCGGTATGAAGGCCGAAGCGCAGTTCCAGTACCTTTTTTTCCCGCTTGGAGAGCAACTGCATCTTGGTCAGCAGTTCTCTTTTGTCAAAGGTGTTTTCAACGGTCTCGGCGACAACCTCGGCATGGGTACCAAGGATGTCGATGAGGGTAATCTCGTTTCCTTCCTTGTCTACGCCTATGGGTTCAAACAGGTATACCTCGGAGCGAACCTTCTTCATTACCCGCATGTGCATGAGGATCTCGTTTTCTACGCATTTGGCCGCGAAAGTGGCCAACTTGGTCCCTTTTTGGGGGTCAAAGGCGTTGATGGCCTTGATCAGGCCGATGGTGCCGATGGAGATCAGGTCGTCCTGGTCTTCGTAGACGTTGTCAAACTTTTTTACCACATGGGCAACGAGGCGTAGATTCCGCTCGATCAGGGTGTTTTTGGCCTTCTCATCTCCTTGCTTGAGCAACCGGATGCAGGCGGCTTCCTCTTCTTCGGACAGGGGCGGGGGAAAGGCGTTGTTGGCTACATAGGATACCAGTACCAGGAGGCCGTTCAAAAGTGAAAGCACGACCAGGGCCAAAAGACCAGAGAAAATGTTGATCCCCCCTCAAACAGGATGCATGATATTCTATGGGCGGTGCAGCCGTTTGTGCTTGTACGTCAGGGGGGAAAGTAAAATCTTTTTTTGTCTTTCCTGTGATGGAGTTACTGTCTGCGAGGGTCGGAACAGCGGCTGGAAAATCAGCATAACTCACTTTAACCGTTCCAAAGGCTAAATTTCGGCAAGACTGCACCGTACGCTGGAGTGTGTCCGTTGTGTCGCGATCCTAGGGTTGGACGTTGGGCTGATGCGAATCAAGTCGCGAGGGTGACATGTTCATCCCGGGGTTGGTGTTACCAGAGGGAACACCGCCTCGCGGGATGAAGCCTTCGGCCTCGGCACCGTATCGTTTTGACGAAGGGGTGGCGGCCCTGACCGCCGCGGCCAAGGCCCACCTCGATGTGCTCCTTCTGTCCGTGCTCTTTTGTACGAGGTACCCGATTCCGTGGAGGGCCCGCTCCGTTAGTGGGTTGCAAGGCCGGATACCAGGGTGATCGTATCCTATCCCGCCGATACCCCCCGCGTGATCTTTTATTACCGGCCTGTGTCTCCATGGGGATCTATGACCTTGTTGTGGAGGGGACCCCTCTGGCAGCGGCCCTCTGGGTTCACTCCACTTACGCCGACGTGTCCCGGTGGCATCTTCCTGCGGGACAGTTGCGCGTCCGCGAAAGGCGGGAAACGGCTCCGGCGGAGGACGTTCAGGTGCAGTAGACCCACCGGAGTTGGTAACGGCGACAAAGACGCCGGGGTTTGCGGCAACAATCCGGACCTGGAGCAGGAAAGGATGGGTCAAAGGCACCGCGATCGTTACGAGCCTGGTGTTGCCTACGTTGTTTACGTGGCACCTGGCCGCAGGCCGGTTCACCACCGCCACGTCGCTACCCAGACCACGGTCGCCCAGACGAACAATACCCAAGTCACTCCTGCGACAAAGGCCGCCACAGTGACGTCCTACGAACCGACGGTTTCGATACCTATACGAGTACCGTCCAAACGGACCAGCTTAAGGTCGTTCAGATACCCGAAGCCGTGGCGGCCGGTTGGTTCAGGGCGCCGGCGATTTTACGCGCAAGACCACGTTCACTACACTGGAGCCCGGCGATCTGGTCTACGAAAACGAACTTGCCAACACCCCGGCCCTGGATCCCGGTTATTCCTGCGTTACGATAAAGGTTAATGCAACGACTCCCGGTCAACTGTTCCCAGGTGACCAGGTGGATATCCATGCGGCTAACGGCGGGCAGCAGA
Organism: Spirochaetia bacterium; assembly: GCA_035530395.1. Classification (GTDB taxonomy): domain Bacteria; phylum Bacillota; class Desulfotomaculia; order Desulfotomaculales; family JAJYZD01; genus JAJYZD01. Next base: position 4,189 of record DATKUX010000096.1, read on the forward strand.
CGCTGCCGTTGGCTGCGGATGCCGAGGTGCTGGTGAACTATGACTCAGCCGGAAATATCATTGGCCCGGACGCCAGAAAGGTGACGTCCAGCGTGGAACTGATGGTTTCCCAGGACCTTGTTCCGGGCATTATGGCCACCTCGAAGGCCGGGCAGATATACCTGGCGAGGAGGTGACTTCTCATCGATCCAGACATGAAAGGGAGGGGCCAAGAGGCGGCCGAACCAATGGCCGGTGGACGGTCGGCTTTCCCTCTTAATGAACCCCGGGGTCTGATACTGGGCTTATTTCTTTGGATGTGGTTTCGTTTGGATACGGAAACTAAGGGTTTGACCGCTGTGAGAGCTCTATGCGACGCCGTTTTGGAGATAATGACGGCCGGCCGATGACTGGAAGGCAGAGTTGAAGGCAAGTTATGAAAGTGCTGATTGGGCTGAGGCGGAGCGGTTATACGAAGGAGCGGGGACGGCATTCAGGCGAAATCCCTCGCGCCGCCGTACTCCTTTTCGTATCGGTGTCGTCAGATATCAGAGACTCGCCGGAGGACGAGCCTGTGTACTCAATGGTTTCCTTAGTTGGCTGCCACCGAGAACTCAGGCTACCTCAACGAGGGGGAGGCGGCCGAGCTTATTGCACAGGCTCTGCCCCTCTGTCAAAGAGGTTTAAACGCGACATCGCTTTCGAGCGATGCTCTAGCGGTTGATCATTGATTTCAAACAACAATGCTTATACTTTTTCCCACTGCCACATGGGCAGGGATCATTTCTGCCGGTTGCCACTAATCTTGGTTGGTCCTGTTTAGGTTTTTGTTCATACTTGTTCATTATTTCCCTAGAGGCAGCCTTCATTTCAGAACAGTGCCGCTTCAAGACCCTTAGCATCTCTTTATTTCTAATGACGTACTTAACGAGATTTTCAACATCCTCGGGTTTACAATGCATCTCTTTAATCGTGTACTGGTAAGTAGGTAGTTCCAGTACGATATTGAAAAATGCATCTTGAGTTCCTTTTCTATGATTAATCTTGATAAATTGGAGATGAGCGTCTTGACAGGAACATTTTGGATCCACGCAGTAATAGTCAACAACAAAATAGTCGTCAGAATCGTATTGAAATCCAAGAACCCCCATCTCACCGGATCCGAAAACACTTACATAAGGTATTATATATCCGTTCAAAACACCATCTATAACTTGCTTCGGCAAATAGTCCAAATAATGCTTGCGGCCATATTGCTTAGCCTGAGACAGATGTAGCCTGAAGCGATCCATTGTTTCATCGTCTAAAGCATTTATAAATTCGCCGATTAACTTGGTTGCCCTAATTTTCTTGTTATTTACTTTCTTTTCCGTGACCTTGCGGGTTTCGAGATCCAGTCTAAAAGAAAACACCGGTATGGCGTCTTCGGGCCCATCGCCAGTGTCAAAAAACCTCAATAAAACATCAGTACAATCACAAGTCGGATTAGTACAGTAATCCTCATCCATAAACAGGGTTATCCCGTTGTCAAGTACTAGACCCAAGGGATCAACTTTTTCGCTTTTTCCCATGATCTGATAATAGGACATTACACTTTTCAAGATAGCAATCCTCCCTTACGACCTCTTATCACCTCGGGAAACACGTCCTCCTACCGGACCGGTTTCCCGCCCGTTCGGCGTCCCAAAAGCTTGTCCCAAGACCGGCGTCATTCTCCGTATCGCGTCGAATTTACCATAAACATATACCTTCGCCATGCCGACGTCAAGGTAAACCTGGCTTCCTACAGGGCGGCATTGGCGTTGGTTAAAAGGCGTGTCTCGCCAGACTCAAGGTCCAAATGGACAACGGAACTGTCCTATGTGATCTCCAATGAAGAGGCGAATGAAGATTGAGGAGTTGTGGTCGCCGAGACGTTGGACCGGCCACATGGACTTTGAAGAAAAGAAAGCCCTCGTCAGGGCACTGGTGGCGCAAGTCATAATCTTCGGCCAGCCCCTCGCGGGCGGGCCTACCGGGAGCCTACCGGGAGCCTACCGGGGGAGCCTACCGTGTGGTAACCGTTACCGTGGTAGCACGTATTCCCGAAACCAATCTATAACTAGACTCGATATTCTACGGTTTCGGGTTGGGTGAGCACTTGGCGAAGGAAACTGGCCGGGTTCAGTTTGTCAAGCGACAATTCGTCAGGTGAGTAAGCCAGTGCCTCGATGGGTTCCATAAGTTTCGCTGCTGCCTTGCCAAGAATTTTCCATCGTTTTGGGGCGGGCATACGCCGAAAATCGGGAGAGACGACTATTAAGTCAATGTCGCTTTCCGATCTGGCGTCACCCCGTGCATATGAACCAAAAAGCAAGATTTTCTCCACTTTAATTCCTTGGTCTCTAATAGCTTGGCCATAAGCTCTAATTATACCTTCAATGGTGGCGCGTTCTCTAAGCATTTGATAATTTCACCAGCCTTTTTGACATACTCTGATATGGTCGGGCCGGGATACTGTTTTGCGGCTTGGCTTAGTTTGTCTGGATAGCGGGCGCCAAGGGCTGCCATATTTAACTCGGCGATGAATTCAGTCTGGATTTGGGTCAAGGGAGCTTGCCCCACCCCTGCGAGTTCTATCAGGTTATGCCTTCGGGGTGGCGGTGCGCCTGTTCGTTCGACAATGACGGCCTTCAAGGCTTTTTCAACGGCCAGGTGGCAGGCGAAGTCAGCGAATACGTACCTCCTGGTACGGAGCATCGCCCGGGCGTCTTTCAGGTTTTCCTTGGCCTGTCTAAGCCATTCCTTGGCCTCTGGTGTCATACAGGGTCTTTCTCCCCTCATCCACGCAGCTCCGGGCTTGTACATCGTATGTGGTGCGGAAGGGACTGCTGCGCTAGTCCACCCAATATGAAGTTTCTCCAGCCATAGGAAAAATCCTTCGTCCATGCGTTTATAGACTTCCTGCGCATCGTGTCGTATTTTTTGAGACAGGCTCCAACGAAGAAGGGAGGAGGAACAGAAAGCCCTTGTCAGGGCACTGGTGGCGCAAGTCATAATCTCCGGCCGGCCCCTGGCCGGCGGGCGACCCTACCGGGGTGTCACCGTTACCGTGGTGGTACGTATTCCCGAACCAGACCCATAAAAATCCATTGCAACGATTAGAACTGATAACTCCACGGTTTCATGTTGAGTCAGCACCTGGCGGAGAAAACTGACCGGTCCAAGGTTTTTCAGTGCCAATTCATCCGGCGTTCGAGCCAAGGCCTCAATGGGTTCCATGAGCTTAGCCGCCGCATTGCCAAGGATCTCCCACCGTTTCCAGGCTGGCATGCGGTGAAAGTCACGGGAAACGATGATCAGGGCGATGTCGCTGTCCGGCTTGGCGTCACCGCGCGCATAGGAACCGAACAGCAACACTTTTTCCACCTGGATCCCCTGGTCATTGATAGCCTGGGCATAGGCTCTGATTATTTCTTCAACGGTGGCTTGTTCTCTAAGCACTTGATCAGTTTACCTGCCTTTCTGACGTATCCGGCAACAATCTGGCGCGGATACTCTTGTACTGCCTGTCTCAGGGTGTCGGGATATCCCGTGCCCAGGGCCGCCATATTTAACGCTGCGAGGAATGAGTGTATGTTTCATGGCTCACCATGCGCAAATAAGTACTGGGTAGAGGGTAATTAAACCATAAATTCGGCTTAGTTATCGCTATTAACTGGATACCATTTCAGGCCTGTGAAAGTAGGCCTATTCTTAACAGACCGGCAAGTGTCCCTTTCTGATGTGTTAGTCAGTTACTTCTTCCTCCCATATTTGAATTTCATCAGCCGCGTAACAACCCATCAGTTGGTATTGCTAATAACAAGAGTGTAACTCCGAAATAGAGCACCTTATGCGCAGGGAGCAGAGTATTCACTGTGATCTCTAGTACAATAACAAACCATATAACCCTTAGGAAGGTGGCCACCGGTTTCGTCATAAGAGGCAAACTCCTTTCGGTTATCCTTAGCCATTGAAAAGACACAGTGATAACGGGCGGGGGGGCAGTAAGTCAAGTAAGGTAAACTATTACCTCGGGATAATTCGCGAACTACCTACAACAAAACCGGCGAGTTCCCCTATGCTGCACTAGATGCAAGTGACAACAACCTTGCAACAACAGTAAATTGTGGATATTATGGCTGAGGGCGGAGGAAAGTCATCCTTAACTAAGTGATAGCCGTTTGGAAAAAGGTGCCTCATCGGTATATGGACGAGCTGTCTCGATCATGTTTTTCGCCCTATCCGTTGGGCGAGAAAAGCATCCAAGGCTTCCCGTTGTAACGGGTCGCTCAAGAAGGTGGGACGGATTTTGTACCGGAAGCCGGCTATCCTGGCAGTGGACCTGAAAATAGTAATGCGGTCGTTAAGCCACTGGTAGGATTCAATGTCCGGAAAAGGGACCAGGGAAAACGGGTCTTGTAGCCCTTTTTCAAATACGCTGGTGTTGATTAAACCCATCATGTCGAAGAAAAAGCTGCTTGCCAGTTTCCCGATATCGTATATTATATTAACCGCATCTGTAGTGACGTGCACGAAGAATATGTCTATTAGCGTAAGGGCAGTGAGAAAAATCGTCTGTTTTAAAGCCCCAGGTAGAACAGTCGCTGTCCGGCCTTTCTGCGGTCGAGGGTCCCACGTATTCCAGAATATATAGTTAATCCGACAACAAGCAGGGATAAAACGAGTATTACCTGGCCTGAAACGGTTGTCAGGGTCTTGACGATAATGTCTATGTTGTTTGCGGCATTATACAGCCAGAGTAGGAAAACCGTAACAGTTAGCAATGACCACATGATAAGCGGTCGCTTCATGTCCATTATTCAATCACCTTACCTTTGAACTATTCTTGATTAGGCGAGAAACCAGCGTGTTTTGTTTTGGGCTTAGGTATACAACGTTAAACTATCCCGACAGCCCATTAGGCCGCTCATTCACCCTGTTCTAAGAGCAGTTCTACAGAATTAGGTAAAATCCTCCCATCTTATAATCTGCATGTGGTAGAACAAGTGTTTGCCAGACCAATATTATGCGGCGGGTGTCATGCTTGCATGAGCCATATTGCCTACTATTGTTCAGTAAGACAGCCCCATGACACACAGATTGCGTGGGGTGTTGAATGAAGAGGAAACCAGGTTAAAGACTATCGCTGGCCGCCGAAACCCTGGACCGGCTGGACGACCTCGATTTTGAAGAAAAGAAAGCCCTCGGCAGGGCCCTGGTGGTGAAAGTCATAATCTCCGGCCGGCCGGCCATTGGCGGACGGGGCTACCGGGGCATCCCTGTTACTGTGGGTGCAGCTTGTAATGTAGTATCTTACCGGGGAAGGACCGGTCGTGGTAACTTTCCATCCGACCACGTAGCAAATCGCGCAGAGGGAGTAGGCGACTCTCCTTCTGGATGCCGCGAGGATAATGTCACCGTCCGTCGTAAGGTGAGGCCAGACAGGGTGGCTAGCAAGTGTTGGGGCCGCAACATTAAGTGAACCCTGCGGCGTCGTTAAGAGGACCTGCGTGAACTACCCCGCCCTTAAGGGCGGAGCTTCTCCGCCCTCTGCTGTGGGGCACCTCCGCTTTTTTGAGGAGCTGGAGGTGACTTTATAGTCCATGGTAGTTAGTTGCGCCGCTTGGTTCCGGTTTGCTCTTTCCAAGAGAAGTTCCAGGACCTTCTGTCGACGCAGCTCGTGATTCCAGGAATATTTCTTGGCTATCTCACGCATGTCCTCATCAGAAAAACGTTTCCTGATATTCTTCGCCGCGTTTACGTCCGCATCTTCCGTGTAACCGCAGCGCTTGCACTTGAACACTTTGCCATTGCGGTTCTCCTTGTCGACGTGACCGCACTCCGAACATTCTTGGCTGGTATACTCAGGGACGACCTGGGCCACGTTCCCACCCAGCCACTCCAGATCTTCTTTCAGGTGGTCCTGAAGATCGCCCCGGGCCCACGTCGACAGGTCGAACCGGCCCCTGGCGGAACGCTTCGCACCCTGGGCGCTCATATCCGACAGGTCTTCGAGAACAACCATCGTGCCGGGCACGTTCTGGAGATCCTTGATGAGCAGGTTAACCGCCCGCCCGATCTCCGTGGACACGGTCGCCTTGATCCGCCGCCGCATCTCACTCCAACGGTGGTCCGAGAGATGCCGCAGGTATTCGTTGATCTTCCTCAGAAGACGGGCCTGCTCTCTCGGATCACTGGATTCCTCCATCCGCTTTTCGGTCTTCTTCTGGAGCGTCCGGAACTTGTTGCGCGTCTCCTGCAGCTTGAGGTACTTATCCCATTCTTCCTTCACCAACTCGTTGAAGCTCTTGCCGTACTGCTTGCCATCGGAAAGACTCACCGGTGTCGTGATACCTACGTCACAACCCAGCACTTCCGTCGGCGCTGGATTGGCTGTTTTTTGTTTTTCCACCGGTATCGAGATGTGGATGTGATTGCCTCGGATTACAAGGAGCGCCTTGCGCTGGTTCGTGTTCATCCAGCCCGGAAACAGGGCTTCGAGCACATCTTTCTTTCTTCCGATCAGCTGGAAGGGCACCTTTACCCGATGATAGGCCGCGGTGCCGGCCATACTCACCCATAGGTTGAAACTGACGGTTTTCTCAGCCTCGGCTATCGAAAACACCCGGTAGTCCAGAAGGATGCTGCCGCCCTTGAAATACGGCCTGCTCCAACGCCACCGGATTTCCCGGAAGCCGTGGTATATTCTCACCGGAACCAGCCACCGGTCGGTGAGCCTCAGTTTGTTGTACGCCTCTGATACGCGCTGCAAGTATTCGCTGTCTGACTTGGCCCACCGGGATACAACGTCTGCCGCGGTGAAGTCGCCGCTTACGAACCTGGCGAACAGATCGGTGTTCCTCACCATCGTCGCATAGACGAGCTAGTATTCCGGCGACAAATCCTTGCTTCTCCAGATGTCGGACGCCAGCTTATCCTGCATCGCCAGATAGTGCTCACGCAGGATGTCCAGCATCCGGTTGCCCGCGATCTGCTGGTACGCCGACAACACGTTTACCTTGATGCTCTGTTCCTGCATCGCCGTAGTGGCGCCCCCGGTCAGAATCTTCTCCACCATGTCCAGGCGTCAGTACCAGTTTTCTATCCACTCGTTCACCGCCTGCGCGTGCCGCCGATCAATCTCGTACAGCTCTTCCAGCTTGCGCTTGTTGATCACTGTCTTCGGCGCCCCAATGACCACGCTCTTATACTGCTCGTCGCCCGTCTTTTGCTTCTTTTTGACCTTTTGCACTTTCCTCTTCGTCAACTGCCCACCCCCCTTCCCAAGCGTTATCTCACTTGTAATCTTACCATATTTTAGAGCGCTTATCAAGCTCGCAAAGCAAGATATTCTTGCATAAGTACACACATTGTGTCAAGCCTCCGTTACATAGCCCCCTCCGGGGGGGGGCGCCTTTCATCCCCTCCGTGAACGAAGGGGACTTCCCGGCGAACAGGTTAAATCTGGCTTGCAGGAAAGGAGGAGGAGTCGAGCCTGGTTTCAGTGGGCGAAGACTGGTAGTCCAGGGAAGTGATGGAAGTGCGCACCTGGATGGCCTCCCGGCGTAAAGGAGACGGCACCAACACAAAGATGCTGCAATAAAGCAAGGAAGGGCTCGGACCCCGCCTGGAGGGTCCCCAAAGGGCAAGGCTACTTGTATAAGCGCCAAGCGTGAAGTCAAGTAGTGGGTACGAGTCTGGCGGATCAGGCCGTAGTAAGCGATGACGGGACCCGACAGAACAACGGGACCAGGAGCCAAGGGCCTGTGGACGACTCAGGCCATCCGAATAGGGCCACGTAGGGACTCAGTGCCCCACTAACGGGTACCGAAACAGGTAGACGTACGTAAGGGTAAACCATAGCCGTAGCAGTGTATGAGGGACTTACTTAAGCTGCTCACGTCAAGTCGGGCCATGCACCAGCGTCCTTACTCAGAGAAGGATAACCGCTGTCACCACAAGGCTGGATGCTATGGGAAGGTCCTTATGGGAGTGGTCGTTTGAAGCCGTACTGGGGAAAACTCGCCGTACGGAATTTTAGAGGGGTAGCAGGAAACCGAGCATGGCAGCGTACTGAGGCACCGCCAACCGAAAGGGGCGGCAACGGAGCGAACGCGACCTAAACCACGGCGCCTGCCATCTACTCGACTAGCAAGGATTCCCGAGCCTCATCCTTGATTACCCGAAAGATGCGGTTATTACGGTCGGTATTCCACGGTTTCAGGTTGGGTCAGCACTTGACGAAGGAAACTAGCCGGGCTTCATCCGTGGTCAGTTGGACGGCATACCGGGGGAGGTTGTCGGCGGCGAAGTTGACACCGGGTACCCGGGCCGTTGCGGTCCGGATCGCCTCCGGGAGGTGCTGCAGTAGCCGCTCGACGCCGACAGGGCCTTAGCCACGTCCTGCCGGGCCACTGGCCGGCGCATATTCTTTCGAGAGGATAGCCAAAGGCAGGATGTTCAACTGGCATTATCCCACTTGATGGGCGCTGGAAGATGGGGTAAAATGAGCTCGGGGCAGACGGTAAATTATAGCAGATTCGGCTGCGTCCTCAAGATATCGTTCCGGACCAACACAAGATATTGAAGGACTGGTATGGCCGTCGCAGTGGCTAGGAGGTGTGGCCGGTGCGGAGGTGGTTATACCTTCTTAGCTAAATATGGTATACTATTGCCATGGGGGTGTTCCCGATGAGCGTAGAAGTATGTCAAGAAAGACTTGAAGAATTAAACACTGAATTGGCCCGGATTATAGACGTTCTTGTTAATAATTACAACCCGCAGAGGATAATTCTATTCGGGTCGCTCGCCAGCGGCAACGTTCACGAATGGAGCGACATTGATCTTATCGTTGTTAAAGAATCGGATAAAGATTTTTACGAGAGGTTGAAAGAAGTTGGCCTGTTAGTTATGCCCGAAGTCGGTGCCGATATTTTCGTATATACCCCTAAAGAGTTTGAGTCTAAAAAGGATTCTTTGTTTTTTAGGGAGGAAGTGTTTAAGAAAGGCCAGGTGATTTATGATGCCCAAGCCAGCTGAAGGATGGATGAATTTTGCGCTGGATGATCTGGAGAGTGGTGAAATCCTCTTTCGGGAGAATAGATTCAATACGGCCTGTTTCCATGCACAACAAGCCGCCGAGAAAGCCTTAAAAAGCTTCTTGGTTGATAATAACGTATCTTACCCCAAAAAGCACAACCTGATTGATTTAAACAAATTATGCACTAAGATTGAGAGCGAGTTCAGCGGGCTTACGGCTAAATTGGTTGAGCTCAATCAATTTTACGCTCCTACTAGGTATCCAGATGCCGCTGCTGGAATGGTTCCTCAAGGAATGCCAAATAAGGATCTCACTCGTGAAGCACGTCCTCCCGGCTACCAATAATTCCCGCAAATCAATGTGATTAAGCTGTGTTCTCCACGCATTTGGCCGCGAAAGTGGCCAGCTTGGTCCCTTTTTGGGGGTCGAAGGCGTTGATGGCCTTGATCATGCCGATGGAGCCGATGGAGATCAGGTCGTCCTGGTCTTCGTAGACGTTGTCAAACTCTTTTACGACATGGACAACGAGGCGTAGCCCTATGGGGGTATGGTAACCTTTCGCGGTTAAACGGTGGGGAGCGGCAAAAAGGGACAACGGGGCAGGGATAAGCAGGGGAGCCGGAGAATTCTTAAAACCGGCGACAGGGAAATCAGCAGATACCGGTAAGAGAGGAGCAGCAGCGTCTTCCTTCCGTCTGGTGGCGGAGGTGCGCGACAGAATAACTGTGAATGTAGTAGTCATATACGGTACCGCGGAGGCCCGGAAAATCGTCAGCCGCCTGGAAGCGAGCGGACTGGACACCCTCACGGCGGTGGCTTCCGAATACGGCGGTGTGGCCGTCAGGCCGGACGGTGACCGGGTCATCCGGGCCTGTCCGGAGCAGGACTGGTGGAACAAATTGTTAAAGGAACGGGAGGTTGGCTTTCTGGTAGATGCCACCCATCCGTTCGGTTCGGCTCTTTCCGAAGCTGCCTACCTGGCTTGTGCCAGGGCGGCTATCCCGTTTTTGCGCTTTTACCGGCCGGAGACCAAGCTGCCCGACAGCCCGCTCATCCACGCCGTGGCCGGTTTCGAGGAAGCAGCCAGGGTAGCGGGCTCTCTAGGAGAAACTATCTTTCTAACCACCGGTTCGGGTAACCTGGAGGTCTTCTTGGACCAACCGGCCGTGCAGGGCAAGCGGGTGGTGGTGAGGGTCCTGCCGGAGGCCCGCCTGATCAGTCGCTGCCGGGAACTGGGAGTACAGCCGCGGGACATCGTAGGCCTGCAAGGTCCTTTCTCCGTCCGCTTCAACCAGGCCATCTTTGCCGCCTACGGGGCCCAGGTGATCGTGACCAGGGAGGGCGGGCGTTCCAGCGGCACCTTGTCCAAAATAAAGGCGGCGTTGCACATGGATATGCCGGTGGTTATTATCTTGCGTCCCGCCAATCCGCGCATCAAGCCGGATCAGGTGTGCTACAGCAGTCACCAGGTTGTGGAGAGGGTGTTGGGCGCCCTGGCGGCCCATGACTAGGACGGCCGGAGTGGTGCTGGCCGGCGGGCAGGCTACCCGCATGGGACGCAACAAGGCCTTTCTCAAGGTCGGGGGCCAGCCCTTGATTGAAAGAGTGGTGACCAGGCTGGCGCCGCTCGTCAGCCGGGTGATCATTGTGGCCAACGACCCGGGGCCGCTCCGCTACCTGGGGCTGGACATCATCCCTGACGCGGTTCCCGCCGGAGGGGCGCCGGCCGGTCTTCTGGCGGGCCTGCAACATGCCGGGCAACCGGTTCTGGCCGTTGCCTGCGACCTTCCCTTCATCAGCGCCGCCCTGGGGATGTACCTGATGGATAATTTGCCGGGGTGGGACGCGGTGGTGCCCCGGTGTCCGGAAGGACTGCAGCCGCTTTTTGCCGTCTACGGCCGGACCTGCGTCGAGCCGCTGCGTAAAAGCGTGGGCCGGGGCGAACGCCGCCTGACCGGCTTCTATCCCGGTCTGGCCTTGCGCTACGTGGAGGGTTCGGAACTGGCTCCCTTCGAGCCGGACAGGGCCTTTCTCAACATCAACACGGAGGCCGATCTCGCCAAGGCCAGAAGGATGGCCCAAAGTGAGTTGCTATATTCCAATTCCCGGGCATATAATGGTGAGGACGGCTTGTAAGGGGGAGCGCCTTGGGTAAGTACTTTTTTCCCGATCTGGTTTTGCCCTCGGTTTCCCACCTGGATGGGGCGATGCTCCTGGAAAGGGGTATCAAGGGCCTGCTGTTCGACCTGGACAATACTATCATACGCCGGGATGCAGCTATCCTGGACCAGCCGGCGGAGCAGAGACTGCAGGAACTGCTGGCCGGGGGATTCCGGCTGGCCATCGTTTCCAACAACGGCCGGACCCGGGTCTCCGGCTTGGCGCGGCAACTGGGGGTGCCTTATGTGTCGCGGGCGGTCAAGCCGTTCGGGCCCAGTTTCAAACGGGCCATGCAGCAGACGGGCACCAGCCGGTCCGAAACCGCCGTGGTGGGTGACCAGGTTTTTACGGACGTTCTGGGGGGCAATCTACTGGGCCTATACACCATCCTGGTCCGGCCCCTGCCGGGCAAGGAGTTTTTTGGTACCAGGCTTATCAGCCGGCCGCTGGAGAGGCTTGTCCTGGGCCGCCTGCCGGTCGTGGACAGAGAGACGGTAGGCCCGGAAGGCAGGTTGTTTAATGCCGATAAGCGGTAAGACCAGATTAGCGGGACTTTTCGGCTATCCGGTGGGACATACTCTCTCGCCGGCCATGCATAACGCCGCCTTTGCCTGCCTGGGACTGGACTGGGTCTACCTGCCCTTTGCCGTGCCGCCGGCGAATCTGGCCGAGGGCATCGCGGGGGTGCGTGCCCTGAACCTGGCCGGTGTGAACCTGACGGTTCCCCACAAGGAAACGGTGTTGCCCCTGCTGGATAACCTGGCGCCGGGGGCGCGGGCAATCGGGGCCGTCAACACCGTGGTAAACCGGGACGGAGTCCTGACCGGCCACAATACCGATGCCGATGGTTTCCTGCGTGCTCTCCAGGAAGAGGCCGGCTTCCATCCCCGGGGCCGGACGGTGCTCATCCTGGGGGCGGGCGGGGCGGCCCGGGCGGTGGCCGTGGGTTGTGCCCTGGCCGGGGCGCGGGAAATATGGGTGGCCAACCGGACCTTGGACAGAGGGGCCGCCCTGGCCGCTCATGTCGACGGCCTGGCCGGGGTAAGGGCGCGGGGCATCTGCTGGACCGGCGCTCCGGACCTGGAGCCGGTCGTTGACCGGGCCGACCTGGTGGTCCAGGCCACTTCCCAAGGTATGTATCCACGCTCCGGGGAATCTCCCGCTTTTCCCTTCGCCGCCTTGCGGCGCGGGACTTATGTGACCGATGTGGTGTATAACCCCGCCGAGACGGCCTTCCTTAGTGCCGCCCGGCAATGCGGCGCGCAGGTACTGGGTGGCCTGGAGATGTTGCTTTATCAGGGAGCAATGGCCTTCAGCCTCTGGACCGGGCACCCGGCTCCTGTGGGAGTCATGCGCGCCGCTCTGGCCGAAGGCCTGTCACTCCAGGTGTAAAGGGGGAAAACCCATGCTCCGTTTTCTGGATGCCGGAGAATCGCACGGCCCTGCCCTGGTGGGTGTGGTCGAGGGGTTACCTGCCGGCCTGGCCGTAACGACCGATTACATAGATGCCCAACTGGCCAGGCGGCAGGGAGGACACGGCCGGGGCGGCCGCATGCGGATCGAGAAGGACCGGGTCCGCTTTCTCTCGGGAGTGAGGGGCGGCTTCACCCTGGGGTCGCCGGTAGCCCTTCTCATCCTTAACCAGGACTGGTCCAACTGGCAGCACGTCATGGACAGCGGCCCCCAGGCCGGCGTGGACGAAAGGGTCGTGACCTGTCCGCGTCCCGGCCATGCCGATCTGGCCGGTGTGCTTAAATATGGGCACAGCGACATTCGGAACATTCTGGAAAGATCCAGTGCCCGGGAAACGGCCATGCGGGTGGCTGTTGGTACCCTGGTCCGGCGCCTTTTGGAGGAACTGGGCGTGACCATATACGGACGGGTGACGTCCATCGGCCCGGTCACGGATTGCTCCACGCCGGCCCCCCGGGACTGGCCGGAGATGGCGGCTGCGTCCCCGGTTTCCTGCACGGACCAGGCGTCCGGCGGGGAGATGGTTCTGGCCATCGACCGGGCCCGGGAGGCCGGTGACACTCTGGGCGGGGTCGTGGAAATCGCGGCCACCGGGGTTCCGTCCGGGCTGGGGAGCCACGTCCACTGGGACCGCCGTCTGGATGGGCGCCTGGCCGGTGCCCTCATGAGTATCCAGGGCATCAAGGGGGTGGAGGTAGGGGCTGGCTTTGCGGCTGCGACCATGCCTGGTTCGGCCGTGCACGATGAAATTGTGTACCGGTCCGGCAGCGGTTTCTCCCGCCCGACCAACCGGGCCGGCGGGATCGAGGGCGGTATCAGCAACGGACAGGTGATGCTGGTGCGGGCAGCCATGAAGCCGATTCCCACCCTGACCAGGCCTTTGGCCAGCGTGGACCTGGCTACGCACCAGCCACACCGGGCGGCGGTGGAGAGGTCGGACGTGTGTGCCGTGCCGGCGGCCATGGTGGTGGCCGAGGCCGTGGTGGCCTGGGAACTGGCGCGGGTGTTTGTGGAGAAGTTAGGGGGCGACAACCTGGCCGACCTCAAGGCCGGCCTGACTGATTACCAGTTCCGTTTGAGGCAGGTGTAATGATGGTGCGCAACATAGTCCTTATTGGTTTTATGGGTACGGGCAAGACGGCGGTGGGACGCCGCTTGGCCGACCGCCTGGGACGTCCTTTTGTGGACACTGACAAAGAGATAGAGAATCTTTACGATAAAACAGTGCCGCAAATCTTCAGCCGCTACGGCGAGGTGCGTTTTCGCTCCGAGGAAGCTATCCTGGTCAAGAAACTGGTTGGTCAGACCGGTCTGGTCATCGCGACAGGCGGGGGTCTGGTCCTGAACCCGGATAATGTACGGCTGCTCCAGGAAACAGGTATATTCATCCGCCTGGAAGCCGATGCCGACACCATCTACCAGCGCATCAGGGGCAAGCGGGACCGTCCACTTTTGAATCGTGGCATTGACCTCAAAACTTCTCTGCAACAGATGATGGTGGAACGGGAGGGGGCCTACACCATGGCCGAGTTTTCGGTCAACACCGGCATCCTCAGCCCATGGGAGGCTGTGGAAACCATCGTGGCGTACGTGAATGGAGGAACGGGGCAGTAATGGTCGAACTAACCGTGGATCTGGGCCAAAACAGTTATGCTATCCTCATCGGAGCAGGGCTCATGGACGGTTTGGGAGGCCGCCTGGCCGGGCTGGTGGCGGGACGCCGGGCCCTCGTGGTATCCAATGAAAGAGTGTGGGGACTCTTCGGCGATTCCGTTAGCCGCAGCCTGGGAGAAGCTGGTTTTAAGGTCGTTCCGGCCCTGGTCCCCGACGGGGAGTCTGCCAAGTCTCTCGACCGGGCCGCCGGTCTTTATGAGCGGGCCGTGGATGGCGGCCTGGACCGCCGGAGTCCGGTAGTGGCGTTGGGCGGGGGCGTGGTAGGGGACCTGGCCGGCTTCGTGGCCGCCAGCTACCAGCGCGGCGTCCCCTTCGTCCAGGTTCCCACCACGCTGCTGGCCCAGGTTGACTCCAGCGTGGGCGGCAAGGTGGCGGTAAACCTGCCGCAGGGCAAGAACCTGGTTGGAGCGTTCTACCAGCCCCGCCTGGTGCTGGCCGACACGCTCACCCTGGCCACGTTGCCGCCCGGGGAGGTGGCAGCCGGCCTGGCCGAAATTATCAAGGTGGCCATGATCCGGGACGGAGCCCTTTTCGGCTGGCTGGAGGAAAACCTGGCAGGCGTTGTACAGTTGGACCAGAACGCCCTGGAGGAGGCCGTTGCCTGGGCCTGCCGGCTGAAAGCGGAGATTGTGGCCTTAGACGAACGGGAGCAGGGCTTGCGGGCCCTTTTGAACTTCGGGCATACCTTCGGCCACGCGGTGGAGTCCCTGACCGGCTATACCACCTACAATCACGGCCAGG
Source organism: Spirochaetia bacterium (assembly GCA_035530395.1). GTDB lineage: Bacteria > Bacillota > Desulfotomaculia > Desulfotomaculales > JAJYZD01 > JAJYZD01. Next base: position 19,280 of record DATKUX010000096.1, read on the forward strand.
CCGTGGCCATGGGCATGGTGGCGGCCGCCCGTTTGGCGAGTGAAAACGGCCTTCTCGCCGAAAGTGACGCCCGTCGCCTGGGGAACCTGGTCGGGCGGGCCGGACTGCCCGCCCGCCTGCCCGGGGAGTTCAGCGCGGGCCAGTATATCGCTAGCATGCATCGCGATAAGAAAGTTTGTGGCGACGAGCTCACCCTGGTTCTGCCGCTTGCAGCGGGCCGGGGGGACATCGTCCGGGGTTTTCCGGAAGATCGTTTGCAGGAGTTCCTGGCCGGCTGGCTGCGGGAAGGGGAGCAGGCGGACGGTGTCTAAGCCGGATTGCCAGGGCAGGAGCCGGGTCCGTCCCCGGGGGAAGGCCCTGGCCGGCGGGTGGTGCCGGTGAGCGGGCTGCCATTGGTCAAACAACTGGGGGGCGGCGGCGGGGCAGCCTCTTTGTTTGAACGGCTGCGCGGACGGCCTTTCAGCTTTATACTGGAATCAAGCCTTCAGGTGGCAGGGCTGGGCCGCTGGTCCATTATGGGGGCCGACCCCTTCCTGGTGTTGCGCAGCCGCGGATCTAAAGTCGAGATCACCCGCGGCGACAGCACGCATACCTTTGAAGGCGATCCCCTGGCCGAACTGCGCCGGCTGCTCGCTGTCTACCGGCTACCGCCGGGCTCCTGTTCCCTGCCCTTTGCCGGCGGGGCGGTCGGCTATTTCAGCTATGACCTGGGCCGCCGGTTGGAACGCCTGCCTGTCCTGGCGGTTGACGATCTCTACCTGGACGACATATGTCTGGGCTTTTACGACCGGGCGGTGATCGTGGATGAGGTCGGCGGGACCGTGTGGGCCGTATCGAACGGTTTCCCGGAAACTGATTCGCCGTCGGCCATGCAGCGGGCCCGGGAGCGGCTGACCGAACTGGAGGAGGCCCTGAGCGGACGGGTCCGGGTTACGGGTGGCGAAAACCCGGGGTCCCGGGCCGGGTATGGTACGGAGGTAAGTATGCCCCGCAGTCACTTCGACAGGGACAGCTACTGTCGCGCCGTGCAACAGGTCAGGGATTACATAGCGGCCGGCGAGATCTTCCAGGCCAACCTGTCCCAGCGTTTTTCCTGGCCGTGCCGCCTGGAACCCTGGGCGGTGTACCGCCGTCTGCGGGAGATCAGCCCGGCTCCCATGGCGGCCTTTCTGGGTTTCCCGGATGTGCAGGTGGCCAGCTCTACTATGGAGCGCTTCCTCCGGCTGAGCGGCTCCTGGGTGGAGACCCGCCCCATCAAGGGCACGCGGCCCCGCGGCCGGGATCCGGCGGAGGACCGTCGCCTCGCGGCCGAGTTGTGGCACAGCGTCAAGGACCGGGCCGAACTGGTCATGATCGTGGACATGGAACGCAACGACCTGGGACGGGTGTGCCGGACTGGTTCGGTCCAGGTACCCGAGCTCTTCCGGCTGGAGACCTATGCCACGGTCTACCACCTGGTGGCCATCGTTACGGGGGAACTGGCGGCCGGCAGGGACGTGGTGGATCTCCTGAAGGCCTCCTTCCCCGGCGGGTCCATCAGCGGTGCTCCCAAGATCCGGGCCATGGAAATAATTGAGGAACTGGAGCCGGTGCGCCGGGGCATCTACACCGGTTCGATCGGTTACCTGGGCTTCGACGGTAACGCCGACCTGAACATAGTCATCCGGACCCTGGTCTTCCGGGACGGCCAGGTGCACTGGCAGGTGGGCGGCGGCATCACCTTCGACTCCGATCCCTACCTGGAGTACCTGGAAACCCTGGACAAGGCCCGGGCCCTGTTCGGGGCGTTGGATCTGCCGGAAGGGGCATGGCAGCTGTGGACGAGCTAGTATCCTTAAACGGCGCCTTTATGCCGCGTCAGCAGGCCCTGGTGCCGGTCGGTGACCGTGGTTTTCTCTACGGCTACGGGCTCTTCGAGACTATCCTGGTCCGGGAAGGCCGTCCGGTGCTCCTATCCCGCCACTTGCGCCGTCTGGCCGCGAGCTGCCGGGCTCTGGAATTGCCCCCGGCTTCCAGCAGGGGGCCGTTGGCCGCCCTTGTACGGGAGATGATCGAGCGCAACCGCGTCGGGGAAGGCGCTTTGCGCCTGACCTGGTCCGCCGGTCAGGAAGGTGGTGGCGGCAACCTGGTGATTACCGCCCGGCCCCTGCCGTACGGGCCGGCGGACTACCGGCGGGGTTTCCGGGCCTCTCTGGCCGGCACCCGGCGCCACGAGGGTTCGCCCCTGGTTGGCCTGAAGACCCTGAACTACCTGGAGAACCTGCTGGCCAGGCAGAAGGCGAGGCAGGAGGGTCTGGACGAAGTTCTTTTCCTGAATACGGGGGGCGGGCTGGCCGAAGCATCCGCCAGCAACATCTTCCTCATCAAAGGGGACCGGCTGATCACGCCGGCGACGGGGCAGGGAATCCTGCCCGGGATCGTACGCGGCCTGGTGCTGGAAAGGGCCGGGGCGGCCGGCCTGAAACCGGAGGAAAGACGGGTCCGTCTGGCCGAGCTGGTCACCGCCGATGAGATTTTCCTGACCAATTCCCTTATGGGCGTCATGCCGCTGGTGGACGTGGCCGGACAGCGGGTGGGCGGCGGCTGCCCCGGGGATCTGACCACGCGCCTGGGCGGGCTGGTGGAAGAGTCCTTCCGGGGTACCCCGGAAGAGGGAACATAATGCCCATAATAAGGTTATACTAGGGGAGGACGGCAACCATTTGAAGGGAGGGACCGCGGTTTAAGCGCGGGAAGGTCTTTGGTGAGCAAAAATTTGACGGTCGACAAGTCCCTGTTAAAAGAGGCCCTGGCGGCGGCCCTGGCTAAAGGCGGTGACTTCGCCGACATCTTTGTGGAACATAAAAGGGCTACTTCCATCAGTTTGGAGGATGCCCGCATCGAGCGGGTGCAGTCGGGGGTGGACAACGGCGCGGGGGTGCGGGCCATCTGCGGCGATACCACCGCTTACGCGTATACCAACGATTTGAGCCGGGAGGGGCTGGTGGCGGCGGCGGAGACGGTGGCGCAGGCCGCCAGGGGCGGCCGGGAACAGCGGACCATAGACCTGGGCAACCTCACCCCCCACCTGGAGTTCAAGGTGAAACAGCGGCCGGACGAGGTGGAGGTCGCCGCTAAGACCGGGGCGGTGGAGGCAGCGGACCGCGCGGCACGCGCCGTGGACCGGGAAAAGATCCGCCAGGTCATGGCCGGGTACGGCGATGTGATCCAGGAGGTGATCATCGCCAACAGCGACGGGGTGTACGTGGAAGACGAAAGAATCAGGACCCGCATGGTGATCCAGGTGGTGGCAGCCGACGGCGCGCTCATGCAGACCGGCCTCGAGACGGCGGGCGGGGTGGCCGGCTTTGAGCTTTTGAGCCTGGAGAGACCCGAGGAGATGGCCGAGCGGGCGGCTTCCCGGGCCGTGGCCATGCTGAAGGCTCCTCCGGCTCCCGCCGGCAAAATGCCGGTAGTGATGGCCGGCGAGGCGGGGGGAACCATGATCCACGAGGCCTGCGGCCACGGGTTGGAGGCCGACCTGGTCCTGAAAGGCCTGTCCGTGTACGGCGGCAAGGTGGGCCAGGAGGTGGCCTCACCTGAAATTACGGTCATCGATGACGCCACGCTGCCCGGACGCTACGGTTCCTACCGTTTCGACGACGAGGGCACGCCCGCCGAAACGGTGGTGCTGATCGAGAAGGGGCGGCTCAAGGACTACCTTTTTGACCGTTTCAGCGCTCAGAAGGAGGGACGGCGTTCCAACGGCCACGGCCGGCGCGAGTCCTATCAGCACAAGCCCATAACCCGCATGGCCAATACATACATCGACCGGGGCGACCTTGATCCGGAGAAGATCATCCGGGAAGCGGGGCACGGATTGTTGGTGCGGAAGATGGGCGGCGGCCAGGTCAACACAACCACCGGGGATTTCATGTTCGAGGTGGCGGAGGGATACCTGATCAAGGACGGTAAGACCGGTCCCATGGTGCGGGGGGCTACGCTTACCGGCAACGGGCCGGAAGTCCTCAACCAGGTGACCATGGTGGGCAACGATCTCGGCTTCGGCACCGGAACCTGTGGCAAGGATGGTCAGGGAGTACCGGTGGGAGATGCCCAGCCCACTTTGGCGATCCGGGAGATGGTGGTGGGTGGTATGAACTCGCCTCAGGGAGGTCCCGGCATCAGGAGGCTGTAACAAGAGGCGGGGGCAGGTTTACGCCTGCCCCCGGATCTAACTGCGCTTGGCGAGTTTGGTCATGAGGCCGGCCAGCATTTCTTGCTCCGGCTGGTCGGCCGCGTCCCACAGCTCTTTCAGAACCCGCTGCTCCGGATTGGCCGGGGGAAC
>DATKUX010000097.1:0-16911 GCA_035530395.1 Spirochaetia bacterium
GAAGTCGCGGGATTCCTGGGAGCAATCGCAACTCCAACCGTTTCATTGATTCCTGCTTCCTGGGACCGAGCATTCCTAAGAATGTCTTACCGATCCTCCACAAGCCAGCCCCGCCGTTCCTGCGGTTTACTCCAGCCTTACCGTCCGCCGGCCGAAGGGTTCATCCCGCCAGGATCCTCAGGCCCTCCGCCAAAAGATTCACGGCCGCATTGTGGTCGCGCTCATGCACCGTGCCGCAAACCGCGCACTTCCACTCCCGGTCCGACAGTGTCAGCATAGGGTTCTTCTCGTGGCATACGTTGCACAGCTTGGATGAAGCGAAGAACCGGTCCACTATCACCACTGTTCGGCCGTACCATTTCGACTTGTACTCGATCATGCGTCGGAACTCACCCCAACTCGCATCCGAAATGGCCTTCGCCAGCGCCCGGTTCTTTACCATGTTCTTCACAGCCAGGTCCTCAAGGACAACGACTTGGTTCTCGCACACTACCCTTTTGGACTGCTTATGGAGAAAGTCCCTGCGCTGGTTTGCAATCTTCTCGTGCTGCCGGGCCACCTTTAGCCGTGCCTTCTCCCGGTTCTTCGAACCCTTCTCCTTTTTCGCCAGCCGCCGTTGCAGCTTCGCCAGCTTCTTCTGCGCCTTGACGAAATACTTCGGATTCTCAATCGGCTCACCCGACGACGGAACCGCAAAAAGCTTTAACCCTAAGTCCAAGGCTATTTTGCCTTCCACCGCCGGTAGGGGCTTCACCTCTACCTGACAGAGAATTGATGCGTAGTATTTTCCGGTCGATGTTCGCATTACCGCCACGTTTATTATTGATTCCGGAATCTTCCGGCCGTCCGCTGCAAACTCCACCCATCCCAGCTTCGGGAGCTTAAGCCGACTCCCCTTAACCCGAATGTTGTTGTTCGTAAAATTCGTCTGATAAGTCTGTTGCGGCTCGCGCCTACTCTTGAACCGCGGGCGACCCGCTGGCGCGGGTGCCCCGGCCCGTCCCTCGAAGAAGTTCGTGAATGCCTGTCCAGATGCCGCAGGCTGTTCTGCAGGGCAAACTTGTCGGCTTCTCCTAACCACTTGGTGGCAGGAGACGCTTTGATTATTGTAAGCATCCGGCACGATTCCGCAAAGCCGAGATACCGACCCTCGGCCTTGTAAAGTTCCTGGTGCCACTCCAGGAAATGGTTAAAAACCCACCGGGCACATCCGATCATTCGGTTGGCCATCGCTATCTGCTTGGGTTTTAGGTAGATACGCACCTTGTACGCCTTATCCGCCATCCCTTTTTTACCCTCCTCCTTGAGAATTCCCACCGACCCCCCGTCACATCACCAAATGCGGCCAAGAGGGAGGTGGGGTTTACGGTACCCCCTCCAAGGACGAGTGAGGGCGTGCCCTTGCGAATCAGCATGACGTGCACGTTATGCGTACATTATATCATACGGACATCCGGTAGACAAGCCCTTTATTCACATTTTTTAGAAACTGAATAGAATTTACCGCCCTTACCCATGTCTGAAGACACGGGCGTGCGGGCGGAACCCGTCAAGTAGCGGTCGCACTCCCGTGCCGCGCCGCGCCCTTCGTCAATGGCCCACACTACCAGGCTTTGGCCACGGCGCATGTCGCCGGCGCTAAAAACTCCTTTGACGTTGGTGGTAAAGTCGCCGTATTGGGCCTTCGCATTGGAGCACCCGTCACGCTCGACGCCAAGCTGGTTTAAGAGGGTATCTTCAGGTCCGAGGAAGCCCATGGCCAGCAGCACCAGCTGGGCGGGCCAGACTTTCTCGGTGCCGGGGATTTCTTTGGGCATGAAACGGCCTTTTTCATCCTTGACCCACTCAACGTTCACGGTATGCACTTCTCTTACCTGCCCGTTTTCGTCCCCCACGAATTTCTTCGCTGTGATACAGTAATGCCTGGGGTCGGAGCCGTAAAGGGCCGCCGCTTCCTCCTGGCCGTAGTCAACCTTGTAGACCCTGGGGAATTGCGGCCAGGGATTGTTGTCGCCCCGCTCCAGTGGAAGTTTGGGCATAATCTCAAGCTGGTTGACGCTGTTGCACTTGTGGCGCAGAGAAGTGCCGGCGCAGTCGGTGCCGGTGTCGCCTCCGCCAATGACAATGACGTCCTTACCCGCAGCGGAAATAAAGTTCCTGTCCGCCAGTTTGGAATCCAGGAGGCTCTTGGTATTGGCCCGCAGGAAATCCACCGCGAAGATTATCCCTTTCAGGCTCCGCCCCTCGATGGGCAGGTCCCGCGGCTTGGTGGCCCCGCCGCAGAGAACCACCGCGTCGAATTCCTGTAAAAGCTTTTCAATGGGATAATCCTTCCCCACTTCCGTATTGGTCACAAAGGTGACGCCTTCCGCTGCCATCAAGTCGACCCGCCGCTGGACCACCCGCTTATCCAGCTTCATGTTGGGGATGCCGTACATCAGCAGCCCGCCAATCCGGTCGGCCCGTTCAAAAACAGTAACCCAGTGGCCAGCCCTGTTCAAGTGGTCGGCACAGGCCAGGCCGGAAGGACCGGAGCCTATCATGGCAACCTTTTTATTAGTACGCGCAAGCGGCGGCCTGGGAGTGATCCATCCTTCTTCATAAGCCCTGTCGATAATGGCGCACTCTATGTTCTTTATCGTAACCGGCGCTGTGGCAAACCCGGCGGTACAGGCACCCTCGCAAAGGGCCGGGCATACCCTGCCGGTAAACTCTGGAAAGTTGTTCGTTTTAAGCAACCTGGCCAGGGCATCTTTCCACAAACCCCGGTAAACCAGTTCGTTCCACTCGGGCATCAGGTTGTGGTTGGGGCAACCGGAGGCCATCCCGTTAAGCATGATACCGGTGTGACAAAAGGGTAAACCGCAATCCATGCAGCGCGACGCCTGTGTTCTCAGCGCCTCTTCCGGCATGGGAAGATGAAATTCGTCCCAATCGCCAATCCTCTCCAGAGGAGCACGGTCCTGAGGGAGTTCCCTCTGATATTCCATAAAACCGGTAGGCTTACCCATGGCATTTCCCCCCTAATTCCCGCTGATCCGCGATTGGTCTCTTAAGTTTTCTTCGAAAGCGATCATGATCGCCTTGTCGCCGCTCAAGCCCATTTCATGCGCCCGCTCAATGGCCTCCATCATGCGTTTGTAGTCTTTGGGAATGACCCGCACAAACTTCGGCGCAAACCCGTCCCAGTCGTCCAGGACCCACAGGGCACGCTGACTTTGAGTATACTTCAAATGCCGCTGGATCATCTCTTTTACTTCGTTGACCTCATTGGCGTTTTTAAGCTTCTCGAGCAGGACCATAGCGGAGTTGCAGCGTCCGGGGAATGTCCCGTCCGAATCCAGTATATAGGCAATACCGCCGGACATGCCAGCTGCAAAGTTCCTGCCGGTGGCGCCCAGCACCACCACCCGGCCTCCGGTCATATATTCACACCCGTGGTCACCTACACCTTCCACCACCGCACGCACGCCGCTGTTTCTGACACAGAAACGCTCGCCGGCCACGCCGCGGATGTAAGCTTCTCCTGATGTTCCACCATAGAAAGACACGTTGCCCACGATAATGTTTTCTTCAGGGACAAAGGAAGCCACAGCCGGCGGAAAGGCAATCAGCTTGCCGCCGGAAAGTCCCTTGCCGAAATAGTCGTTTGCGTCGCCTTCCAGGGTCATGGTAATCCCCCTGGGAACAAAAGCGCCAAAACTTTGCCCGGCTGAGCCTTCGAAATACAACCGGACGGTGTCGTCGGGGAGACCTTCCCCACCGTAACGTTTGGAGACTTCATGTCCCAGAATGGTGCCCACCACGCGGTTGGTATTACGGATGGGCAGTCTTGCCTCCACCGGCTCCTTGCGTTCCAGGGCCGGCCGGCAAAGCTCCAATAAAAAATTTTTATCCAGGGACTTTTCCAGGCCATGGTTTTGAGAGACCTGACAATACCTGCCAATGTTGTCCGGAACGTCCGGCTGGTAAAGCAGGGCAGACAGGTCCAGCCCCATGGCCTTCCAGTGTTTAACAGCCTTGCTGACCTCCAGCACATCCGTCCGGCCTACCATTTCATTAATGGTACAGAAACCCAATTCCGCCATGATCTCCCGCATTTCCCGGGCGATAAATCGCATGAAGTTGACTATGTGCTGCGGATCTCCCTTGAACTTCTTGCGCAGTTCCGGGTTCTGGGTGGCCACGCCGCACGGGCAGGTGTCCAGGTTGCAGACCCGCATCATGACACAGCCCATAACCACCAGGGGAGCCGTGGCAAAGCCGAATTCCTCGGCGCCCAGAAGAGTGGCGATAACCACATCCCGGCCGGACATCAGCTTGCCATCGGTTTCCACCACGATCCTGTCTCTTAAATTGTTCAACACCAGAGTTTGATGCGTCTCGGCCACACCCAACTCCCAGGGAAGTCCGGCGTGAGTGATGCTGGTCCGGGGTGAAGCGCCGGTGCCGCCATCGTAACCGCTGATCAGGACAACGTCTGCCCGCCCCTTGGACACCCCTGCGGCAATAGTGCCCACGCCAACCTCGGAAACCAGCTTGACGTTAATCCTAGCAAGAGGATTGGAGTTCTTCAGGTCGTGAATCAGTTCGGCCAGGTCCTCAATAGAATAAATGTCGTGGTGCGGAGGGGGTGAGATCAGTCCAACGCCCGCCGTCGTGCCCCTGACCTTGGCAACCCAGGGATATACTTTTCGTCCGGGCAGCTGGCCGCCCTCGCCCGGCTTCGCCCCCTGTGCCATCTTGATTTGAATCTCTTGTGCATTGACCAGGTACTGGCTGGTAACGCCAAACCTGCCCGAGGCCACCTGCTTGATGGCGCTGCGGCGGGAGTCGCCGTTGGGATCGGGAATGAAACGCACCGGGTCCTCCCCGCCCTCACCCGTGTTGCTCTTGCCGCCGAGGCGGTTCATAGCGATGGCAAGGGTTTCGTGCGCTTCCTTACTGATAGAGCCGTAAGACATCGCACCGGTCTTAAAGCGCCGGCAGATGGCTTCCACCGGTTCCACTGCTTCGATAGGGACAGGCGGCCGGTTTGATTTGAAGGCAAACAGGCTGCGCAGGGTCACATTCTGGCTGTTGATGAGAGACGAGTACTGCTTAAAAAGGCCGTAGTCATCGCTCTGGCAGGCGCTCTGCAGCGTGATAATAGTCTGTGGATTGTACAGGTGGTGCTCGCCGTCGTGCCGCCACTGGTAGGTGGAGCCGGGCTCCAGGATGCCGCCCCAGCCCGCTCCGCGCAAAAAGGCCTTCTGGTGCCGGAGTTCCGCCTCCCGGGCGATTTCCTCCAGGCCGATACCGCCCACCCGGGACGGTGTCCAGGTAAAATATTTATCAATAACTGATTCGTGAATACCGATAGCCTCAAAAATCTGGGCGCCGTGATAGCTCTGGATGGCCGAAATTCCTATTTTTGACATCACCTTGACCACACCCTTTGTGGCCGCCTTGATGTAATTTTTCAAAGCATCCTTGTACGTGATACCGGTCATCAGTCCCTGGCGAATCATGTCTTCCAGCGTCTCAAAGGCCAGGTAAGGGTTAACGGCGCTGGCGCCGTAGCCAATCAAAACGGCGAAGTGATGCACTTCCCTGGGCTCCCCTGACTCCAGCAGAAGGCTGATCCTGGTTCTGGTTCCCTCCCGGATCAGGTGATGCTGCAGCCCCGACAGGGCAAGGAGAGCAGGGATGGGGGCGTGATCAAAGTCCACGCCGCGGTCGGACAGAATCAGTAAGTTGGCGCCTTCCGCAATTTCCTGGTCTGCTGCCCGGCAAAGGTTATCCATGGCCTTTTCAAGGCCCCGGCCACCTTCCGCCACATGGAAAAGAATGGGCAAGGTAACGGCCTTGAAGCCCTCCCGGTTGATGTACCTGATTTTTGCCAGCTCTTCGTTGCTCAGAATGGGTGTCTTCAGCCGGATCTGGCGGCAGCTGTCCGGTTCCGGCTTAATCAGGTTCTTTTCAGGGCCGGTGGTGGTTTCCCAGGCAGTAATGATTTCCTCACGGATGGAGTCAATGGGCGGGTTAGTCACCTGGGCAAACAATTGCTTAAAATAGTTATATAAAAGCTGGGGTTTTTCGGACAGAACCGCCAGAGGAACATCAGTCCCCATGGCCCCCACTGATTCAACAGCGTTCTTGGCCATGGGCTCCAGTAATTTACCGAGTTCTTCAAAAGTATAGCCGAAAGCCTGCTGGCGCTGGAGTACTGTTTCGTGATCCGTCTTAAGAACCTCATGGGCCTGGGGCAAGTCCGAAAGATCCACTAGGTGCTCGTCCAGCCACCGGCGGTAAGGATGCTCGGCGGCCATCCGGCTCTTCAATTCTTCATCGGCGACAATCCGTCCCTCGATGGTATCAACCAGTAGCATGCGTCCTGGGCGAAGCCGCTCCTTAATAAGTACGTTTTCCGGGGGAATATCAAGCACGCCCACTTCCGACGCCAGGACAATCACATCGTCCTTGGTAACGTAGTAGCGCGACGGTCTAAGGCCGTTCCGGTCCAGCACCGCGCCGATGATTTTGCCGTCGGTAAAGGCAATGGCGGCAGGACCGTCCCACGGCTCCATCAGGCAGCTATGGTATTCGTAAAAGGCTTTTTTTTCGTCGCTCATGCTTTCGTCGTTGGACCACGGCTCCGGAATCATCATCATGGCCGCGTGGGGCAGGGTACGGCCCGTCAGCGCCAGAAATTCCAGAACATTGTCAAACATGGCCGAGTCACTGCCGTCGGGATCAATGACCGGCATGACCTTGGCTACGTCTTCGCCGAAAAGCTCCGACTGGCACATGGACTGGCGGGCATGCATCCAGTTGATGTTACCGCGCAGCGTGTTGATTTCTCCGTTGTGGATTAAATAGCGGTACGGGTGGGCCCGCTCCCAGCTGGGGAAGGTATTGGTGCTGAACCGGGAGTGGACCAGGGCCAGCGAGGTCTCTATGGACGGGTCATTTAAATCCAGGTAAAACTCACTCATTTGCTCGGGGATGAGCATCCCCTTGTAGACGATGGTCCGGGAAGACAAACTTGCAAAATAAAAGGTTTCCCCTAAAGAGGAATTGCGGACCTCTTTCTTGGAACGCTTGCGGATTACATAAAGCTTGCGCTCAAAGGCCGTTTCGTCCTTGATGTCCGCACCGGCGGCGATAAACACCTGCCGGATAAAAGGCTCGGCCAACCTGGCCGTCTCACCCAGGGAACTGTCATTGGTGGGAACCGTCCGCCACCCCAGCGGGGTCTGGCCTTCCTCGCGGATGGCCCTCTCCACGATTTCCTCGCATTTCCGACAAAGGGCAACATCTCTGGGAAGAAAAAGCATACCGACTCCGTACCTGCCGGGGGAAGGGAGCGTAAACCCTGCCTTGGCGCATTCCCGCTCAAAGAAAGCATGGGGGATCTGCATGATGATTCCCGCGCCATCACCGGAATTGACCTCCGCTCCCCTCGCTCCACGATGGTCAAGGTTGACCAGAATGGTCAGAGCCTGCCGTAAGATCTCATTTGACTTTTTCCCTTTGATATTGGCCACAAACCCGATGCCGCAGGCATCGTGCTCGAATCGCGGATCATAAAGACCCTGCTTGGGGGGCAGTCCGTTGACGTTTCTGTTTTGCTGCATTTCCGTTCTCCCGTCCTTTGGTATTGAAAGAGATCGACCTGTGAAACTCGGGGGCCCTTGTATAGCAAGGCCTCAGGGCAAGGCAAAATGGATTTACCCAAAGGTTTCTATTTCGTTAATATATAAGTAGCCACAAAAACACAGGAGAGGAGGGATTCCCCAAAAGACTTGCCTCCAGCGGAGCGGCATGATAATTCCGGATATAATGAAAGTGGGTCACGCCCAGGTGCCCGTTCATTCGGCCGAATGAACGAATAAGCCCGGCTAACTGGCTGATTAGGAACCCATACTTTGAGACAAAAAAAGGCCTTTTGGGCGATCCTTTGGGACTGGATGGATAGATAAGGCAGGGAAGGGGGCCTAGCACGGCCCCCCGAAAGACTTGCGGCCACATAGGCCTTTAATACTTGGCCAGGTAAGTCTCAAGTTCCCAGGGATGGACCTGGGCCCGGTAGCTGTCCAGTTCCCGCCGCTTAGCCTCCATGAACTTGTGGTAAACGTGCTCGCCGAGGGCTTCCCGCACCACGGAGTCCGCCCGTAACTCGTCCAGAGCCTCCTTGAGGGAAGATGGCAGGCTGTACACCCCCAGTTCTTCCCGCTCCGCCTCCGTCAGGCCGTATAAATTCACGGCCACGGCCGGCGGCGGCTCGATGTTGTTCTTGATGCCGTCCAGGCCGGCGGCCAACATAACCGCCAGGGCCAGGTATGGATTGGAGGACGGGTCCGGGTTGCGGAGCTCAATCCGGGTGGAAGGACCCCGCTTGGCCGGAATACGGATGAGCGGACTGCGGTTTTTTTCCGACCAGGCGATATACACGGGGGCCTCGTAGTCCGGAACCAACCGTTTGTACGAGTTGACCGTGGGATTGGTCACCGCCGTGACAGCCCGGATGTGCTTGAGAAGGCCCCCGATGTACCAGCGGGCCACCGGGGACAGTCCCCTTTCGCCATCCGGATCGAAAAACGCGTTTTCCCCGTCCCGGGCCAGGGACTGGTTGGTATGCATCCCCGATCCGTTCACCCCGGTGATGGGCTTGGGCATGAAGGTGGCGTGCAGTCCATGCCGTTGGGCGATGGTGCGCACCACCATCTTGAAGGTAACGATCCTGTCGGCCGTATCCAGAACATCGGAATACTTGAAGTCTATCTCGTGCTGGCCCGGCGCCACCTCGTGATGGGAAGCCTCGATTTCAAAGCCCATCCTCTCGAGGGTCAGCACCATATCCCGCCGGGCATTCTCCCCCAGGTCGACCGGGCTCAGGTCGAAGTAACCGGCCTGGTCGTGGGTCTCCAGAGTCGGACGCCCCTGGTCGTCCACATGGAACAGGAAGAACTCCAGCTCCGGACCCACGTTCATGATGTAGCCCATATCCAGGGCCTCGAGAGCCACCTTGCGCAGAACCTGGCGCGGGTCCCCGGCAAAGGGGGTACCGTCCGCGTTGTACACGTCGCAGATAAGCCGGGCCACCGCCCCTTCCCTGGGCCGCCACGGGTAGATGGCAAAGGTGTTCGGATCCGGCCGGAAATACATGTCTGACTCCTCGATACGAACGAACCCCTCTATGGAAGATCCGTCAAACATGATCTCCCCGGTAAGCGCCTTCTCGAGCTGATCCACCGTAATGGCCAGGTTCTTTAAGACACCGAAAATGTCGGTGAACTGCAGGCGGATGAACTTGACATCCTCTTCCCTGGCCAGCCGCAAGACGTCTTCCGGAGTATACCTCACAAAAAGTCCCCATCCTTTGCCCCTGATTTTCCACCGCCAGGTTTAAACCTCCGGCTTTCCACCGGAAAGTGAAAGCCCCGGGTTCCCCGACCCGCCCTGGGCGGGTACCCCGGGGTCTGCGGCAACTCCGCTTATGGCTTCCTGGTTCCTAGACGTCGTAGTACATGACGAACTCATACGGATGCGGGCGTAGCCGTACGGCATCCACCTCGCGCAGGGTCTTGTATTCGATCCAGGTGTTGATTAGGTCTTCGTCGAACACGTTGCCGGCCAGCAGGAACTCGTGGTCCTCCTTGAGGGCGGCGAGGGCGTGGGCCAGCGACGACGGAACGGAGCGGATCTTGGACGCCTCTTCTTTCTCCAGATCGAAGATGTCCTTGTCCAGCGACGGACCGGGATCGATCTTGTTCTTGATACCGTCCAGGCCCGCCAACAGGAGAGCGGAGAAAGCCAGGTAGGGATTGGCGGACGGATCGGGCGGACGGTACTCGATGCGCTTAACTTTCGGGTTGTTGGAGTACATCGGGATCCGTACGGCCGCGCTGCGGTTGCGCTGCGAATAGACCAGGTTGACGGGAGCCTCGTAGCCGGGCACCAGCCGCTTGTAGGAGTTGGTAGTCGGACTGCAGAAAGCGCACAAGGCGGGAGCGTGCTTCAAGAGTCCGCCTATGTAATACATGGCCATCTCGCTCAGCTGGGCATAGCCCTTCTCGTCAAAAAACAGCGGAGTATCGCCCTTCCAGAGGCTCTGATGGACGTGCATGCCGGACCCGTTGTCCATGAAGATGGGCTTGGGCATAAAGGTGGCGGTCATACCGTTCCGGACGGCCACGTTTTTCACCACGTACTTGTACAACATCAACTGGTCCGCCATCTTGGTCAACGGACCGAACCGCATGTCGATTTCCGCCTGCCCGGCGGTGGCCACTTCGTGGTGCTGGCACTCGATGGGAATCCCCAGGCTCATCATGGTCAGAATCATTTCGGTACGGATGTCCTGCTGGGAATCGGTGGGCGGCACCGGGAAATAGCCTTCCTTGTAACGGGGCTTGTAGCCCAGGTTGGGCATCTCCTCGCGACCGCTGTTCCAGATGCCTTCAACCGAGTCTACGTAGTAGTAGCCGCTATGCTGGTTCTGGTCGTAGCGGACGTCGTTCAAAATGAAGAACTCTGCTTCCGGACCAAAGTAGCTGACGTCGGCGATGCCGGTGCTCTTCAGGTATTCCTCGGCCCTGATCGCCACCTGGCGGGGGTCACGGCTGTATCCTTTACCGGTTACCGGGTCCACCACGTTGCAGACCAGACTCAGGGTGGGCGCCTTGCAGAACGGGTCGATGATAGCGGTATCCGGATCGGGAATCAGAAGCATATCGCTCTCGTTGATGACCTTGAAACCACGGATGCTGGAACCGTCGAACCCGAAGCCTTCCTTCATGCTGGTTTCATCAAGCTCACCCAGGGGTACGGTGAAATGTTGCCACATGCCAGGCAGGTCGATAAACTTCAGGTCAACCATACACACGTCTTTTTCCTTGGCCAAAGCCAGGACATCACCGGCCGACTTGGACATACGCATGACCTCCTCTTGTTTTGTCGAAACGGTTGTCTTAGTATCCTTCCCCGGTATCCCCAAACAACCCCCTCCCCGTCAAAGGCCTGAAAACACAAAACACCCTCCTAGCAAGAGACACAGTCACTTCTCTCGCCACGAGGGCATCTTCGCCCATCGACGGAAAACGCCTTTGTTTTCCGTAACTATGGAATTTCACCCTATATTATATCAGACGGCAGGCAAAATGCAACCGCCCGGGGAACGGGCTATAACTTTTTCCGGACCTTTCCCCCCGACTGCAGGTCGTGGGCCATGATGATGGCATCCGCCACCACCCGCATGGAGGTACGCCTGTCCATGCTCTGCTTCTGGATCCGCTTGAAGGCTTCGCTCTCGGAGATACCCATGGTCTCCATGAGAATGCCCTTGGCCCGCTCCACCGCTTTGCGGCTTTGCAGCGTTTCCTTCAACTGGGCGATCTCCTTCTCCATTTCCATTAACTTGTGAAAGCCGGCTTCGGCCAAATCCATGGAAAGCAGAAGATGAACCTCGTCCACCGGTTTCGGTACCAGCGCGAATATCCAGAGTTCTTTCAGCGCGGCTGAGGAGCTTTGCCCCGGGTAACTGGTAATGTAGACGACCGGGGCCAGCCGGTCTTGCCCGGCTATGGTAGCCACCTCCAGGCCGGACGCGTTCTTCAAATCCTCGTCGATGATGACCATGTCCGGTTGACGGGTGCGGATCATCTTCAGAGCGTTGATACTGTCTTCCGCCTCACCCACCACCGTGCGGTCGGTCGTCAGGAGGATGCTCTTGATCGTCTTGCGGAGCGCTGGATCACGCGAAGCCAGAACAACGGTGGAGCTGTACATCGCCCCGTGCCTCCCCTCAGCATTGAACCAGAAAAAAAGAAAAACCCGGGGGGAATTCTCCCACCCTGGGCATCCGTTGCCATTCCTCAAGGTACGACGTTGTACCCCGCTTATTTATACGGTAAGTATTATAACAAAAAAAAGACACGAATGCCAGACCCATGAAAAATTTTTTACAGCCTCCTGTTCTTCCCGGTTTTAGAGCTGCCCACCACCTTATTTGTCTTTTGGCCCCCCATTTAGCTTTACCCCGGCCCCGCACCGCCGACGGGCGGTACCACCAGGCTGCAGACAGACCCGTCCGTCAGTCCGGCAGACCTTCTTAGGGCCGGTGTAACAACTCACTTTCCCAACCTCAGGTGGGCAATATACGACACCAGCCTGAACCCTCTTTAACTGCCCTGCCCCTAATATGTCCACACCCCGGACCGCCCATTGAGGCGGATCTTTGCAAAAGGCAACCTGTTTTCTGGTTCGGACTGCCTCCACCGGGCTCCCGGGCCGGAAAAACAAGAAAAGGAACGCCCCCGGCAACCCAGTGACCTGGAACCGAATAAACCGCCCAGGCATAGTTATATAGGGCGCATTGCACGGGCCGGCTGACCGGTCCGGGGAAGAGGCCTTTTGCCGACCAAATTTTTATCTTAGGGGGTTAAATCATGTGCGGCATTGCGGGCATAGTGGATTGGGAAGCGGACCTCAGTTGCTCCCAGCCGGTATTGGAAGCCATGGGTAAAGCTCTGGCTCCCCGCGGTCCGGACGCGGCCGGATTCTGGCTGTCGGCTCACGCGGCCATGGCCCACCGCCGCCTGATCGTAATCGACCCCGAAGGCGGCGCCCAGCCCATGGTGCGCCGGCAGGGCTTGCGCACTTGCGTCCTGGGCTACAACGGTGAACTGTATAATACGGCCGAGCTGCGCTCCGAGTTGGAGGCCTTCGGTTACCGCTTCACCAGCCGTTCCGACACGGAGGTTCTCCTTGTCTCCTACATGCACTGGGGATTGGGCTGCGTGCACCACTTAAACGGCATCTTCGCCTTCGCCGTGTGGGACGACTACAACCAGAGCCTCTTCCTGGCCCGCGACCGTCTGGGAGTCAAACCGCTGTTTTATGCCCAAAGGGGCCGGAGCATGGTTTATGCTTCGGAGTTGAAGGCCCTGCTGGCCTGCCCGGCCGTCGAACCGGTCCTGGACGCCGAGGGTCTGGCCGAGATCTTTGTCATGGGTCCCTCCCGGACACCCGGCCACGGCATTTTTCGCGGCGTTGCGGAATTGAGGCCCGGTTGTTGCCTCACGTACGACCGCCGGGGCTTGACCTTGCGGCGCTACTGGTCCCTGGAGAGCCATGCCCACCCCGACGATACTGCGGCCACCGCCGCGCGTATCCGCGAGTTATTGGAAGATACCGTAGACCGTCAACTGGTTTCCGATGTCCCGGTTTGCGTCCTCTTGTCCGGCGGGCTGGATTCCGGCGCCGTAACCGCGTTTGCCACCGCCGCCTACCAAAAGGCCGGCATGGGGAGCTTACGCACCTTTTCGGTGGATTTTGCCGGCAACGAACTCTATTTCAAGGCCGACGACTATCAGACCAACCGCGACGACCCCTGGGTGGATAAGGTCTCCCAACTCTTCGCCACCGACCACCGCAAGGTGCTGCTGGATACCCCCGAACTGGTCGAAGGCCTGCCGGCATCCCTGATCGCCCGTGACCAGCCGGGCATGGGCGACGTGGACACCTCCCTCCTGCTGTTCTGCCGCGAGATAAAAAAAGAGGCTACCGTGGCCGTATCCGGCGAAGCCGCGGACGAAATCTTCGGCGGCTACCCCTGGTTTCACCTGCCCCAGGACCTGGCGGCCAAAGGGTTTCCCTGGATCAGGAAGGTCAAAGAACGCCTCCAGTTGCTCTCGCCGGACTTGGCGGACCACATCCGGGCCGAGGAATACCTGGCCGACCGCTACCGGGATGCCTTGGCCGAGGTGCCCCGCCTGCCCGGGGAGGAGGCCGGGGAGGCGCGGATGCGGGATCTGTTGTACCTCAACATCACGCGTTTTTTAGCTACCCTTCTGGATCGCAAAGACCGCATGAGCATGGCCGTAGGCCTGGAGGTACGAGTTCCTTTTTGTGACCATCGCCTGGTGGAGTATGTCTGGAACATTCCCTGGGCCATGAAAACGACGGGCGGCATGCCCAAGGGCATCCTGCGCCGCGCCCTGGAAGGAGTCCTTCCCAAGGAAATCGTGACCAGGCGCAAAAGCCCTTACCCGTCCACCCACAACCCCAGTTACCTGGCGGCCTGCCGCTCCTGGTTCCTGCAGCTTCTGGACGACCCCGCCTCACCCCTGAACGGGCTTTTAAATCCGGCCGAAGCGCGGCAACTGGCCTCGGAAAACACCCTCTTTGCCGGTCAGCCCTGGTTCTCTCAGTTAATGGGCCTGCCCCAGTTGTTCTCCTACTACGTCCAGTTGGACTTCTGGCTCCGGCGCTACCGGATCCGGATTCGCTGACATCACCATCCGGGTGTAATGAACAGGGGCGCTACGGGAGGCCGGTCATAGCGGAGGGAACTCCCGATGTCGGCAGCCCGGGCGTCCCGCTGCGTTAGGGATTGCAGCCCGAAGCGGTCCTCGATGAACTTGAGGACCGACGTGAGGTCGTAGCGGTCATGCACCACCTGGCCGGCTGGGGCATACGGGGATATGACGATGGCCGGCACCCTCGGTCCGTAACCGAAGGTATCCACCTGGGCGGGAGCCACGTGGTCGTAGAAGCCGCCGTAGTCATCCCAGGCCAGCACGATCACGCTGTCCTGCCAATAGGGACTCTTCTCCAGAGCGTTGATGACGGCCGTAGTGTACCACATGCCCACCCGGTCATCAGCCGGCGGGTGCTCGCTCTCCACCACGTTGGGCACAATCCAGCTGACCTGCGGCAGGGTGCCGTCGTGCAGGTCCTGGAAATATTGGGATACATTATAGATGTGATCCATCAGCTGCGGGCTTTTCTGGAAAGAAGTGAAGCCGGGCAGCGGGTTCCAGAGCCAGAAGGTGTGCGGATTCGCCCTGCCGTCGTAATATTTCCAGCTTACGCCCGAGCCCTGCAGAAGCCCGACCAGGGTCGGGAAACCGAAGCCGCCCTCCGGCGCCTTCAGGAGGTTGCGGGTCACACCGCCGGATTGGGACGCCACGGTGTACAGGTGGTTGGGCAACGAGGGACCCAGGAGCGAGGAAAAGAAATTATCGTACAGCGCGAAATGCCCGGCCAGCTCGTAGTAATTGGGCAGGTCGCCCTGATCATAGTAGCCCATGGTATCCTTGCTCTTCTCGGCCCAGACGAAGCCGTCCATCTTCCCGCAGTCCCAGGCCAGATGGGCTGTATCCCAGTCGTGGGGCAGGTCGTGGTTCAGGGATGTCAGGTGGAAGGGCGTTACGGATGCGGCAGAACCCGGCTCCGCAGGCAGTTGCGTCCCGGCCGGGATTCCGTCGGCGCCGGGGTAGTGGCCGAAGTAGTTGTCAAAGGAATGGTTTTCCTGGATCAGGTAGATGATGTGATTGACCGGGCTCGTGACCGTCTTCTGCAGGGGCAGTCGGTTGGGCACGTAACCCGTGTGCCAGACCTGGCCGCCCAGGATGATGATCAGGCCCGCCCGCTGGTAGCCGGCGGTGAAGTCACCCATGGCCGCAATCTGCCGGCCGGGCTCAATGTCGGTGAGCGCGGCCCGGCCGCTCCCGCTGATTATCCAGGTGGGTTGGGCAGGTAGCCCGTGTTCCAGGCCTGGCCGCCCTGAATCCTGACCAAGGTCGCCTTCAGGTAGCCGGCGGTAAAATCCCCTTGGGCCGCCACTGTCAGGCCCGGCTTGATGTCGGCCAAAACGGCCTTCTGTCCGCCCTTCTTGAGTATCTTGGTATCCGGTCCCGTTGCCACCGTGAAAATGGTGGCACCCTTGTTTTGATGCACCACCAGGGAGTTGCCGGTCACATCCAGCACCAGCCCGGCGATGAACCGGCGGGCTGCGGCCGTCTTATTCTTGGCCGGCGGTGTTGGTGTGCCCGTACCGACCATGCCGCGGCCCATATACACCCCCAGACCCAACAACACCAGAACCACCGCCACCAGAACACCGAGCCTGTACCGCTCCATTTCCCGGCATCCTCCGTTCAAAATCGAATTCCCCGCTGGTAAGATATACCCAAGTCTATCCTGGATGAAAGAAAGCTGAAAAACGCCGCGGCCGGAAAAAAGATTTCCAGAACCGGAAATCCCGGACCGACTCCCCAGTTCCATAAGCTCTGCACCCATTCTCCCTGGTACGCACGCGACTTGCCCTTTCCCTGTTATTGACATCTTATTCGCAAAGCGATAAAATCCTTGTAAAAGGCTCGGATCGTTTCTGCCGACGCAGAGGTGATTCGGACGGTCCATAAACAAAGGGAGTGGGCGGCTTCGATGGCCGAGAAGAATCTGGCCACTTACTTGAGGCAAAAATATCCGCTAGGTTACGCGGATCACAATTCTGCTCCCGGCACGGAATTGTTGCTGCGCCGGGAGCGGGCATGGAAGCTCGCTCGTGAGGCAGCTTCCCTTCTAAAGGATTGCTATGGAGCCGAAAAGGTGGCCGTTTTTGGTTCGCTGGCTCACCAATTATGGTTCAACCGTTGGTCAGACGTCGATCTGGCAGCCTGGGACATCCCTCCCGATCGCTTTTATGCCGCAGTAGGTGCTGTAACCGGCCTGAGCGCTGAGTTTGATGTTGATCTCGTGGATGTGGGGACATGTCGCGACTCCATACGAAAGGCCATTGAGAAGGAAGGTGTGGAAATATGAACCGGGCACACCTTGCGTTAGTCGGAAGAATGCGGGAAGATCTTTTGGAGCTCGAGAAGATTGTCAAGCGTGTTCAGCGGGCTTGGGAGCTAGCCAGAAAAACCGGTGACGATTTTTACATAGACAGCGCCGCGCTCAACTTGCATAGTTTCTACACCGGTTTTGAAGTTCTCTTTGAACTCATTGCCACCTCCTTCGACACAAGGCTAAACCGGAAGGGAAAAACTGGCACCAGGAGTTATTGCGACAAATGGCGGCGGAGATTCCTCTGATTAGACCAGCTGTCATTTCTGTAGAATCCCGGAAGAGTTTAGACGA